>PNKW01000008.1 GCA_013822695.1 Erythrobacter sp. | reverse complement strand
CTTCGAGGCGAACCGGCTTGAACGGTCGGACATCGAATGGCTTGACGCGTGGGAGGACACGCTCAGGGTCAACCTCACCAGCGCGGCGCAATTGTCGCGGTTTGCGGTGCTGCACTGGCAGGAGCGCGGGTTCGCGGGCCGTCTTGTCCATGTCGCGAGCCGCGCCGCCTATCGCGGCGATTCCCCGGCGCACTGGCACTATGCCGCGGCCAAGAGCGGGATGGTGGGCATGCACAAGACCATCGCGCGGGCCTACGCCAAGGATGGCATCCTGAGCTTTGCCGTCACTCCCGGCTTCACCGACACCAGCATGGCGGACGATTACCTCGCAAGTCGCGGCGGGCCGGGGCTGCTGGCCGACATTCCCTTGGGCCGGGTCGCCACCCCCGAGGAAATCGCCGCCATCATCGCCTTCTGCGCCCTCGACGCGCCCCCCAGCATGACCGGTGCGGTCATCGACGCCAATGGAGCGAGTTATGTCCGGTAGGTTTCCTGCGGCGCTGTTGCTCGCCCTGCCCCTGCTCGGTGCGCAGCAGCCGCCGGTCAGTATCGAACCTCGCCCGGTCCATCCCTGGGTCGCCGCCTGCGAGGATTGGGACGACTGGGACAAGGCCGGGCCGCCCTTCAAGATTTACGGCAATACCTGGTATGTCGGCACCTGCGGCATTTCCGCGATCCTCATCACCGCTGACGATGGTCATGTGCTGATCGACAGCGGAACGGAGGCGGGGGCAGATATTGTCCTGGCCAATATCCGTTCGCTGGGCTTTGACCCCGGAGACGTGAAACTGCTGCTCAACAGCCACGAGCACTTCGACCATGTCGGCGGCATGGCGAAACTGCAGGAGGCCACCGGAGCACAGATCGTCTCCTCAGCCATCGGGGCCGAGACAATGCTCTCCGGCAAAGACCACCCCGATGATCCGCAATTCGGGATGCACCCACCCATGCGTCCCGTGCGCAGTGCCCTGCCTTTCTACGAAGGCGAGGGACAATGGCTGCTTCACAAATACCGCATGTGGCCGATTCCCACCCCCGGACACACACCCGGCGCAATGAGCTGGACGTGGAGGGCGTGCGACGAAAGCGAATGCCGCACCGTCGTCTACGCCGACAGCTTGTCCGCAGTCAGCAGCGACTCCTACCGGTTCATCGATCATGCGGAATACCTGAGCAAGTTCTTCACTTCCCTGAAGCGGGTCGCCGATGCCCGGTGCGACCTTGTGCTTACCCCCCATCCCTCGGGTAGCCAGATGCGCGGCAAGTTGATGGCCGGCGATCTGAGCGCGCCAGGGGCAAACAGTTGCGAGGGCTACATGCGATCGCAACGCGGCAGCCTCTTCGTTCGCCTGCTTCGCGAAGATCCCGAGTGGATGCAGAAGAACCTTCCACAAGGTGTCCAGTGAACACCTGGAAACTCACCGCCTATGCGCCCAAGCCCGTCGTGCAGGCGGCGCTGCTGGCGCATGACGGAATCGACGACTGGGACTACGAACTCGTCATCGCCGGGCGCGAGGTGGCCGAGGATCGGCCCGACGACTGGGTGCTCGAAGGCTGGTATCCGAGAAAGCCCGGCAAGGCCGAGAAAGCGGCGCTCGCGGGTCTGTTCGAAGACGGCGCTCCGAAGATCACCATCGAGGAACTGCCGCCCGAAGACTGGGTGACCCTCAGCCAGCACAACGCGCCGCCGATCCGCGCCGGGCGGTTCCATGTCCATACCCCCGAATACCCCGCCGACCCGCAAGCCATCGACTTCGTCATCCCTGCCAGCCAGGCCTTCGGCACCGGCCAGCACAAGACCACCGCGGGCTGCCTCGAAATGCTCGGGCACATGAAGGCAAGCGGGGTCATCGCGCGCAATGTCGCCGATATCGGCACCGGCACGGGCCTCCTCGGCTTTGCCGCGCTTGCCCTGTGGCCGCGCGCGCTCTGCACCCTCACCGATATCGACCCGGTCTGCACCGGGGTGGTCGAGGAGAACGCGCGGCTCAACAACGTCTCGATGGGCGCTGGCCCCGGGGAGGCGGTGATGATTATTGCCGACGGGATGGACGATCCGCTGCTCCAGCTGCGCGGGCCTTACGACCTGCTGATCGCCAACATCCTCGCCGGGCCGCTGGTCAGCCTCGCCCCCGATTTTGCCAAGGCAGTGCCTGCTGGGGGGAGCCTGCTGCTTGCGGGGCTGCTGGCGGGCGAGCAGGAAGCCGCGGTCAAGCGCGCCATGACCCGCGCCGGCTTCCGCATGGCCGCCCGTCTTCAACGCGGCGACTGGGCGATCCTGTGGCTGCGCAAGCGGCGGACGCGGTAGCGCAATGATCGAGCGGCTCGACATCGCAGTGCGCCTCGTCGCCTGCGGCGCGAATCTGCTGCTGCTGGTGCTGCTGCTGGCGGGCGAGATGCGGCCCGGGCTCAAGCTGCCGCTCGCCGGACTGCTGATCGGGGCGATCGGTTACCTGCTCAACACCACCGGTGGCATCATCGGCCTGCCGGGCCCCTTTCCGCTAAGCGACTTCGCGTCGATCTTCACCCCCTACTTCACCTGGCTCTTCGCGCTGCGCGTGTTCGAGCACGAGCCGCGGCGACTCATCTTATGGGGAACGCCGGTGCTGCTGGCAGCGGCTTGGCTGGTTGCAGCCTTTGTGCTGCCTCACCTCCATATTGGTTTCTACATCATCCATATCGTGGGCTTGCTGCTGGTCGCCGACCTGTTCCGGATCGCGCTGCTCGAGCGCGGCGACGACCTTGTCGAACAGCGCCGCACCTTTCGCCTGTGGCTGCCGCTGCTGGTGGCGGCGCAGACCGGCGGGATTCTCGCCTATGAGCTCATCACCGGGCGCGGCAGCGCGATGAACGGCAATCCGCAGGCCTCGCTCGCGGGCGCGGTGCTGATCCTGGCGGTGGTGCTGTTCGCGGGGCTGACCTTGCTGCGCACCGAGCCCGAACTGCTGGTACGCAGCGAGGCCCCTCTCGCCGACGCGGAGGGCCGATCCGAATCCGGCGGGCCCGACGCCGACAGCCTGTCCCCCAGCGAGGTGGTGCTCAAGGACAAGCTCGAGGCGGCGATGGCGGAAGGAATCTACCGCACCCCCGGCCTCTCGATCGCCGGACTCGCCGAGCGCCTCGGCACGCCCGAGCACCGCCTGCGCGCGCTGATCAACCAGCGGCTCGGGCATCGCAACTTCTCCGCCTTCCTCAACCGCTATCGCATTGCGGAAGCGAAGGCCCTGCTCGCCGACCGCGAGCATGTCGACCTGCCGGTACTCACGATCGCGATGGACCTGGGCTACAATTCGCTTCCCCCGTTCAACCGCGCATTCCGGGCCGAGACCGGCACCAGCCCAAGCGATTTTCGGCGGCAATGCTTTGGCGAGGGCCTCGGTCAGAACTGAAAAAGCGTGCTCGATTTCAGAATCCTTCGGCTTTTTTCGCAAGCGACGCGCCTTTGCCTGGCGATGATGGCATGTCATAAGCCATCACAGACAAAGGCTTGCCGCACATGTTGATCCCCGCCGATCAGTCGACGCTCGAATACGCCATGACCCGCGTGGCGGACCATTTCATGTTCGGGATCTATTTCGATCTCAGCCGCTATCTGATCGCGGCGGGCGCCTTGACCGTGCTGCTCCTCATCTTTCGCGGCTTTGCCGAAAGACGCCGCATCCAGATGGGGCGCCGCGCAACCCGTGCCGATTACACGCGCGAGCTCCTGTCCTCGATGCGGACCGTGGTCGTCTATGCCTTCGTTACCCTCGCCATTCTGGTGGGGCGCGAGACCGGAGTGATCCTGCTGTCGATCGAGGACGCGCCGCTGTGGACCATCGCCTGGCAATTCGTGCTGATCGTGATCGCACATGATGCATGGTTCTACTGGGCGCACCGCGCGATGCATCACAAGCGGCTGTTCCGCGCCACGCACCTCCACCACCACAAGTCGCGCACGCCGACGCCGTGGACCGCCTACAGCTTCACCGCGACCGAAGCGGTGATCGAGGTCGCCTTCGTGCCGATCTTCCTGCTCATCACCAGCCAGCTCGGCATCGCCTATGCGGGCTTTGCGATCCTGTTCTTCATCTGGCACCAGATGATCCGCAACGTGATGGCGCATGCGGGCAGCGAGCTGTTTCCGGCAGGCTGGGTGGACAATCCGTGGACCGACTGGATCGCGACCACCACGCACCACGACCTGCACCATTCCTCGGGCCACAATTTCGGCTTCTACTTCACCTTCTGGGACCGCTGGATGGGAACCGAGCACCCGCGCTACCGCGAGGCGTTCCGCGAGGTGACCGAGCGTCGCCGGACGGCGGAACCTGTCGCCGAGCCTGCCGAATAGGCCTCAGGCAAGCCCCGCGCGACGTGCCTCCAGCCACAGCCGCTCGGCGCGCGGTGGATCAAGCGCGAGCGCGGCATCGAGCGCGGCGGCAGCCTCCTCCCCTCGCCCCGCCTTCGCCAGCAGATCGGCGCGGGCGACGTGGAAGGGCCGTGCGAGGGCCAGCCTCTCGGCGGGAAGAGAGTCCAGCGCGTCCAGCCCCGCCTCGACGCCCTCTACCTGCGCCAGCGCCAGCGCGCGGGAGAGTGCGACCATCGGCGAAGGCCGCAGGGCCAGCAGCACATCATAAAGCCGCAGCACCGCGCGCCAATCGACCACCCCGTCAAAGGCGCGGCGGGTGTGGGTGAGCTGGATCGCGGCCATTACCTGACAGGGGCCGGACCGCCCTGCCCGTGCCGCGGCCTCCATCATCGCCCGCGCGCGTTCGATCCGGGCATAGTCCCACCGGGAAACGTCCTGCTGCGAGAGCGGCACCATCGCGCCCCCGGCATCGATCCGCGCGCCCGCCCGAGAACGCGCCAGCAGCACCAGCGCGGCCAGACCCAGCGCCTCGGGCTCCTGCGGCAGGAGTTCGGCAACCAGCAGCGCCAGCCGCTCGACCTCGGCGCCGAGATCCTCGCCCAGATCCGCCGAAAGCTCGCCGCCCGCATCGGCATAGGCGGCGGTGAAAGCGAGCTCCAGGGCGAGCAGCACCGCCCCCAGCCGCTCGGGCCAGACCTTGCGCGGCGGAAGTTCGAAGGCGATCCCGGCCTCGCGCACCTTGGCCTTGGCGCGGGTGAGACGTTGGAACATCGCCTGTTCGTTCACCACGAACAGCCGCGCGATGGCGCTCACCGGCAGCCCGCAGATCACCTTCAATGCGAGGCCAGCGCGCACCTCTGCGCCCAGCGCCGGGTGGCAGCAGATGAACAGCAAGCGCAGGCGCTCGTCCGGGATCGGCTCGGGAAGCGTGAGGATGTCGGCCATGTCGGAGATCTCCGCCAGCGCATCCGCCGTGCGCGCTGCAGACTTCGCCTTGCGGATCGCATCGAGCGCCCGGCGCTTGCCCGCAACGAACAACCATGCGGCAAAGTCGCGCGGCGGGTCGGGCAGCGTGAGGCAGGCTTCGGCGGCTTCCGCAAAAGCCTCCTCCGCCGCATCCAGATCGCGCAATTGCGCGGCAAGCGCGGCCACCACCCGGGGCCGCGCCGCCATGATCGCCTCGGCGCGCGCGTGGCTCAGGCCTCGGCCCCCATCGGCCACACCGGGCGGACCTCGACCCCGCCCTTGGGCACGGGGATGCGCTTGGCCCATTCGATCGCCTCGTCGAGCCCGGGCACGTCGATGATGTAGAACCCGCCGAGCTCCTCGTGAGTCTCGGCAAAGGGGCCGTCGTGCAGGGTGACCACGCCGTTGTTCGAGCGGACGGTGGTGGCGGTCGCGGCAGGCTTCAACCGTTCGCCCGAGAAGGGGATACCGGCCGCGATGAGATCCTCGGCGAGCTTCATGTGCCCGGCGAGCGTCGCCTCCATCAGCGCCGCGCCCTCGGGGCCGGCATAGGCGCTCTCGTCCTCGTTGATCATCAGCATGAATTGCATGTCACGTCTCCGTCATCGGCCAGCCGGAATGGCGAGGCTCTGACAGGGAGACGCGAGGGGCAAGACGGATTCGACAGGCGCCCCAAACTTTCTGGCCGAAAATTATTCCGCCGGTTCCGCCCCGCTGCCTTCATCCAGCTTCTTGCCGGTGCGCGTCCAGGGGTAGAGGAACTGCCCGCCATAGCCGGTCGGCACATCCTCGGGGATGCCGTAGTCCTTGGGCCAGCGATCCTCGGGCAGGTGGAAGGTGCCGAACAGCTTGTCGATCCACGGGAAGTGGATCGCGAAGTTGACGTCGAAGGCCTCGCGCTCGAGCCCGTGGTGCCAGTGGTGGAAACGCGGCGTCGCGATCCAGTGGCCGAGGCGGTTGAAATTGCCCCCGACATTGGCGTGCAGCAGCGAGGACCACACATAGATGAAGCCGAGATAGGCCTGCATCACCGCCGCATCAAAGCCGAGCGTGAACAGCGGCAGCGAGGTCACCGCGCGCAGCAGCACGATCTCGACGATGTGCATCCGCGATCCCGCCAGCCAGTCCATCGACTTTGCGCTGTGGTGCACCGCGTGGAAGCCCCACAGGAACGGCACCTGATGGAACAGGCGGTGATACCAGTATTGCAGCACGTCAGAGACGACGAGGACGGTGATGAACTGCACCGCCCACGGCAGGCTTGCCACACTTGCGCGGAAGGCGTCCCAGCTGTTGGTGTTGGCATTGATGATCTGCGACGGCGCCAGCGACAGGAAGGCGAGGATCTGCACGAACATCGAGCTGACGAGGAAGTAGAACAGATCCTCGCGCCATTCGTGGCGGAACAGGCGCTGCTCGCGGCGGTGCGGGACAAATCGCTCGAGCGGGGCATACATGAAGCCGGTCGCGAGCAGGTTGACGATGAAGAAGTCGATCCCGAAGAACATCCCCCAGCCGCGTGCGTCGTCGGCCTCGACCGATGCTCCGCCCAGCAGCGCGGCGGCAAGGCCAATCATCAGCGCGGTGAGGCCCAGCACCTTCCTCGGCCGAAGCAGCAGGCTCAGCAGCGCCAGCGCATAGCTCGCCAGCAGCATGACATGGATCGCCGTGCGGAAGCCTGCCCAGTCGCGAACCACCTGAAGCTCGGGCGTGGTGAACACCGCCGGGAACTTCAGCGCGACCACCATGACAAAGCCGCTGATCGCGAAAAGCAGCGCGAAGAAGCCCGCAAACCACCCCGATCCGAAGCGCCGCACTTCGACCGGCGATTCAAGATCGCGCATCAGTTTGGTGAAATAGCCCGCCATGATCCCTGTGTGCCCCTGTATTCGTTGCGCGGGTTTACCATGGAAAACCTTGCCAGACAGCTACCTCTAAGGCGAACCTGCGGCGCGCAAGGCATCTTCGAATGCATCGAGGGCATTGCGGGTGAAGGCGGCCATGTTGGCGATGCGGTCGTCGCTGGCGGTTTCCACCGCGCAATCGACCGTCATGCCGCTGGGAGAGGCAATCGCCGCCACCGAGCGTCCCGCAGGTGCGCCGCTCGGATGCGAAGAACCGCCGACCGATCCGCTCTCGGCCAGCCCCCAATCCGCCCCGAAATTGTCGCGGATGGCGCGCGCCTGGAGCAGCGCATATTCCTCAGTGGCCCCGCGCATTCCCTTGTAGGCCTCGCGCGGCAAGGCGAACAGCACGTCGCGGGCGCGGAACGAATAGACCACCCCGCCCCCCACGAAGAAATCGAGCGCGCCCGGCACGGTGAGCAGCGAGGCGGCGATCAACCCGCCCGTCGCCCCGTCCGCCACCGCGACCTTCTCGCCCCGGGCGCGCAGCAGGGCGGCGATGCGCAAGCCCTGCGGGTGAAGCTCGGCGAGCAGATCGCTCATGGCGCGATCCAGGTGATCGTCAGAATTTCGCCCCCGGTCCCGGCGTCGATCCCTGCGCCCTCGTTGATCTTCGTCAAGCGCGCGAGCCGGGCGGTGACCGGCAGGCCGGTGCGCGCATCAAATTCGATTTCGGTGTCTTCGGTCATACTGATCGCGGCAATGGCATCGGCAGGGTCAGGTGCGCCCTTCCCCGCCCCCTGCGCCCGGAGCCGTTCCAGCAGCGACAGCACGCCTTCGCGCAAGCCCTCGGGATCGATCACCGCGTTCTGCACCAGTTGCAAGCTGCCCGATGATGTGAGGCTCAGCGAACCTTGCAGGATGGCCGGAACCGGTTGCGGGAAAATGCCGCCGGTCATTTCGGTTTCCGCCTCGATCGTCTCGCCCAAAACGAATTCGGCCCCGCCATAGCCGAGCACAGCGGGCCAGCCACGGATCATGAAGCCGGGCGCATCCTCGGCAGAACTGTTGATGATCGGATCGAGCACGCTCCTGACCGCTGCCAGTGCGGCTTCGTCCATCGGTTGGTCCGATAGCTTTGCCGCCGTCTCGGGCAAGCCGCGCAAATTTGCACGCATCGCCTCCCAATCGCGCATCCGTACCATCTCGCCCGCCGCATCGAGCTCGACCGCCATCGGCATGAGATAGGGCCGAAGCGCCGCCGGGATGGCCGCAAGCACCCGCTTGTCGGCAAGATCAAGGCGCTGGCCGCCGATAATGAAAGCCAGAGTCTCCAGCCGCAGCACAAATCCGTCTCCGGTCCGCTCGAAGGTGAGACGCTGCTCGTAATCATAGGCGCTATCGCCGCCCGGCCGCTTGCGTTCGAAGCGCATGGCATAGGTGAGCGGCGTGCCAAGCGGCGGGTCAAAGGGGATGGTGACCGTCTCGGCGGCGGCGGATTCGGTTGCGGCGTTGCCCGGCTCCTGCGCCCAAGCCGGGGCGGCGGTGCCGGGGCACAGAGCCGCGCAAAGCAGGACGGCACGTCTGACGGTGATCATGGCCGCTTCCCTTGCAAAAGGCATCATCCCGCCTCGGCAACGATCGCCGCCCAGCCCGCCTCGTCGATGACTTCGATGCCGAGCGCCGTCGCCTGCTTGAGCTTGGACCCCGCACCCGGGCCGGCCACCAGCAGGTCGGTCTTCGCCGACACCGAGCCTGCCGCCTTGGCCCCGAGGCGTTCGGCCTGCGCCTTGGCCTCGTCGCGGCTCATGGTCTCGAGCTTGCCGGTGAAGACGACGGTCTTGCCCGCGACGCGGGATGCGACGGTCTTGACCTCGTAGCGCGGCGGAGTGACTTCGTTGAGCAGGTCTTCCCAGACGGTGACATTGTGCGGTTCGTGGAAGAAATCGCCGAGCGCCTCGACCACGCTCGGTCCGATCCCGTCGATGGCGGTGAGTTCGCCCGCCGCCTCGGCATCGCCTGCGTGGGCGCGTTCGGCCAGTGCGCGGAGCACGGGCAGCTCGTGGAAATGCTTCATCAGATCGCGCGCCGTGCTTTCGCCGACGTGGCGGATGCCGAGCCCGAACAGCAGCCGCGCGGCATCGGGCGCGCGCTTGGCCTCGATCGCGGCCAACAGGTTGTCCACAGACTTGTCCTGCCAGCCTTCGAGGCTCAGAATCTCGCTCCGGCGCTGGCGCAGGCGGAAGATGTCGGCGGGGCTTTCGAGCCAGCCGAGCGCGAAGAACTGCGCGATCGTCTTCTCACCCAGCCCCTCGATATCGAGCGCCTTGCGGCTAACGAAGTGCTCAAGCCGCTGGGTGCGCTGCGCGGGGCAGATAAGGCCTGCGGTGCAGCGCACGTCCACCTCGCCTTCCTCGGCGACCGCTTCGGAGTGGCATTGCGGGCAGTGGTCGGGGAAGTGGAACGCCTCGCGCGGTTCCTCACGGGTGAGGTTCTCCACCACCTGCGGGATCACGTCGCCCGCGCGCTGGATCACCACGCGGTCGCCGACACGCAGGCCAAGCCGCGCGATCTCGTCGCGGTTGTGGAGCGTGACGTTGGTAACCGTCACCCCGCCGACCAGCACCGGCGCGAGGCGGCCCACGGGCGTCAGCTTGCCGGTGCGCCCGACCTGGATGTCGATGCCCTGCACGGTCGTCTCGGCGCGCTCGGCCGGAAATTTGTGCGCGAGCGCCCAGCGCGGGGCCTTGGCGACAAAGCCCAGGCGCTCCTGCCAGTCGAGCCGGTCGAGCTTGTAGACCACGCCGTCGATGTCATAGGGCAGCGCAGGCCGCGCCCGCCCGATGGCATCGAAATGAGCGACCAAGGCGTCGGCGTCCCCTTCGATCCGGACGAACAGCGGCGAGACCGGGAAGCCCCATGCGCTGAGCCGCGCCACTACCTCGGATTGGGTCGCGCCCGGAACTGCCGAAGCCGCGCCCCATCCATGCGCCCAGAACCGCAAGGGGCGTTTCGCCGTGACGCTCGCATCCTTCTGCCTGAGGCTCCCGGCGGCCGCGTTTCGCGGGTTGGCAAACAGCTTTCCGCCCACCTCATGCTGCGCAGCATTGAGTGCGGTAAATGCCTGTTTTTCCATATATACCTCCCCGCGCACCTCGAACACCTCGGGCACGCCGTCGGGGAGCCGTTGCGGGATGTCGGCGATGTGCGCGACATTCGCCGTCACATCCTCGCCCACCTGCCCGTCGCCGCGCGTCGCGGCGCGCACCAGCGTGCCATTCTCGTAGCGCAGCGAGCAGGAGAGACCGTCGATCTTGTCCTCCGCCGTGCAGGCGAGCGGGGCGTCGTCGGCGAGGTTGAGGAACCGCCGCATCCGCGCGAGCCATTCGGCCACCTCCTCAGGCGAGAAGGCGTTGTCGAGGCTCATCATCCGCACCTCGTGCGTCACCTTGCCCAAGGGCGAGGCGGCGATGGCATGGCCCACTTTGCGGCTCGGCGAGTCCGCGCGGACCAGATGCGGGAAGGCCGCCTCCAGCTCGGCATTGCGCCGCACCAGCGCGTCGTATTCGGCGTCGGTGATCTCGGGGCTGTCCTCGGCGTGATACAGACGGTCGTGGTGCGCGATCTGGCGGGCCAGGCGCATCAGTTCGTTGGCCGCTTCGGCCTCGGAAATCTCACCCGGCATGGTTCACCGGACGGGTCTCGGCACGCATCCCGAAACCGGCGATCAGCGGCCGGGCGCGGGCGATGGCGGCCTGCACCGCTGCGGGCCGCAAGCTGTTGAGGTGATCGGTCTGCGTGCGCCACACCTCGGTGATCCAGATCGCGTCGGGATCGGCGATGTCCTCGGCGACGAGGTAGAGGAGATTTCCCTCCATCGCCGCCGACGCCTCGAGCAGGATCGCCACGAGTTCGGCCCGCTTGCCGGGCGCGGCGTTCAGCTGGCCGATCAGGCCGTACAACGTGTCCTCCATGCCCTCTCCCTTCGCCAAGGCGGGCGCGGCCCCTGCAAGCAGGGCCAGCGCCGCCGTCCCGATGAATTCGCGTCGCTCGATCATGGATTTGGCCTTTTTCACCGCGCCTTGGCAATGTCCAGCAGCGCCGGCGCGATGGCGGCAAAATCCGCAGTGCCGGGGACCAGCATGTTGAAGTGCTGCTCCTGCGACACCCGGATCACCTCGACCGCGATGCCCTGCCCGCGCAGCGCCGCGAGCTTTGCCGGATCGGGATCGGGCAGCGCGCCGTCGACCACCAGCAGGCGCTTGGCGAGTGGCGGGTTGGTGACGGGATCGAGCATGGCATAGCGCCCCGGCTGCTCGGCCGGAGGGCCGCCCACCAGCGGGGCGATCACCGGCTCGCCGCAGATCGCCGCATCGACCCCCACAAAGGCGCCAAGCGCCAGCGGGCCGTCGAGCGCCACCACCGCGCGCACCTTGGGCAGCTCGCCCGTTACGACAGCATCGCCCTTGTCGCCGCTCGCCAGCCACACCGCCGGGGTGACGCCCGACGAGTGGCCCATCAGGGTGATGCGGCTGAGGTCCAGCGGGTAATCGCGCGCGAGGGTGTTCACATAGCCCAGCCCCTGCGCCCAATCAGTGAAGGTGTTGGGCCAGCCCCCGTCCGAGCCCAGCTCGCGGTAGGAGGGTGACCAGGTCGCGATCCCGTTCTGCGCAAGGAAGCTCGCCAGCGCGGCGAGGTTGGCGGTGCCCCCCATCCCCGCCCAGCACCCGCCGTGCCACAGCACCGCGAGCGGGAACGGCCCCTTCCCTTTCGGCACCCGCAGCTCGCCATATTGCCGCGCCGAGGCGCTGCCATAGGCGATGCGCGCGGTGGGCGGATCGGAAGGGACGGTGTTGACCGACACGGGGTCGTAGTTGGCGGTGTCGGTGACGGCGAAGGTGGCCGCCGGAGCCTCGGCCGCGGGCTCTACCGGCGCGCAGGCGGCCAGTGTGGCGGCCAGCGCCGTCGCCCGAACAAGGTGCCTCATGATCCTTCTCCCCCGGATGCCCGCACCAGCCTAGCGCGTCTGCGGCGCGAGGCAACAGGGTTGGCTCAAGGCTGCGCGCCCCGCAGCACCGCCAGCATCGCCGCCTCGTTGGCGGTGTAGACCGGATTGCCCGGGGTGATGATCGCAAAGTGGCTCGCGCCCGCATTCTCGCGCACCGTGATTTTCGCACCGCCAGCGGCCAGCGCGGTCTGCGTTGCGGCAGAAGGCGCGGGGAGCTTGGCCTGCACGAACAGCAGGTCGGCAAGCTGCGGCGCATGGGTGGCGGGGGAGACTGCGGCGTAGCGCCTCGGGAAGGCTGCGGGCGCCGCGCCCATGAAGGGCTCCACCGCGGAAAACTGGCACAGGGCGTCGAAGGCAGGCTGCTCGGCCCCGACATCGCCGGGCCCGTCGAGCACGATCGCCGCACGTGCCCTGATGGCAGCGCGAGTGCCCAGCGGGCCATCTTCCTCCTGCGCGCTCGCCAGCCACTGCGCGGGCAAGGCCCCCGCCGAATGGCCGACCAGCGTGACGCGAGCGCGGTCTATCGGATAGCGCGCGGCGACCTCGTCGATCAGCTTGGCCGAGTTCGCCCAGTCCGCGAACGACCCCGGCCAACCGCCGCCATCCCCGACCTCGCGATAATCGACATTGAGCGTGGCGATGCCGAGCTGCTGCCAGCGCGTCGCGAGCGGGGCCATGTAGGCCTGCGAGGCGATGCCGGTCTTCCAGCACCCCCCATGATAGATCACCGCCAGCGGAAACGGGCCCTTGCCCTTGGGAAGTCTGAGTTCGGCAAACCCGCGCGGGTGGTCGGCATAGCGCAAGATCGCATCCGGCTTCGAGGCGGCGAGGTTGGCATCGGTGCCGTAGGTGGCGTTGTTGGGCTGCACGGCGACGGGGGTCTCCTCGGGCGCAGGGGTGGCGGAGGAGCAGGCGGCGAGGAGGAGGAGGGCGAGGAGGAAACTTGAGTCTTTTGTCATTACTCGAAATCGATCGAGAATGAGACTTCTGACAATTTCGAATGCCTCACTCGAAGTTCATTAACCTTCGATCTGCGAACCAAACCCCTAAGACGCTCTACATTCGATTTTGACATTCTTGGCCCCACGATGATTGATATCAACCCAATGGGATCAAATCTTACAACATCCGCTTTGTTCGTATTATATACAATCCTCACTTCTTGCTCATAAGACCACTCTATACTTTTTGTGAAGTATGTAATTTTATCACTTTCAGCTTTCAAAAGGCGGTAACTGGATCCGAATTGTCGCTGTTTGACAGCTTGCTCAAGCCGCAAAGCGAGGCTGAGGGGATAAACTGGTCTTTCAGCGCTATAGTTAACCAATCCCACTTGTGTTCCCATCTTGAATGCGCGCCCTATGAACTGAAGGCATGCGCCTTGATACTTATTCGCGTAATGTGACCAGAGCAGCGGGCTATCCAGCCTCTTGCAAAAAGAAACAATTCTCGCATATTTTGAGTCTTGCCCAATGCGAGCGATAGCTGAATTCCGTAACCTTAAGATATTTTCTTCACTAAAGCTTGAGCCATTTTTAATTTCTAAGGCTTGTTCTATAAGACCCTTTCCTTCCAAGCGGTCTAAGTCTGCGATCGCAAGAGAACTCAGGTCATCACTAATGCTAGGAGAGAGCTCAAACGGGTCGTTCAAGGCGCGAGGCGTTGAACCACTCAAAGAAAACGAATTCAGTGTTTCACCAAGCAAGTCCCAAGAACGTTCGAAGTCCAATGTTACATATTTGAATAACGATTGATGTGCGCCTGGGCGAAAGGTCCGTTGCCCCTCTTGCATCGCGAGGATTTCACTTGTGGCCCAATCCTCGAATTCCATCACACCCCCTCCAGCAGCCGGTCCGGCTGCGCACCGACCAACAGCAACAGTTCGACACCACTTATCCCGCGCAAAACTCGTCCACAACCCGGATCATCCCGACAATCGCCGCGTTGAACGCGGGCAATTCGCCGGCCGGGATCCAGTATTCCTGATGATCACGCCCGCCGGCCGTCTCGACCGGGTATTGCGCCAGAAATGCCGCATCCACGTCGAACTCGGTCACGAAGCCCGCTCCCGAGGCCGGCACATTCCAGTCGCGCGCAATCTTGATCGCATAGTCGCGAGTGGTGACGGGGTAGAAGATCGGCTGTTCGGGCAGGCGCGGGGGAAACTCGCGCCAGCCGCTCGCCTCGATCAGCGCAAGCTCCTTGGGGCCGACCGGCCGCCACAGGGCGATAGTGTCCATCACACCCCCTCC
Source organism: Erythrobacter sp. (assembly GCA_013822695.1). GTDB lineage: Bacteria > Pseudomonadota > Alphaproteobacteria > Sphingomonadales > Sphingomonadaceae > Erythrobacter. The sequence goes on along the minus strand of PNKW01000008.1, from coordinate 51,514 downwards.
AGCAACCGGTCCGCCTGCGCGCGGGCCTCGGGCGTCACCTCCGCCCCCGACAGCATCCGCGCGATCTCCTCCTGCCGCCCCGGATGGTCGAGCAGCACAACGGAAGTCTTGGTCACCGTGCCGCTCGAGGCCTTGGCGATGAGGTAGTGCTGCCCCCCGCGCGCCGCGACCTGGGGCGAGTGGGTCACTGCCAGCAGCTGGCCTTCCTGCGAGGCCAGTCGTGCGAGGCGCTCGCCGATGGCCGAAGCCACCGCGCCGCCTACCCCGCGGTCGATCTCATCAAAAATGATCGTCGCCGCCCCGCCCTGCTCGGCCAGCGCGACCTTCAGCGCGAGGATGAAGCGCGACAACTCGCCGCCGGACGCGATCTTGTTCAGGGGCGCGAAGTCCGCGCCGGGGTTGGTCGAGATCAGGAATTCGACGGCGTCCATGCCCGCAGCATTCCAGCGATCCTCGGGCAGCGGGGTGACGCTGGTGCGGAACCGCGCGGCATCGAGCTTGAGCGGCGCCAGCTCCGCCGCCACCGCCGCGTCGAGCCGTTCGGCCCCTGCCACCCGCGCGGCATGGGCCTTGCCCGCAGCCTCGACATAGGCAAGGCGGGCCTCCTTGGCGGCGGCTTCCAGCGCATCAAGCTGCGCCTCCCCGCCCTCGATCGCATCGAGGCGCTGGCGCATGCTGCGTGCAAGGTCAGGCAGGTCGTCGACCTCGCAGCGGTGCTTGCGGGCGGCGGCGCGCAGTTCGAACAGGCGCGTTTCGGCGCGCTCCAGCTCGTGCGGATCGTGGACCAGCGCCTCGGCGGCCTTGGCGAGCTTGTCCTCGGCCTCGCTCGCCTCGATCACGGCGCGGTCCAATGCGGCGAGCGCCTCGGCCAGCAGGGGATGCTGTTCGGCGATGCGGTCCAATCGCCGCGCCGCCACCCGCAAAGCCGCGAGCGGCGAATCCGAGCCCTCCCACAGGTGCCGCAGATCCTCCAGATCGCCCGAGAGCTTCTCGCCCTTCTGCATGTCGGAGCGCGCGCCCGCGAGCCGCGCTTCCTCGCCCGCCACGGGCTCGAGTGCGGAGAGTTCGGCAAGGTGCGCGATCAGCAAGTCCTGATCGGCCTTGGCCTGCTCCACGGCATCGCGAGCTTCGGCCAGCTGCGCCTCGGCGCGCGCCCAGTCGGCATAGGCGCGCTCGAGCCCCGCCACATCGGTCCCGGCATAGCGGTCGAGCAGCATCCGGTGCCCGCGCGGGTTGACGAGGCCGCGATCGTCGTGCTGGCCGTGCAGTTCCACCAGCGCCGGGGCGAGTTCGCGCAGCAGCGCGACGCTGGCGGGCTGGTCGTTGATGAAGGCCTTGGAGCCGCCGTCCGCCCTCACCTGCCGCCGGATCATCAGCGGCTCGCCCGGTTCGATGGCGATCTCGGCATCATCCAGCGCGGCGGCAATCATGCGCGGCAGGGCGGCGAATTCGAAGCTGGCGGTGACCGAGGCGCGCTCCTCGCCCGCGCGCACCAGCGAGGTCTCCGCCCGGTCGCCCAGCACCAACCCGAGCGCATCGAGCAGGATCGACTTGCCCGCCCCTGTCTCCCCCGTCAGCACGCCCAGCCCGCGCGCGAAATCGAGATCGAGCGCTTCGATGAGGACGACATTGCGGATCGAGAGACGGGTCAGCATGGCCGTCCAAGGGGATAGCGCAGCCACAAAGCCGCGTCACCTAGGGATGCTCGGGCAATCCACCGGGCTGCCTTGCGCCGCACGCTGAGGCCACGGAAAGTGCTCTGAACGCGGCAGAAACCACCCTCTTGCGTTGGCGATCGGGCGGCGGCGTGTCATACTGCGCGGGCTCTGAGGGGTGACCCAACACAAGGAGTGAGTGCCATGCGCCATGCGTCCCACACCTGCCTATCGCGGATCGCACTTGCTGTCGCGCTCGCCCTGACGCTCGGAAGCTGCGGCGGCGACGATGCTGCGCCCGCGCCGCCCGCCCCCACCAACCGCGCCCCGCAATTCACCTCGGCGACCACCGCCTCGGTGCCCGAGAGCGCCTCGGGCACGGTCTACACCGCCACCGCAAGCGATCCTGATGGTGACGCCCTGACCTTCGCCATCGCAGGCGGCGCCGATGCGGCGCGCTTCGCGATCACCGCAGGCGGCGCGCTGTCCTTCACCACCCCGCCCGATTTCGAAGCCCCCGGCGATGCCGACGGCAACAATGTCTATCAGGTGCAGCTCTCGGTCTCGGACGGGCGCGCGCAGGCAACGCTCAATCTGGCGGTCACCGTCACCAACCAGACCGCGGGCGATTTCCGCATCCGCCGGGTGGCAAACGGCTTTGCCCAGCCGCTCTATCTCGCGCCCGTGCCCGGCAACACGGGCCGCGTCTTCGTGGTCGAACAGGGCGGGCGCATCCGCATCCTCAACCCGGCCACCGGCGCCATCGCGGCAACACCGTTTCTGGATGTGAGCGGAACGATCTCCAGCGGCGGCGAGCGCGGGCTGCTCGGCTTTGCCACGGCCCCCGATTTCGCGACGAGCCGCACCTTCTACATCTATGTCACCAACCCGGCCGGCAATACCGAGGTGCGCCGTTACCGCACCATGGCCGGCAGCCTCGATGTCGCTGACCCTGCCACTGCCGACGTGATCCTGACCTTCACCCAGCCCTTTGCCAACCACAATGGCGGGTGGATGGATTTCGGCCCCGACGGCTTCCTCTATATCGGCAGCGGCGATGGCGGGAGCGGGGGCGATCCGCAGGACAATGCGCAGAACCGCAACAACCTGCTCGGCAAGATCCTGCGCATCGATGTCGCCTCCGACGCCTTCCCCGCCGATAGCGCGCGCGACTATGCGATCCCTGCCAGCAACCCCTTCGCTGCGAGCGGCGGCGCGCCCGAGATCTACGCCTTTGGCCTGCGCAACCCCTTCCGCGCGAGCTTCGACCGGGTCACGGGCAACCTCTACATCGGCGATGTCGGCCAGAACGCGATCGAGGAGATCGATCTGATCCGCCCGGGCGAGACGGGGCTCAATTTCGGCTGGGCCCGGCTTGAAGGAACGCAGGCCTTCTCCGGCACCGCGCCCAGCGGCGCGACCCCGCCGGTCACGCAATATTCCCATGGCTCCGGGCCAAGGCAGGGCAATTCGGTCACCGGCGGCTATGTCTATCGCGGGCCGGTGGAGGCGTTGCAGGGGCTCTATATCTTTGGCGATTTCGTCGGCGGCGCGATCTGGAGCGTGCCTGCTGCCAGTCTGGTGCAAGGCCAGACCTTCGCATCATCGGGCTTCACGATCCGCACCACCACCTTCGCCCCGCCATCCGGCCAGGGCACGATCGACAATATTGCGAGCTTCGGCGTCGATGCCAGCGGCAACCTCTATATCGTGGATTTCGATGGCGAGATCTTCGTGATCGAACCGGCGTAGGGCGCGCGCGCAGGTGAGCGAGGCGCGGGGCGCTGGGCATAAGCATGCCCCATGTCTGGCCAGCGCCGGGCAAGCCCGCCTATACCTGCCAGCCTGACTTCGCACACAGAACAGGGCCATCACACCGCATGAGTCTGGCAGACGACCTTGCCGCCGCCCGCACCGAGGAAGACGTCAAGGACGCCTATATCCGCGCGCTCGGGCTGACAGGGGTGCGCAAGGGATGGTTTCGATTAATGACTCAAGATTGGTTGAGTCGTGGCGCGCTACGGCTTGACCAGAACAACTCATGAACATATCCAACCCCAATGGAAAATAGCATGCAATCAATCGAACTCTTTGCAGGCGCAGGTGGACTCGGCATTGGCCTATGCCAAGCCGGCTTTCGTCCTGTACAAGTGGTCGAACGGGACCGATGGTGCTGTGACACAATTCGCGAGAATAGGCGGGTCAAGGTCAGTGCAGTTGCTCATTGGCCGGAGCCGCTAGAGCAGGATGTGCGAAAACTCGATTTCAGGCCGTTCGAAGGGAAAATCGACCTCGTTAGTGGCGGCCCTCCCTGCCAGCCATTTTCCCTTGGTGGTAAGCACCGCGCTCACAGCGATGACCGGGACATGTGGGGTGAGGCCGTTCGCGCCGTCCGGCAGGTCAAGCCGTCGGCATTTGTATTCGAAAACGTGAAAGGTCTGACGCGCGCATCGTTTGCCACCTATCTCGCATACATCGTCAATCAACTAACTTACCCTGACCTGACGCGCGGTACAGACGAAGACTGGACGTCGCATCTTTCGCGCCTGGAAGCGCATCACACCGCAGGCCGGGAGAATGGGCTTAAGTACAACGTTATTTATCGCGTATTGAACGCTGCGGATTATGGCGTCCCCCAACGACGAGAGCGAGTAGTTTTCGTAGGGTTTAGAGATGACCTTGGCATCGAATGGTCTTTCCCCGAGCCCACGCACTCCCTTGATGCCTTGTTGTGGGATCAATTTCGCAGTCGCGACTACGGTGACCGACATAACGCGCGCGTCATCGGGTTGACAGATCCCCGTCTGTTGTCACGAGCCTTGAAGTTGTCAGAACGCCCCGAGACTGGCGCTTGGCGAACGGTTCGGGATGCAATTGGCGATTTGCCCGATCCGAAGCACGAATCCACGGAAGCAAAGGGCATTCACAACCACCGCTACCAGTCAGGAGCGCGAACATATCCCGGTCACACGGGTAGCCCTCTCGATTTGCCAGCCAAGACCCTCAAGGCCGGTGTTCATGGAGTACCGGGTGGAGAGAACATGCTGCTTCGGACAGACGGTTCCGTGCGGTACTTCACTGTGCGCGAAAGTGCTCGTTTGCAGACATTCCCCGACAACTACCGGCTGCATGGCTCTTGGACAGAGTCCATGCGCCAACTTGGCAACGCCGTGCCTGTTGAGTTAGCTCGCGTAGTCGGAAACGGTGTGGCCAAGCGGCTTGCGGAGAGTGCATGAACCAACGAAGTATATCCCTTAGCTCTGTAGATGCACTCCGCGCAAATCTTGAGCAGCTCACAGCAAGTGCAAGTGACGCTTCCTTGTCTAGCGGTGGGCGGAAGAAGCTTGAAGCGCAGATAAAGGAGGCGATAGACGCGCTGACCACCTTGTTGGCCCAAATCGATCCAGTTGCCCAGCCAACATCAGTTTTCGATCCGAGCAACCCGAAAGTGGTGGGCCGGTTCGTTGCGCTAGCGATGGTGGCACAGGATCGGCTCCCGCTCTCAGAAATTCCCAAATTTTACGGCTCTGGAATCTATGCCATCTACTACAACGGCCGCTTTCGCGAGTACCAGCCAATCAGCAAGACCGAGACGCCGATATACGTCGGCAAGGCCTCACCAAGCCTGTCCAACGCACGCACACCTGTTGAACAAGGTGCCAAACTGTGCGGTCGTCTTAGTGACCACAGGAAGAACATAATAAAGGCTAACAGCACGATTGATATAGCTGACTTTGAGTTCCGTTCACTCGTCGTGCAAAGTGGCTGGGAAACGGCGGCAGAGGATTATCTAATCCATTTGTTCCGCCCAATTTGGAATAGCGAGACGAATATCCTCTACGGACTAGGTAAACATGGGGACTCGGCTTCGACGCGGGCAAATAAACGTTCACCTTGGGACACGTTACATCCTGGTCGAACATGGGCAGCCGCTAGCATCGAAGATGCAAAGTCGGCTGGTCAGATCGAAGTTGAATTAGTCAAGCACTTCGCGGTAAATCCGGCATACGCGGATCTTGGGTCGGTTATCGACAGCTTTATTAGTGAGTTGCGTCAGATCTAATAAAGGGCATCGACTGCCTCGTCTGGATGTTGTTCAACGGCAGCAACCTCACTGCCGGTGCGGACAGGCTGCGCTGGAATGATCGCGACTGGAGCCTCACCAACCACTTCATCCCCTTCACCGAAGCCGAGGTCGGCGCAAAGGCGCGGTTCGAAAGCGACTTCATGGTGCGTTACATGGCAGGCATGACCTTCTCGCCCGAGGCCCAGGCGGTGCTCGATGAAGGGCGCAGGCTGTTCGCCCGCTTCCACGCCACTGCGTTTCCCAACAAGATCCGGCAGGAATACAAACTGAACCGCGCCGATGCCGGATGGTATCAGGTGCGCCGCTCGCTCGAATTATATGGGGAGATCGAACTCACCGATTTCGACCCGTTCAAGCAGGCCTACGCCGCCCTAACCGAAAAGCTGCGCCCGCTTGTCTATGAATTGGGATTCCTGCCCGCCTGACAATATGCGCTGATCCGGCTGCGCAGCAGCCGCGAGCGCACGCGCGCGAGCCGCAGGGGCCCGTAGCGAAGCGAAGGGAACAGCACCGAGAACGTGCGCCCTGAGGGGCGCACGCAAAACTAAGACGCCGTGACGCCCTCGGCGCGCTTTTCCACCAGCTTGAAGGCGCGCTCGTACCACTCGCTGCCGGGGTAGTTCGCGCCCAGCACCGCGGCATACTTAACCGCTTCCTCGGGCAGGCCGAGCGCCAGGCTGCTCTCGGTCAGGCGGTAGAGCGCCTCGGGGGTGTGGCTGGTGGTCTGGAACTTCTCGACGACGTTGCGGAACCGCACATCGGCCGCGAGCCACAGGCCCGAACGCTGGTAGTGGCGGCCGATCTCCATCTCCTTGCCCGCAAGGTGATCGGCCACAAGGTCGAGCTTCAGCCGCGCATCGGCCGCGTATTCGCTCTGCGGGAAGCGCCGGTTGACCTCGCGCAGCGCGGTCTGCGCCTGTTCGGTGATCTTCTGGTCGCGGTTCACATCGCTGATCTGCTCGTAATAGCTCAGAGCAATCAGGTAGTAGGCGTAAGGCGCGTCCTTGTTGCCCGGGTGGATCGACAGGAACCGCTGCGCATTGGTGATCGCCTTGTTGTAGTCGCGCGCGATGTAGTAGCTGAAGGCGCTCATCAGCTGCGCGCGGCGGGCCCAGGGCGAGTAGGGGTGCTGGCGCTCCACCTCGTCGAACAGCGCCGCAGCCTGCAGCGTGTTGCCCTTGTCGAGCCGCCGCTGCGCCTCGGCATAGAGCGATTCGACATCGCGCGCCACGTAGGCGACGTCCTTCTCCCCCCCGCCCCCGGCACAGGCCGAAAGGCCCGCAAGAGTGAAAGCGGCGAGCGCAGCCTGCGCCATACGAGTGGGGAGCTTCATCGACATGCCCGCCCCTATAACGAGGCCCGTCCTGAACGCCAAGTGAAGGGTGAGGCCCTGTGCGCAAGTCGCAAGACTTGCGTGACCGAGACCGAACCCCGGCCGGCGGGTCGGCATCAGCCGAACCCGTTCGACGTCACGCGTCGCATGGAGCGGCCGCGCCAGCGGTCGCGGAACGACGCGTGACGATCGCCCTCCCCCGCCGCGCGAAGATTTTCCTACTCGCCGAAAATATGTTCCTCTGCCCCCATGACTCGCCGCAAAGACCCCCGCACCGCCCGCTTGCCCGTCCCCGCGGGCGAGCTCCCCGCCTTCACCCCCGTCCCGCGCCAGTACCAGCGCCACGACGGCTGGACACCCGAACGCCAGCGCGGCTTCATCGAGGCGCTTGCCGACACCGGCTCGGTCGGGGCCGCCGCCCGCGCGGTCGACATGAGCTCCGAGGGCGCCTACCAGCTGCGCCGCCAGCCCGGTGCCGAAGGCTTCCGCGCCGCCTGGGAGGCCGCCCTCGCGCTCGGCATCCAGCGGATCGAGGACGTCGCCATGGACCGCGCCCTCAACGGCACCGAGGAGCCGGTCTATTCCTACGGCAAGCTCCTCGGCACCCGCACCAAACACAATGACCGGCTGCTGATGTTCATGCTGCGAAACCGCGCGCCCGAGCGTTTTGCCGCAGGCGGCGGGCCGAAAGGCCTCAACGCGGTGAGCCAGATGCAGCTCGACAAGCTCAAGAAGCAATGGATCGCCGAGCACGAGGCCAGCAAGCCCAATGTCTCCACCGCCGAGGTGCGCGCCAGCATCGACCGCAAGATCGACGACATCCGCCGCCGCATCGCCCGCGAACGCCCCGAACGCCGCGCGGTGCTCTCGGAAGAAACCCTCGCCGCCTTCGCCCGCTTTGCCGAGCTACGCGACCGCGACCTCGCCGCAGCGAACGCCGACGAGCGCACGCGCAAGATGGTCGGCGGCGACCTCGGCACCCCGACAGACTTCTACGACCCGCCGGAGACGCCGCGCCTCCCCGCACCGGAGCGCGAGACGGAGGAGCCACCCCAGCACCCGCCCGAGGGCTGGTCTTATGGCAAGCCCAAGCCCCCACGGCCGCCGAAGACGGTGTGGAGCCTCAAAGACGACAACTTCGACCCCTGAGGGGCGAGGCGCAAAAAATCCTCCCCTGCAAGGGGGAGTCGAAGACGGACCGCTTGCGGGTCAGCGGGACCACCGAAGGTGGTCGAGGGGCGGGCGAGGATAATCCAATTGGCGAGGCCAAGCTGTTAGCCGGCACAGGTCAGCAAATACAGCGCGTTGTGGACTCGAACACCTACTTCCGATTAAACTCGCTGCTGGAACTTATCGAAGTGGATCGGGGAATGGCAGTCTCGCGACTGGAATGGGATATTATCGAGTCGCGCGTCGCAGAAATTTCTAGGCGCCGTGGAACTCCCACGAAATCATGGGCATTTCTGTGGCTGGTTCTAGATCAGTTTTTTCCAGCAGCGGACGAGGAACGGATCGAGAGTATCACCGACGGTGCACATGATCGGGGAGTCGACGCGATCCATGTGATCGAGAAAGAAGACTCCGCAGAGGTTTTCCTGTTTCAGTCCAAGTATCGGGACTCCCACGCCTCAACCCGCAAATCGATAAACGACAACGAGGCTTTGAAGGTCTATTCGTTCATCCACGATCTTTTCGACCGGTCTGATGACATGGCGCAATGCGCAAATTTTCAGACCCAGCAGAAAGTGAGGCAGATTTGGGCTTTACACGATCGGGGAGTTTTTTGCCGGTATAATATTGTCTTCTGCTCGAATGATGAAGGTCTTTCAAATTCAGCGTGTGCCATCCTCGACGAACTCTCCAAGAAGTTTGAGCAGATTTCTTACACACACTATGGTGCAGCTCGACTTGTTACGGATCTTGGAAGCCACCAGAAGCGACTGGAGAAGGGACAACTTCAAGTCATCGGGCGAGAACTGTTCGAGCGCGCGGATGGGAACGTACGCGGCGTCATCGCGTCCATTGATCCTTTCTCCTTCGTAGAAATGATCGCTAGTCCAGATAAATCATCGGTCAAAAAGCATATATTCGATGATAATCTGAGAATATTTTTGGGTCAGAGCGGCGGATATAACGCTGACATCATCGAAACTGCCACATCTGATCGCAGTCATCTATTTTGGTATCTGAACAATGGAATTACAATCACTTGTAAATCTTACTCATACAATAAAGGCCACACTAGCCCTATAATTACGATTGAGGATTTTCAGATCGTCAACGGAGCGCAAACGTCGCACTCTCTTTTCGAAGCGCACAGGGTCGACCCAACAGCCCTTCAGAATGTGGTGCTTCTCATTAGGATATATGCGACGGACGAGCCTGATATCGTCGAAAGCGTTGCTGTGGCCACAAACAGTCAAGCGAAAATCCAAGCTCGTGATCTCAAATCCAACGCAGAAGTCCTTAAAAAACTTGAGCTAGCACTGTCTGAACGAGGCCTATTCTTCGAGAGGAAGAGGAATATGCATCTTGATAAGCCAATCGATAAACGAATAGACGCACTCAAGTTCGGTCAGGTAGTCCTCTCATACCTCCTAAATGAGCCAGAAAAGGCGAGAAGTGAGTCCGACTCAATTTTTGGCAATCGTTTCTCACAAATATTCCACGAGTCTTATGATATCGATGAACTTCTTCAAATCATCAAGCTCTACCAGATAATCGAGCAGCTCCGGGACCAGTACGCATCTGACTTTTCAGGGCAAATCGAGAGCGGCGGATCATATCAGTATCTGATTTATGGGCATTGGTTTGTGCTCTTCACTGCGAAGTTGATCCTCGCGAAAAAGGGAAAGCGTGCTCCCGCAGATGAAGAAATCCAGCCTTTAATTGACGAGGCCGTTAAGATTGTTTCGATTGCTTGTAGCCAGCAGAAATCTGTGGCTCACTATCAGATGTTCCGCAGCCCAAGGACAAAGCACAAGATACTAGAAGAAATGAGCGGCAAACAAATGGACCTATTCCAATTTGGCTAAGTCAGCTTGTCGCGGCAAAGCCGCGGGAATGACGTCGGACGTGTTGGCCTGCGGCCACCCGCCGGCCGGAATGCGGCCTCTTGCTTCTAGCTTGTTCCCCCCCCTCCCGCTTGCGGGAGGGGTTAGGGGTGGGAGCGAGCGGAGCGAGCACTTTGACGCGCCCACACTAAGACAGGCCCACCCCCGGCCCCTCCCGCAAGCGGGAGGGGAGACGTGCGGCCTCTTTGTGTCTTTGTGGCTTTGTGTGAGACCCCGCTTGCCTTCGGAGCCGCCTCGCTTGCCCCTCCCCCACCTGCGGTGGTCCCCCTCCCCGTTCCGGGGAGGATTGCGGGCTGCTCCCCCTCCTGTTGTCCCTTCGGGACAGCTACGCTTCCAGAGGAGGGGTAGCGAGACTTGGGCGCGTCAGCGGCCTAGTCGCAGCGGGGTGGTGCCTGCGGCGTGCGGAGCGCTCGCTGCGCTCGCCACCACCCCCTACCCCCTCCTCTGAAGAGGAGGGGGATTCTTCGCCTCACTCCTCGCCCATTCTCAAGGCAGCAATGAAGGCCTCCTGCGGGATAGAGACATTCCCATACTCCCGCATCCGCGCCTTCCCCTTCTTCTGCTTGTCGAGCAGCTTCTTCTTCCGGGAAATGTCGCCGCCATAGCACTTGGCGGTCACGTCCTTGCGCAGGGCGGCGATGGTCTCGCGGGCGATCACCTTGCCGCCGATTGCGGCCTGGATCGGGATCTTGAAGAGGTGGCGGGGGATGAGGTCCTTGAGGCGCTCGCACATGCCGCGTCCCCGCTCCTCAGCGTTCGCACGGTGAACGATCAGCGACAAAGCATCCACGGGCTCGTTGTTCACGAGGATGTTCATCTTGACGAGGTCGCCCTCGCGGGTGCCGATCTGTTCATAGTCGAAGCTGGCATAGCCGCGCGAGATCGACTTCAGGCGGTCGTAGAAGTCGAACACCACTTCGTTGAGCGGCAGTTCATAGGACACCTGCGCGCGGCCGCCGACATAGGTGAGTTCGGTCTGGATGCCGCGGCGATCCTGGCACAGCTTGAGGATCGCGCCGAGGTACTCGTCGGGGGTGTAGATTACCGCCTTGATCCACGGCTCCTCGATGGTCTCGATGCGGTTCTCGTCGGGCCAGTCAGCGGGGTTGTGGATGTCGATGACCTTGGCATCCTCGTAGCGCGAATGGCCGAGGTGGATGCGGTAGACCACCGAGGGCGCGGTGGTGATGAGGTCGAGGTCGTATTCGCGGCTGAGGCGTTCCTGGATGATTTCCAGATGCAAGAGGCCGAGGAAGCCGCAGCGGAAGCCGAAGCCCAAGGCGGCGGAGCTCTCCATCTCGAAGCTGAAGCTCGCATCGTTGAGGCGCAGCTTGCCGATGCTCTCGCGCAGCTTCTCGAAGTCGGCGGCGTCGACCGGGAAGAGGCCGCAGAAGACGACCGGCTGGACTTCCTTGTAGCCCGGCAGCGCCTCGGTCGCGCCGCCCTTGACCGTGGTGATGGTGTCGCCGACGCGGGCCTGTTCGACTTCCTTGATCTGCGCGGTGATGAAGCCGATCTCGCCCGGGCCGAGTTCATGAAGGTCGGTGCGCTTGGGGGTGAAGCAGCCGACGCGGTCGACGAGGTGCTGGGTGCCGCCCTGCATGAAGCGGATGTTGAGCCCCTTGGTGAGCTTCCCGTCGATCACGCGCACGAGGATGACGACGCCGAGATAGGGGTCGTACCACGAGTCGACGAGGCTGGCCTTGAGCGGCGCGTCGGTGGTGCCCTTGGGGGCCGGGATCTTGGCGACGACAGCCTCGAGCACTTCCTCGATGCCGATGCCGGACTTGGCGGAGGCGAGGACGGCCTCGGAGGCGTCGAGCCCGATGATGTCCTCGATCTCGGCCTTGACCTTTTCGGGCTCGGCGGCGGGGAGGTCGATCTTGTTGATGACGGGGACGATCTCGTGATCGTGCTCGATCGACTGGTAGACGTTGGCGAGGGTCTGGGCCTCGACGCCCTGCGCCGCGTCGACGACCAGCAGCGCGCCCTCGCAGGCGGCGAGGCTGCGCGAAACCTCGTAGGCGAAGTCGACGTGGCCGGGGGTGTCCATGAGGTTGAGCTGGTAGGTCTCGCCATTCTTGGCGGTGTAGTTGAGGCGCACGGTCTGGGCCTTGATGGTGATGCCGCGCTCCTTCTCGATGTCCATGTTATCAAGGACTTGCTCGGACATCTCGCGCGCGGTGAGGCCTCCGGTGAACTGGATCAGCCGGTCGGCAAGGGTCGACTTGCCATGGTCGATATGCGCGATGATGGAGAAGTTGCGAATATGGGAAAGGTCAGTCATCGCCGCGCGATGTAGCGCCCGGTCACGGCAATGTCATTCGCCAAAAACGCAACTGCCCCAAGGGTGTCAAACCTGCTCGACGCGAGGGGGAAGCGCGTAGCCGAACTTGGGCACCGCCCCGCGCTGATCGACGCCGATAAACTTGCCGGGCGCAAGCGGGGCAAGCGGCGCGCCTGCTGCGGCAAGTGCGTAGGGCGAGACACGGTTGCGGGTGCACAGGCCACCCGAGCCGTCCTCGATCAGCGACTGTTCGAACTCCAGCCCCTGCACATCGCCGTTGGAGCGCGTGACCGTTGCCACCGCGAGCTGCCCGCCGCCAAGGTCCACCACGAACTGCGTGCCCTTGGGCACATCGGCCAGCCCCTCGATCAGCGCGCCCGTCTTGGAGAGGTTGCGCAGCGTCACCTCGTAGGCATAGTCGTCGTGGATTACCTGGATCTTGCGGAACACCGTCCTCCGCCGGGCTCGGCGAGCGCGATCAGCACCGGGGTCGATCTTCCACGCGCCCCCGGCCATTTCGGCGAGCACCGTTTCGCCTTCGACCGGTTCGCTGAAGATCGGGCCCTGAAGGTAGCGCAGGCCGCAATTCGTGAGCGCGGCGAGCAGCCCGGCGCTCTCGATCCCGCCCGCCATGGTGTCCATCTGCAAAGCCCCGGCGAGCGCGACGATCGCGCGCACCAATCCCATTTCGCGGCTGTCATGGCGCTCGGCCTCGGCGACCAGCTTCTGGTCGATCTTTATCGCGTCGAAGGGCGCACGGCGCAGGTAGGCGAGCGAGGAATAGCCGCTGCCGAACTCGTCGAGCGTCAGTCGCACCCCGAGCTTGAACAGCGCCGCGAGCGTGCGATCAACCACGCTCGTATCGCCGAAGAACACCGCCTCGCTGATCTCGAGCTCGAGCCGCCCCGGCGCAAGCCCTGCGCTGTCCAGCGCCTCGCTGACCAGCGCCACAAAGTCGTCGGCAAGGAAGAGCGGCACCGGGACATTGACCGCCAGCCGCACGCTTTCGGGCCAGTCGGCAGCGCCGGCGCAGGCCGCACGCACCGCCCAGCGGCCGACATCGGCGATCAGCGCTGAGCCTTCGATGATCTGCGCGAACTCCTCCTCGTCGATCACCCCGCGCTGCGCATGGTTCCAGCACACATGGGTTTCGAGCGAGGCAACCGTGCCGCCCGCTGCCTCGACGATCGGCTCGAACCGCAGGAACAGCTGCTGCTCGCGCAGCGCCGTGCCCACGTCCTGCTCCAGACGGCGGCGGAAGATCGTCTCGTTTTCGAGTTCGCCCGAGAAGAAGCGGTACTGCGCCCGCCCGCCGTTCTTGGCGGCATAAAGCGCAAGGTCAGCCGCGCGCACGATGTCCTCGCGGGTCATGCCGTCATGCGGGGCAATCGCGATCCCGACCGAGGCGCCGATCACGCAGCGGCCCTCTTCGAGACTGTAGGGCTGGCGCAACATGGCGATGATCTTGCCCGCCAGCTCGCCCAGCACCCCGCGGTCGTCGATATCGGGCAGAAGCACCTGGAACTCGTCGCCGCCCAGCCGCCCGATCTCGCACTCGCGGTCGATCGCGCGGGCGAGGCGGGTTGCGACCTGCTTCAGCAACTCGTCTCCCGCCGCATGGCCGAGCGTGTCATTGACATGCTTGAAGCGGTCGAGATCCAGCATCATCACCGCGCAATTGCGCCGCGCGGCTTTGAAGGCGGTGAGCGTTGCCTCGATGTGGCTCGCCATGCGGTGGCGGTTGGCAAGGCCGGTGAGCGAATCGAAGCGCGCGAGGCGGGCGGTTTCCTCCTCGCGGGTATATTCCTCGGTGATGTCGGCCCCGGTGCCGCGGAAGCCGACGAACTTGCCGCTGGTGCTCAGGATCGGCTGGCCGGATAGCCGCAGCACTGCGCCCTGCGGCCGCCGCGCCGCACGCACCGCCATGCCGGCAAAGGCCTTGTGCGCGCCCAGCATCAGCGACAGCGACTTGCCCCGCCCGTCGCTTTCGGCCGCGGTGAAGATGGTGGTGAGCGGCTGGCCGATCAGCGCGTCGAGCGGCAGATCGAGCCGCGCGGCAATGGAAGCGGACAGATAGGTCAGGTTTCCAGCCGCATCGCTCGCCCAGAACCAGCCCAGCCCCGATTGCTCAAGCTCGTCGAGCATGGCGAGCCGCTCGCCATCGGTCAGCACCGATACGGGGCGAAGCGATCCGTTGCGACCGCCACGGGAAGACAAGAGACCCTTCAGGGACATCTCGCGCGCAAACCTCCAGACCTCGGGCGTACAAGGGATACCTGCCGCCGGAGCGTGTTTGGCAAATCTAAAGCCCGATGGTTACTTTTGACCTAAGATGGCTGCCCGCAAGATGCGGCCAATTGGCCATCAGGGTTCTGCGCTACCAGGTTGCGGCCTGCCCCGGCGCGCTCTTCAGCACCGCGAAGGTGCCATCGGCGCGGCGCTTCAGCGGCTGGTGGAATTCGATCCCGACCCGGTTCTCGCGCGACCAGCGCACCTGCGCGGTGACGGTCTTGTCGGCGGAAAATTCGACCCGCACGGCCGTGCCGACGGGCATGTTCCACAGGCCTTCGATCATCGCGCCGCTCTCGGAGATGTTGCGCAAGGTCGCGTGGAGGCGGTTGCCATTATAGACCACGACGACCTTGCGCAGAAGATTCTGACGCGGGGCACGGGCGCATTGCGGCCCGTCGGGTTCGACCAGCAGATCGCCCGAGACCAGCGCGGTGGCATCCGCGGCGCTCATCGGCTTGAAGTAGATGTAGCCCTGGATATGCGAGCAGCCGAGCAGGCGCACCAGTTCAAGCTCGTCCAGCGTTTCCACGCCTTCTGCGGTGGTATCCATGTGCAGCGCTTCGGCAAGGCTGGTGATCGAAGCGATGATCGCGCCATTGCGGCTGCCCTCTTCGGTCGCGCCGCGCACGAAGCTCTGATCGATCTTGATCTTGTCGAACGGCGCCTTCTTGAGATAGCCCAAGGAGGAATAGCCCGTGCCGAAATCGTCGAGCGCCAGGCGCACGCCGACCCGCTTGAGCGCCTTGAACATCGCGTCGGTGCCCTGCGTGTCGTTGAGGAACACGCTCTCGGTGATCTCCAGCTCGAGCCGCGAGGGCGCGACGCCGCTGTGGACGAGGGCGTTGTGGACGATGAGCGGCAGATCGGGGTTGGCGAATTGCAGCGCCGAGACGTTGACCGCGCAGCGGATCGAGCGCGGCCAGCGGGCAAGGTCCGCGCAGGCCGTGCGCAGCGCCCATTGACCGATCCGGTCGATCAGCCCTGCATCCTCGGCGATGGGGACAAACTTGGCCGGGCTGATCCACCCGCGCTTGGGGTGCTGCCAGCGCATCAGCGCCTCGAAGCCGACGATCTTCTCGTTCGCGGCAAAGACCACTGGCTGGTAATAAAGCTGGAGCTCGCCTCTGGCGATTGCCTCGCGCAGATCCTGCTCAAGCTCGGCGCGCTCTTCGGCGGCGGCGTGGAGGTCTTCGGCGTAGAAGCGGAACACCCCGCGCCCGGCATCCTTGGCCGCATAGAGCGCAAGATCGACATTGCGGATCAGCTCGTCGCTGGTCGAGCCGTGCTCGGGTGCGAGCGCGATCCCGACCGAGGCACCGATCACCACGCTCTGGCCCTCGATCGAATAGGGCTGCGAGAGCGAATTGATGATCGCTTGCGCCATATTGCCGAGGGTGTGGCGGTCCCGGTCACCCGGCACGATCACCTGGAATTCGTCGCCGCCAAGCCGGCCGCAGCGACCCTGACCGTCCATCGCGCGCTCGAGCCGCTGGGCGACCTGCTTGAGCAGCGCATCGCCCGCCGGGTGGCCGAGCGTGTCATTGACATGCTTGAAGCGGTCGAGATCGAGCATCAGCACTGCGCAGGCGCGCTCGCGACCGCTGGGCGCGGCGAGGATCTGCTCGAGCGCCTGGCTCATCTGCACGCGGTTCGCGAGGCCGGTGAGCGAATCATAGTGGGCGAGGCGCGAGACCTGCTGTTCCGAGCGGCGCTTCTCGGTGAGGTCGGTGCCGTGGCCGCGGAAGCCGCAGAAGTTCTTGTAACTGTCGTAGACCGGACGGCCCGCGAGCGCCCACCAGCGTTCATCGCCCGTGGTCGCGGCGCGCACCTCGACATCGTGGAAGGCCGAGCGGGCGGAGAGGTGAAAGGCGAGCGTGCGTTCGGCATCGGCCGCGCCCTGCGAGGGATTGACGATCTCGCTCAGGGGCATGCCGACGACCTCCTCGCTCGTTTTGCCCAGCACGGTAGCGGCCTTGGGGGAGATATAGGTGATCAGCCCGCGCCGGTCCGTTTCCCAGAACCAGCCCTGCCCGGTCTCCTCGAAGCTGCGCAGAATGTCCTCGGCGCGCGCAGCGACCCGCTCGCGCGCCTCGCGGGCAGCACGGCGCTTCTGAACGGCCTTCCATTCGAGCCGCGCGATCAGCGACAGAGTCAGCGCGGCGGCGAAGACCGCGGCAAAGGTGATGCCTTCTGGCACCAGCACGGCAAACCCGGCCCAGCTGGCGATCTTGGCGCAGAACAGCGAGATGATGCGCATGTCGAACTGCGCAGCGGCGGCAGCGTTGATACACACGAGCGTCGCAATCGCCCATTGCCAGGGCAGGCCCTCGCCCACCCACAGCGCCAGCGCGAGGCCCGCGCAGGCCATCGGCAGCACGATCCCGACGAATACAATCCCGAGCCGGAGCCCGTTCATTGCCTCGGCCCGGCGCTCGATCACCGCGAACAGCGACCCGCAGGCGAACAGAGCCGCCGAGGCGAGCGCGAAGGATATGGTGGTGGTCGAAGGCAGGCCCTGGAACACCCCTGCTGCCAGGATAAAGGCGGCGACTAGGAACAGCGTCATGCCGCCGGCCTGGCGGGGGAGGAAGAAGCTCTGCTCGCTGGCGGGCTCGTCGATCGCCTGCTGCAAGCCGCCCGATCGTTCGATGCGCAGCCGTTCGACCCCGCGCCGTTCGCCGTGCGCCCGGTCTTCGCCCGCGGCAACCTCGGCGGTGGCGGCGGTGGCGGCCCGCGCATTGGCGACCGCACGCAATTCGCGCCCTGCCCCGAGCGGACGCGAATTGTCGGGATCGGATTTGCGGATAGGGTCCCCGGCCATGGGGCGGCCATGCATCGGGATGGCCTAGAAAATCGTTAATCGGGGTCCTTAATTCCTGAACCAATTCGCCCCGGTCCGCGCACGGCGGCCCCTTGCTGATGCTTGCAACTTGGGTTGCAAGTCTGCATTCTCAGGGAGTACGACCACGTTAACCCAAAGCTGTCCCAAGCGGCACGCGCAAGGTCGATCAAGAGGGGATCAAATGGCACGCAGCGAAGTCAAGCTCGAGAACGAAGCAGCCCAGTCCACCAACGCCCTCGGCCCCCTGATCGGGGTGGCGCGCGAGGACTTCGTCAGTGCGGTCGCGCTGCTGCTGCGCGAAACCGCCTCGGACCCATCGCGCTTCCTGCGCCACAGCACCGCAATGGCGCAGGACATGGTGAAGATCATGACCGGCAAAAGTGAACTTGCGCCCGATCCCAAGGACAAGCGGTTCATGGACCCGGCGTGGCAGTACAACCCGTTCTTCCGCGCCGGCGCGCAATATTACCTCGCCGTGCAGAAGGGGATGAAGAACTGGCTCGAGGAGCTCGAACTCGACGAGCTGGAACGCAACCGCGCGAACTTCATCGCCAACATCATCCTCGATGGCCTTGCCCCCACCAATTCGCTGGTCGGCAACCCGACCGCGCAGAAGCAGATCATCAATTCGGGCGGCCTCAGCCTCATCAAGGGGCTCCAGAACGCCTATAACGACATGGTCCACAACAAGGGGATGGTCAGCCAGGTCGACAAGCGCCCCTTCAAGCTGGGCAAGAATATCGCGACCTCCAAGGGCAACGTGGTCTACCGCGACGAGATCATGGAGCTGCTGCAATATGCGCCGACCACGCCGGAAGTCTATGAAATCCCTCAGCTGACGATCCCGCCGCAGATCAACAAGATGTACATCAACGACCTCTCGCCGGACAAGTCGGTGATCAAGTGGCAGGTCGACAACGGGATCCAGACCTTCGTCATCTCGTGGCGCAATCCGTCGAAGGATCAGGGCCACTGGGGCATGGCCGATTACATCGCGGCCTGCGAGAAGGCCTTGGAGGTGGTCTCGGCGATCACCGGATCGAAGAAGGTCAACGTCTCGGCCGGATGCTCGGGCGGGCAGACGGCCTCGGTGCTGGCGTCCAAGCTTGCCGCCACGGGCAACCCGGTGCTCGGCACGCTGACGCTGATGGTCTGCGTGCTCCACCCCAAGCCGACCGATATCGAGGCCGGATCGCTGGTCAGCGAGAACGGGATGCAGCTCGCCCGGCAGCGGGCGATGAAGCAGGGCGTGATCAAGGCGGACGACCTCGCGCGCGGCTTTGCCTGGCTGCGCCCCAACGACCTCATCTGGAACTACGTCATCAACAACTACTTGCTGGGGCAGGACCCGCCGGCCTTCGACGTATTGTTCTGGAATGCGGATGCGACCAACCTGTCCTCCAGCCTGATGGGCGATTTCCTCACCCTGTTCGAAACGCTTGCCTTCACCAAGCAGGGCGAGGTCGAAATGGCCGGGCACAAGGTCGATCTCAGCAAGGTGACCGCGGACCTCTTCATCCTCGGCGGGGTGACCGATCACATCACCCCGTGGAAGGCGACCTATCGTTCGACCCAGCTGTTCGGATCCAAGGACGTGACCTACGTGCTCTCGCAGAGCGGCCACATGCAGGCGATCCTCAACCCTCCGGGCAACCCCAAGGCCAAGTATTTCGTCCAGAAGAAGCCGGGCAAGCTCCCCGAGACCGCCGACGAATGGCTGCAGGGCACGCAGGAGGTTGCGGGGAGCTGGTGGCCGCTGTGGATGGAATGGGTGCAGAAGCGTTCGGGCAAGAAGAAGGCGGCGCCCGCTAACCTCGGCAACGCGACCTATGCCGCCATGGAAGCCGCACCGGGACTCTACGTCGTCGAAGAAGTCTGATACAGGGCTTCCCGCGTCAGGGGCGTTCCGGCACCGGAACGATGGCGCAAAGTTTGTGGGCGCGCGCGCTAAGGGATCGGCGTGCGCGCCCAACCCGCCCTCCTTCGGGGGGCGCAGAAAGGACGTGACTACGTGACCAATCCCATGGACGACGCGGTCGTCTCGATGGAGCAAGTCGGCGGCCGGACGCTACGGACTGCGGCCTGGCGGCTCGATATGCCCAGCGACCATCTGCCGATCCTGTTCTTCAACGGCATCGGCGCGAACATCGAGGCGGTGGCACCGCTGGCAGCCGCCCTGCCCGAGCGCGGCTTCATCATGTTCGACATGCCGGGCACGGGCGAATCACCCGATCCGCTGGTGCCCTACAATCCCTTCACCATGAGCTGGACGGCCTCTCAGCTGCTGGCGAAATACGGCCTCGATCAGGTCGATGTGATGGGCGTGTCGTGGGGCGGCGCGATGGCGCAGCACTTCGCGCTTCAGCATCCGGCGCGCACCCGGCGCCTCACCCTGATCGCGACCACTGCTGGGATGCTGATGGTGCCGGGCAATCCGGCCGCGCTCACCAAGATGGCCGATCCGCGCCGCTATGTGGACCCCGAGTTCATGGCCAAGCACTTCCAGACGCTCTACGGCGGCATGGTCGAGAGCCCAGGCGAGGATCACAAGGCCAGCCATATCAGCCGCCTGAAGCCCCCCTCCCCGCGCGGCTATCTGTACCAGCTGATGTGCATGCTCGGCTGGACGAGCCTGCCCGCGCTGCCCTTCATGAACAAGGAGACGCTGATCATGATGGGCGGGGACGATCAGGTCGTGCCGCTGATCAACGGCAAGATCCTGAAGGCGATGATCCCCAATTCGCGGCTGGTGACCTTCGCGGGCGGCGGGCACCTGTTCCTGCTGACCCATACCGACGAAAGTCTTGTTGCCATCCGCGAGTTCCTCGACGCGCCGGAAACGACGAAGGAAACGCGGCGGATGGCAATGGCCTGACGCGCTGGACACCTCGCCTCGTTTGCGACATCCTCGCCCGCAAAACGGGAGAAACACATGGCGCAATACGACCTCATCATCCGCGGCGGCACGATCGTCGACGGCACCGGGGCTCCGGCCTTCACAGGCGATGTCGCGGTGAAGGACGGGTTGATCGCGATGGTGGGCCGGGTGACCGGGAGCGCGCACGAGGAGATCGACGCCGCGGGCAAGATCGTCGCACCCGGCTTCGTCGACATCCATACCCATTATGACGGGCAGGCGACCTGGGATCAGGAAATGGCCCCCTCGAGCTGGCACGGGGTGACCACGGTCGTCATGGGCAATTGCGGCGTCGGCTTCGCGCCTGCCCGCCCTGACCGTCACGAATGGCTGATCAGCCTGATGGAAGGGGTCGAGGACATCCCCGGCACCGCTCTGGCCGAGGGGATGACCTGGGACTGGGAGACCTTCCCCGAATATCTCGACGCGCTCGAAAAGCTTCCTCGCACGGTCGATGTCGACACCCACGTCCCGCATGGCGCGGTGCGCGCCTATGTCCTGGGCGACCGCGAGCAGCCGGGCGCTGTGCCGACCGCAGAAGACATCGCCGCAATGAGCGCAATCGTCGAAGAAGGCGTGCGCGCAGGCGCACTGGGCTTCTCGACCTCGCGCACCGTGCTGCACAGGTCGGTCGATGGCGAGCTCGTCCCCGGCACCACCGCCACCGCCGAGGAACTGATCGCCATCGGCAAGGCGATGGGCCGCGCCAAGGCGGCGGGCGGCTATGCCGTTTTCGAGATGGCGAGCGACCTGAAGCGCGAGTGGAACGAATTCGCCTGGATGGGTCAGCTCTCGCGCGAGGCCGGCATCCCTGTGACTTTCGCCGCGCTCCAATCCATTGCCAAGGAACTGCCGCTCGACGAACAGATCGCCGAGATGCGCGCCGAGAACGACAATGGTGCGAACATCGTCGCCCAGATCGCGCTGCGCGGCAACGGGATCATCATGGCGTGGCAGGGCACCGTCCACCCCTTCCGCTTCCGCCCGAGCTGGATGGCGATCGCCGACCTGCCGTGGGAAGAGCAGCGCGCCAAGGTGCTCGATCCCGCCTTCAAGGCGCAGCTGCTCGCCGAACCCAACGACTACACCGACGCGCCCAAGGACATCGGCGGGGTGGTGATGGCGATCAGCATGGGCTGGACGCTGCAATTCGAGATGGACCCCGATTTCGACTATGAACCCGCCGCCGATGCCAGCATCAACGCCCGAGCTGCCGCCGCCGGGGTGAGCCCGCAGGAATATGCCTACGACCTTCTGTGCGAGGGCGACGGCACGGGGTTCATCTACCTGCCGATCCTCAACTACGCCGACGGCAACCTCGATTTCCTTGTGCCCCTCCAGCACGCCGACGACACGGTGAACTCGCTGTCGGACGGCGGCGCGCATTGCGGGACGATCTGCGATGCGGCATCGCCCACCTTCATGCTCGAACACTGGGTCAAGAGCCGCAAGCGCGGCGCGCGCATCACTCTTGAACAGGCGATCAAGCGCCAGTGCCGCGATACCGCGCGGCTCGATGGCCTCGAAGATCGCGGGGTGATCGCGCCGGGCTATCTTGCCGACATCAACGTTATCGATCTGGACCGGCTGAAGCTCGGCAAGCCCTGGCTCGCCTTCGACCTTCCGGCAGGCGGCAAGCGGCTGCTGCAGAAGGCCGACGGCTATGTCGCCACGATCAAGAGCGGCGTTGTCACCTTCCGCGATGGCACGTGGACGGGCGAGACCCCCGGCGGCCTCATCCGCGGGCCGCAGCGCGTGGAGCTGGCCGAAGCGGCGGAGTAGCGGGCGCTCGGCCTAGGGCTCGATCACGATCCCCTTGGCCGGGTCGATCTGCCCGGCGACCATCGTCGTGAACACCTCGCGCGCAGCTTCGAGGCCGGTGTGGCGTTCGATCGCGATGGTGCCTTCCGCCGCCTTCAGGAACTCGCGCCATGCCGCCGCGACCAGCTTGCCGCCTTCCTCCGCGCCGTGCGCCTTGAAGAAGGCGACCGCATGGTCGGGGGCGAAGAACAGCTGCGGCTTGGGACCGGGCAGCGGCTCGTTCTTGCCGAACACCGAGCGCGCCTCGATATGGGTCGCCCCGACCAGCACCGATTGCATCAGTGCATCGCCGAAGTGGTGGTGGATCTGCGCGAGCAGCTCGGCATTGCCGGCGAAATCGACGCTGACCGACGGCGCGACCGGCAGGCTCGCCAGATCGTCATAGGCGACGACAGAATCGTAAAGCCCGCTCGCCTCGACAAAGGCGACATTGCCCTTCGACGTCAGCCCGATGCACCGGATCCCAGGCGAGGATTGCCGCGCGACGCTGGCGAGGCCCATCGCGGTCTTGGAGGAGGCGCTGGTGACGACCAGCTGCTCCGCCCCGAACCAGTCCTGCCCGCGCAGGAAGTACTCGATCAGGAAGCCGGTGCGAAACAGCGGGCCGAAGATCATCCGCTCGGCCTCGCGGGCCGGATCATGCTCCGGGTCGGCGGCAAGCCGCGTATAGCTGTTGTAGACCGGACTCATTGGCTGGCGATGCGCGGCCATGTCCATGAAGCCGCTCGGCGAAACCCGCCCGGGCAGCACATCGAGATGGCTCGCCATCGGCAGATAGCCATAGACCCGCTCGCCCACCGCGATCTCGGGGTGATTGCTCTCGATCACCTGCGCATGGCCCCACATCGGCACGATGCCCATGCCTTCGGGAGCGGGGAAAAAATCCCAATATTTGAACCCGTCGCCCACCACTGCATAGGTGACGTTGTTGGCGGTGACCGAGAAGCTCTCGATCTGGAGCCGCACCTCGCCATCGCCGAGCGGATCGAGCGGCACTTCGGCCAGCGCGGCATCGGTAAGCGCGCTCTTGCGAACATAGACTTCGGTGGCGTTCATCGCCTCTCCCCTCCCTTACGTGGCGGGGATCACACCCGCATCGGCATCAGCACATAGAGCGCGCGGGCCTTCTCGTTCTCGCGGATCAGCGTCGGCGCACCGGCGTCGGCGAGGTGCAGTTCGACCGTATCGGCATCGATCTGGCCGAGGATATCCTTGAGATAATTGGCGTTGAACCCGATCTCGAGCCCTTCGGCCTTGTAGTCGGCGGCCAGCTCTTCAGCCGCGGTGCCGTTGTCGGGCGAGGTGACAGAGAGCGTCACGCGGTCATGGTCGAGCCCGATCTTGACCGCGCGGGTCTTCTCGGTGGCGATGGTCGCGACGCGGTCGACGCCCGAGTAGAACAGCTTGGGATCGACCTTGAGCAGCTTGTCGTTCGCGGTCGGGATCACGCGGCTGTAATCGGGGAAAGTGCCGTCGATCAGCTTGGAAGTCAGCACCACCCCGCCCTCACCGCCGAGCGTGAAGCGGATCTTGCTCGCCGAAAGATCGATCAGGACATTGCCGTCAAGCGCCTCGTCGAGCAGCTTGCGCAGCTCGCCCACGGCCTTCCTCGGCACGATCACGTCGGGCATCCCGGCGGCGCCCTCGGGGCGCTGCAGGGTGAAGCGCGCAAGGCGGTGGCCATCGGTGGCGGCGGCCTTGAGCAGCGGCTCGTCCTCGTCGGTCACGTGCAGGAAGATGCCGTTGAGATAGTAGCGCGTTTCCTCGGTCGAGATCGCGAAACGGGTGCGGTCGATCAGCTCGGCGAGCATCCGCGCGGGCAGTTCGAAGCTGGTCGGCAGGTCGCCCTCGACGATCACCGGGAAATCGTCGCGCGGCAGCGTGGGAAGCTTGAAGTTCGACCGGCCTGCCTTGACCTCCAGACGGTTGTCATTGGTGGTGAGGCTGACCTGGCTGCCCTCGGGAAGCTTGCGCGCAATATCAAACAGGAGGTGCGCCGAGACGGTGATCGCGCCGGGCTGATCGACCGAGGAAGCGCTCATCTTCTCGACCACCTGAAGGTCAAGGTCGGTCGCCATCACCCGCACCGAGCCACCCGCATCGGCGTCGATCAACACGTTGGAGAGGATGGGGATGGTGTTGCGACGCTCCACCACGGATTGAACATGGGAAAGGCACCGCAGCAGCGTCGCGCGTTCGATCGTGGCCTTCATCGCTTGTCCCTATCGGTCCTGATTGTTGCGTGAGGGGAGAGGAATCGCCCCCAAGCGCCGGAAAGTTCCCGAAACCTTAGCGCAGGCGAGCATAGGGGCAAGTTGGCGGGATTGCGAGGGACGACTCCGTTGGGGATAAGGGACCGCTGAGCCGCCCTCTCACGCTCAAAGCATCGCCATCCCGCCGTTCACGTGCAGCGTCTCGCCGGTCATGTAAGCGGCCTCGCGGGCCGCGAGGAAGGCGACTGCGGCGCCGACCTCCGCGCCTTCGCCCATGCGGCCCATCGGGATGCGGCCATTTATCGCGGCCTGCTGCTTTTCGTCCAATGCGGAGGTCATCGCGGTGCGGATGAAGCCGGGGGCGACGCAATTGGCGGTGATCCCGCGGCTCGCCACTTCCTGCGCGAAGGCCTTGGTCATGCCGGTGAGGCCGGCCTTCGCCGCGCAGTAGTTCATCTGCCCCGGATTGCCGGTCGCACCGACCACGCTGGTGATGTTGATGATCCGGCCGAAGCGCGCCTTCATCATCGGCTTGGCCGCAGCCCGCATCAGGCGGAAAGCGGCTTCAAGGTTGATGCGGATCACCTGATCCCATTCCTCATCCTTCATCCGCATCCCCAGATTGTCGCGCGTGATGCCGGCATTATTGACGAGGATGTCGATGCTGCCCAGCGTGTCGAGCATCGCCGGGATCAGCTCCTCGACCTGCACGCTGTTGCCCAGATCGCAGGTGATCTCGACATGGCCGTCATGCTCGTGGGCATAGGTTTCATTGAGCTCGTCGCGGAAGGCGCGCAGCTTGGCCGCGTTCGATCCCGACAGCGCCAGACGCGCGCCTTGCGAGGCGAGCGCGTGAGCGATCGCCGAACCGATCCCGCCGCTTGCACCGGTGACGAGGGCGTTCATGCCAGTGAGTGAAAACATCATTGCTCTCCGCCTTGGTTTTTCACGCGGAGACGCGGAGACGCGGAGTCGCCGTTCGGCTGCCGGTGTTGATTAACCACACGTCGGATACCCTCTTTCATCGTGGCACCCGAAAAATTCAGCAACAGCCCTACGGGCTGATCCAGCAATCGCAAATAGGTCAGCACTTGTTTGAGGTGGGCATTGTTCAATTGATCGACCGACTTGATCTCGACCACCAGAGATTGTTCGACCAGCAGATCAACTCGGAACGCCTGTTCGTGCCGGACGCCGCGATATTCGATTGCTACGGGCACCTGTCGTTCGGCACGCAGACCTCTGCGAAGCAATTCGCCGCTCAAGACGATTTCATAGACGCTCTCAAGCAGACCGGGCCCAAGTTCGCGATGAATGCCGATGCTGGCATCGATGACCTCGGAAGAAATCTCGTCGATCTGCAAACTTGCCTCTCCGCGTCTCCGCGTCTCCGCGTGAATTTCAAACTTGCTTCGCGAACCCCTCTAGGTCGGCCATCGTCACGAGGCTCGTCACATGCGCCTCCTTGTCGATCCGGCCGACCATCGGGCCGACCACCTTGCCGCCCAGTTCGACAAAGCTCTCGACCCCATCGGCGCGCATGGCAAGGACACTTTCGCGCCAGCGCACGCGGCCGGTGACCTGTTCGACCAGAAGCGCGCGCTCCTCCTCCGGGTCGGTGACGGGGGCGGCGGTGACATTGGCGTAGAGCGGCAGGGCGAGCGCGCCGGGCGGTGTTGCGGCAAGGGCGTGGGCCATTTTCTCGGCAGCGGGTGCCATCAGCGAGGAATGGAACGGGGCCGAGACATTGAGGATCATGCCGCGCTTGATCCCGTGCTCCTTCACCAGCGCCACCGCGCGCTCGATCGCGGCAGTGTGGCCCGAGAGCACGACCTGCGAGGGGTCATTGTCGTTGGCGACTTCGCACACCTCTCCCTGCGCAGCGGCTTCTGCAAGAGCCTTGGCCTGATCGATGTCTGCGCCGAGCAGCACCGCCATCGTCCCCTCGCCCACCGGCACGGCGGCCTGCATCGCCCATCCGCGCAGCTTGAGCAGGCGCGCGGTGTCTGCCAGCTTGAAGGCACCGATTGCGGCGAGCGCGGTATATTCGCCGAGCGAATGTCCCGCGACGCAGTTCGCGGTCTCGAGCAGCTTGACCCCGAAATCGTGCTCCAGAACGCGCAAGGTGGCGATCGCATTGGCCATGATCGCGGGCTGGGCGTTCTCGGTCAGGGTGAGGCGGTCCTCGGGGCCTTCACGCATGAGGGCAAAGAGGCTCTGCTTGAGCGCCTCGTCGACCTCGCCGAACACGTCGCGAGCGGCTTCGCTGGCAGCGGCAAGTTCCGCCCCCATGCCGACCTTCTGACTGCCCTGCCCCGGAAAGATGAACGCGCGCATATGCTATCCCGCCTTGTTGTGATTTTGGCGCGCGCCGTTACGTCCGCGCGGGCGGGCTGGCAAGGCCGAAGGGCACAACCCTGTTGGCAGAGGTATGGCCGATCTCGGCTCGGCCAAGATAGGGGACCCCCATCCGGTCGCACCAGAAGCGCGCGATCTCTTCCTCGCTCTGGCCGAATTCGACGTAGTTTTCCGGCACATCGGTGACGTAGCCGAGCCTCAGGCCCGCAAGTCGCGGCAGGGTTCCGGCGAGGTGGAAGAACAATCGGTCGATCGAGTACATGTGTTCGGCCACTTCCTCGACCATCAGCACGTGCCCGGTGAGGTCGGGCATCATCGGCGTGCCCGCGATCATGGCGAGCGTGATGAGGTTGAAGGCGGCCGCAGGCGTGGTGCCGTCGAGGCTCGGCTCCAGCCCGCTGGTATCCCCCTCCAGCCAGCGCAGCACCCGCCGGATCGCCTCCTTGCCCCCTTCCGAGCGTGCGCTGACCGGCATCGAACCGTGGACGCTCTGCCCGATCCGCTCGCGGTAGAGCGCGGCCAGGAGGTATCCAGCGTCCGAAAAGCCGATATAGGTCTTGGTCCGCGCCGCGCGGTTCATCTGCGCGACCGCCGCCTCGGCAATGCGGTTCGAGCCGTAGCCGCCCTTGGCGAACCACACTACATCGAAGGCCGGATCATTGGCGAATTCGAGCAGCGCCGCAAGCCGCCGCAGATCATCGCCGGCAAAATGCCCCGCCCGCTCGAAGCACTGGTCGTGGAAAGTGACCCGGTGCCCCGGGAACTCGGCCGCCACCAGCGCCTCGAGCGCTTCGCTTTGCTCGCGGATGATGGGCGTGGCCGGGGCGCAGATCGCGATATTCGTCATACGCCCCAGCCTATGGCGCTTGTCAGGGGGCGTGCAAGCCAATAACCGAGTCCGATATGGATAACGGGGCCTTGACCGGGCCGCTCGCAGGGCGGCCGCTGTTTTTTTGCGGCATTGGCGGGTCGGGGATGCTCCCGCTCGCCCAGATCGCGCACGGGCTTGGCCACCCCGTCGCCGGGTCGGACCGCAGCCGCGACCAGGGACGGAGCCCCGAGAAATTCGCCTGGATGGAGGCGAACGGCTTCACGCTGTTCCCGCAGGACGGCAGCGGGGTGACCTCTGCCGATCAGGTGCTGGTCGCATCAGCGGCGATCGAGGACACCGTGCCCGAAGTCGCCCGCGCGAAGGCGCTGGGTTGCGCACGCCTCAGCCGCGCAGAATTGCTGTCGCGCCTGTTCAATGCGACCGACTTCTCGGTGGCGGTAGCGGGCACCTCGGGCAAGTCGACCGTCACCGGCATGATCGCCTGGATCCTTGCCGAGGCGGGACACGATCCCACGGTGATGAATGGCGCGGTGATGAAGAACTTCGTCTCCTCCGCCAACCCCTTCGCCTCGGCGCGCATCGGCGGCGCGGGGGTGTTCGTTGCCGAGGTCGACGAAAGCGACGGATCGATCGCGCTCTACCGCCCGACCGTGGGCGTGCTGCTCAATGTCAGCCTCGATCACAAGAGCATCGAGGAATTGCGGGTGCTGTTTGGCGACTTCGTCGGCGAGGCAGGGACAGCGGTGATCAACCTCGATTCCGCCGAGGCGGCCTACCTGATCCCGCGTGCGGCACGCAAGGTAACCTTCGGGATCAGGGCCAAGGGCGCCGACATCAGTGTCGAGGCGGATTCGATCGACATGTGCGAACTCGGCATCCGCGCGGCGGTGGTCGACAACCGCCGGCGCGAGGTCTTCCCGCTGATCCTGCCGATGCCGGGCCTGCACAATCTCTCGAACGCGCTAGCGGCGATCGCGGCGGCGAGCGCGGCGGGGATCGGCGTGAACCACGCAGTCTATGCGCTGCGCAGCTTCAAGGGCCTCGCGCGCCGCTTCGACGTGATCGGCACGAGCCGGTCGGGCATTTCGGTGATCGACGACTTCGGCCACAATCCCGAGAAATGCGCCGCCACCCTGCGCACATTGAAGGCGACGCCGGGTCGGGTGATCGCCTTCTTCCAGCCCCACGGCTACGGCCCCTTGCGTCAGATGGGCGAGGAGCTCGCCCAGACCTTCGCGCACGAACTGGGGCCGGACGACATCACGATCATGTGCGACCCGGTCTATTTCGGCGGCACGGTTGACCGGTCGGTCGGCTCAGAGCGGATTGTCGATCTGATCAAGGCTACCGGCGGCAACGCCGAACACATCCCCTCGCGCGCAGATTGCGGAGATCGGATCATCGCCCTCGCCCGCCCCGGTGATCGGATCGCGGTAATGGGCGCGCGCGACGACACGCTGACGGAGTTCGCGCGATCGATCCTCGCCCGCCTTCCGTAAGCCTTTACGCCCGCGCGGCGCGGCATGCATGGTGGATGGCCGGTGTGCTGGCGCTTGCGATCCTGCTGGTGGTGACGGTGAACCGGTTCTACGGCCACTCGACCATCGCCTTCACGCTGGCGATCGTGATGCTGCTGGTCGCCAACGCCCCGATGGTGCGCTTCAATTGCCCGCAATGCGGAAAGAACGCCTTCTTTCGCGGGCCTTTGGTGGTGTTCTGGCCCAACCGCATTTGCACACGGTGCGGGCATGATCTCGACCGGCCAGACCCTTCGCAAAATCGCTGATGGCTGCGGGGGCGGAGCGCGGTTAGCTATTGCCCATGCACGCCCGCGACTTCTCGCTCGATACGCTGCTGGCGAACTGCGCCCAGCGTCACGCTCATCGCCTCGCGACCATCGACGGCACGCAGCGCCTGACCTGGGCCGAGCTTGATGCCCGGGTAACCAACCTGGCGCGCTGGATGCTCGCCCGCGGGGTTGCACCGGGAGACCGGATCGCGCTGCTGCTGACCGACGGCGCGCCGTTTCTTTCCACTCTGCTCGCTTGCGGCAGGATCGGGGCCATCGCAGTGCTGCTCAACTGGCGGCTTGCGCCTGCGGAACTCGCGTGGATCTGCGGCAATGCCGAACCGGCGATGACCTTCGTGAACCCCCGCTTTGCCGCGCTGCTGGAAGGCGCGGAGGCGGGCGAGGTGCAGGTGGTGGACGAACACCACGCCGCCGACGGCCTGTTCGAAACCGCCGCTCTCACCCCGCACCCGCGCGCGCCGCACGCCTATGACCTCGGGCTGAGCCTTGCGCCCGACCGGCCGCTCTACATGATGTATACCAGCGGCACGACGGGTAAGCCCAAAGGGTGCCTGCAAGCCGGAAGCGCGATCGCTGCCTCGGCGCTCGGTTTCGCCCAGCACCGGGGCTTCCGTCATGACGAAGTGCTGCTCTCGGTCAACCCGCTGTTCCACGTCGTGGGCATGCAGCAGGTCGCGGCAATGCTTGCCTGCGGGGGCACATCGGTGTTCGCGGGCCGCGACGATGACAGCGCCGCGATCCTCGACCTGCTCCACCGCGAGGGCTGCACCACCACCAGCGCCTTCCCGACGATCTCCTTCCCGTGGCAGGCGATGGAGCCGATCCGCAATGGCCGGATGCCGCTCACCAACTACACCGGCGGGGCGGGCATGGGGCGGCCGCAAATGTACGAATTCATCGAGACCGAGTGGGACGCGCGCGTCGTCGGCGGATACGGCCAGACCGAGATCTGCGGCTTTGCGACCTTCATCGACTATCCCGACATGCTCGAAGCGCCGCGCTCGATCGGCTGGACCCTGCCGCATGTGACGATGACCGTGCTCGATCCCGAGGGGAACCACCTCCCCCCGGGCGAGGAAGGCGAACTCGCCTTGCGCGGACCATCGGTCATGCTCGGCTACTGGCGCAACCCGGAAGCGAGCGAGGCTGCCCTCGGCCATGGCTGGCTGCGCACCGGCGACCTCGGCACGATGGATGATCGCGGGCGCGGCTACCTGCTCGGCCGCGCCAAGGAACTGATCAAGACCGGCGGCGAGAACGTCTACCCGGCCGAGGTCGACGCGGTGTTCGCCGCCATGCCCGAAGTGGCCGATGCCGGCTGTTGCGGCGTGCCCGACCGGCAATGGGGCGAGGTAGTCAAGGCCTTCGTGGTGCTGAAGCCGGGCATGAGCCTGACCCGCGAGGAGATAACGCTGCGCTTCAAGGGCCAGATCGCGGGCTACAAGCGTCCGCGCTACATCGAATTCGTCGACCAGCTCCCGCGCGATCCGATCGGCAAACTGCTGCGCCGGGAGTTGTCAACACGGCCGGTTACGCCCGATCAGGCGGCGTAAATGGTGCGTTGGAAAGTGGACAAAGGTGACACCGTGTCAACTTCGCGGAAATCATTATTCTCTATATAAATAAAAGCTTTACGCCGCTCCGCACCATGCGGACGGACAGGGAAGAGGGGCTTGTTTACCCCTCGGCGGTCTTGCGACCACCCTTGCTGCGATGCGAATGAGCCGACGCAGGTTGTAACCGCCGGGATGCGTGTAGGAAATGTCCGAAACTGCGGTCTTTGTGCCGAAAGCAGACCTCTGCGCAAACGACGCCGTTGCTGCCCTTCCCCTTACCGTCGCCCCGTGCTCGACACGGCGTTTGGCTACCTTGAAGCGGCGACAAAGGCAGAAGAAAAGCCGAACCCCGGATCCCCGGCTTGCGCTGGGGCAGGCAAGTCCGGGGCGACGCAATTATAGGCACCCCAACTGTTGCGAAGCACAACCGAAGGTTGAACGCTGGGGTCGAAGGCATCATTGAGCAGCGCTTGCCGCCCTGGCTCCCAGCTTTCGCTGGGATTACGAGGGGGAGAATGGCGGACTCAGCGTCGTTCTGGCCAAAAGCGGACATTCTGAAAGCGACCCCATTGCCGTCATCGTTTGGCATTCCCGTTTGGGTCCACTCTTTGCCATCACAAGAAAAGCGAATATGTTCGCGGAATGGTTTTTTCAGTTCGCATGGCCGGATTGGTCACCTTTGCTTTTTTAGTGTCCATTCCCACGAACGTGGCTGCATGCACCATAGCGCCTCCACCTCCGCCTCCACCTCGAACTGATGTGGAAAGCGAGGCGGAGTTCGCTGCACGAAGCGAAGCTTGGTATCGCAGGGTAGCGGAACAACAGTGGCAAGACGCTCTGCCCGGCATGGTCGCCAATGAAGATCGTCTTTGGATGACCTCTGAGCGCGTAGTAATTGCTCGGGTTGAAGGCGTCAGTGAGACATGGCTCAGGGGTAGTGAAGGGCAGCGTTACCGCTCGCCACTGGTTTCACTTCGTCCAGTCCAGTGGCTAAAAGGGCGCCGCGCTGTCGGTCGGTTGACGGTTCATTATCTTTCGGACGATAGCTGCGCCTTTGGTGGAGCGGGCGATGCTCCCCATAGTGAAGTTGGCGACCTTCTCCTGCTTTTCTACCGACAAGGCGCAACGGAGCCGCGCAATGTCCTCGATACCTTCCGCAGGGAAAGAGTCGTCACAAATCGCAGTCAGGTAGCCTTCGACCTGGCAACAGCGCAAAGCACTCGGTGACCGTTTCCCACCCATGAACGGCCCCACAGGCCACCCGCCATGTATCCCGGAAGTGGTCGTTCAGCCCCGCTGACTCTCCAGCGCCTTCCTGCCCGCTTCCTCGCGCGCCAGCGCCCGCTGGTAGGCGGGGCGCGCCGTCAGGCGCTCGCGATAGGCCTTGAGGCTCTCGGGCACGCCCTCGTCGAGCCCCACGATCTGCGCGAGAATCAGCGCATAACCGACGCAGATATCGGCAACCGTAAAGCGGTCGGCGCACAGGAACTCGCGTGTTTCGAGGCGCTCCTCCACCTTGATCAGGCGTTTGTGGAACCACTTCGCGTAGGCGTGGCCCGCTTCCTGCAATCCCTTGTCCTTCTCGAAAAGGCAGAAGCGCATGTAGACCGTCTGCGGGAAGGTGATCGTCGCGTCGGCGTGGTAGGTGTAGTCGCAATACTCGCCATAATCGCGCTCCCCCGGCGCAATTGCGAGATCGGTGTAGCCCCCGCGCGTGGCGAAATAATGCGCGATGGCGCAGCTTTCGGTCAGCCGGGTCTCGCCATCCAACAGCATCGGCACGGTGCCCAGTGGATTGATCGCCATGTATTCGGGCGCAAGGTAGCGCTGCGGGAAGGGGAGGATCTTGAGGTCGATACCGACCCCCGCTTCCTCGGCCGCCCAGGTCGCACGAAGACCGCGCGAGCGGGCGCAGGTGTAGAGGACAGGTGTGGTCATGCGCGCAGACTTAGTGCGCCTTGTCGGCGCCCACACCCAGCACTTTGTGTAAGGTGAAGGCGATGATGGTGCCAAGGATCAGGCCGAAGATCGCCGATAGGGTGGTCGCAGTCAGCCACCCCAGCACCCCGCCCGCCATCTCGTGGACCGCGTGTTCGGCTCCGTGGATCGGGGCGTAGAACCAGTCGATGCCAAGCTTGTGCAGAGAATCGACGACGATATGCCCGCCGACCCAAAGCATCGCCGCCGTGCCGATGACCGACAGCGCGACCAGCAGCTTGGGCACGAAGCGCAGCAGGAAGCGCCCGAAGGCCTGCGCCGCCGCATTCGCCTTTTCGGTGAGATGCAGCCCGATATCGTCGAGCTTTACGATCAACCCGACCGCGCCATAGACCGCGACCGTCACTGCCACCGCGACCAGAGCCAGCACCGCGCCGCGCATGAAGAGGCTCTCGTCGGCGACCTCGGCGAGCGCGATCGCCATGATCTCGGCCGAGAGGATGAAGTCGGTGCGGATCGCCCCGCCCACGCGCCCGTTCTCGAAAGCGACCGGATCGGTGATCTCGTCCTCGAGCGTCTCGCCGTGCTTGGCAAAGCCGAGCTTTTCCATGACCTTCTCGGCGCCCTCATAACACAGGAAGGCCCCGCCTACGATCAGCAGGTAGGTGATGGCAGCGGGCAGGAACTCAGAGAGCAGCAGCGCGCCGGGCAGCAGGAAGACCAGCTTGTTCTTGAGGCTGCCCTTGGTGATCTTCCAGATGATCGGCAGTTCGCGCGCCGGGGAAAGGCCCGTGACGTAGCTCGGCGTCACCGCCGCATCGTCGATCACCACGCCCGCGGTCTTGGTGCCCGCGCGGCCGGCCGCGACCGCCACATCGTCGATCGAGGCCGAGGCCGCCTTGGCAATCACCGAAATATCGTCGAGCAGCGCGACCAGACCTGAAGGCACGAACAATTCCCCCCGTTGCGATTCGAACAATAAACCCCGCGCCTGCCCGTCCGGTTCCCTGCGGACAAGACTTGCAATTGCCGGCCAAAGCTGTAAGGGGCCGCGCTTCGCTTGGGATGCGCCCTTGCGGATATGTGAAGAAAGCCGGAGGGGCCCCGTCCATTCGCGGACGGATCAGCCAGCGATCGGCAGGAAGTGAAAGGACGCAAGATGGCGCTCTACGAGCACGTCTTTCTTGCGCGTCAGGATCTGAGCCAGGCTCAGGTCGACGCGCTGGCGGCGCAAGCTACCGAAATCGTCGAGGCCGGCAACGGCAAGGTCACCAAGACCGAGACCTGGGGCCTCAAGTCGCTCGCCTACAAGATCGAGCGCAACCGCAAGGCGCACTTCGTGCTGCTCAACATCGAAGCCCCGGGCAACGTCGTGGCCGAGCTCGAGCGCCAGACCCGCATCAACGAAGACATCATCCGCTACATGACCATCCGCGTGGAAGAGCACGAGGAAGGCCCCTCCGTGATGATGCGCAAGAACGACCGCGAGCGGAAGCGCCGCGAAACCCGTGAGGAGCGCGACTGATGGCCCGCCCGTTTTTCCGCCGCCGCAAGTCCTGCCCGTTCAACGCCAAGGACGCCCCCAAGATCGATTACAAGGACGTGCGCCTGCTGCAGGGCTTCATGTCCGAGCGTGGCAAGATCGTGCCTTCGCGCATCACCGCCGTCTCGGCGAAGAAGCAGCGTGAACTGGCCCAGGCGATCAAGCGCGCGCGCCAGATCGGCCTGCTGCCCTTCATCGTGAAGTAAGAGGAGAAGGACACATGGATATCATTCTCCTCGAGCGCATCGAAAAGCTCGGCTCGATCGGTGACGTGGTCACCGTGAAGGACGGCTATGCGCGCAACTTCCTGCTGCCGCAGAAAAAGGCCCTTCGCGCCAACGAAGCCAACAAGAAGGTCTTCGAAGCCAACCGCGAGCGTCTGGTGGCCGAAAACGCCGCCCGTCGCACCGATGCCGAAGCGCAGGGTGAAAAGGTTGCCGGCGCAGAAGTGGTGCTGATCCGCGCCGCTTCGAACGCCGGCCAGCTCTATGGTTCGGTCAGCGTGCGCGACATCGTGTCGGGCCTCGCCGATCAGGGCCACAGCGTCGACAAGCGCATGGTCATCCTCGGCGCGCCGATCAAGACCATCGGCATGCATGACGTGACCATCGCCCTCCACCCCGAAGTGCGCGTGACCGTGAAGGCCAACGTCGCCCGTTCGGACGACGAAGCCAAGCTCCAGAGCGAAGGCGTCGACGTGCTCGCCGCGATGTTCGCCGACGAACAGCGCGAGATCGAGGAACAGGCCGAAGCGACCCGCATCGACACCAGCCTCGAACCGGGCGAGATCCCGGCCGAGCTGCTCGAAGGCGGCGAGGACGCGTAAGACATTCGGCCCCAACCGGCCCCACAGACAGCAAGGGCGCGAAGATCACCTCGATCTTCGCGCCCTTCTTGTAAACAGCGCCCGCTCGCGCAAAGGTGCTGCCACACAACGATAACAACAAAGGAGCAGATACAACTGCCATGATCGACATTCCCGCCATCCTCGCCGAGCTTCAGCAGCATTATGACGAAGCGGTGCGCACCCTGCGCGACGACGTCATCGCCTTCGGGAAGAACGGCACCCTGCCCGACCCCGCCAAGCGCGCCGACGGCTCCTATGCCTATCCGCAGATCACCTTGCGCTATGCAGGCGTAGGCGAACAGCGCGATCGCAGCCGCGCCTTCGGACGGCTCGAATCGCCGGGCACCTATTCGACCACCGTCACCCGCCCCGATCGCTTCGCACAATACCTCACCGAGCAGCTCCAGCTGATCGCCGAGGAATACGAGGTCGAGGTCACCGTCAGCCGCTCGCGGCAGGAAATCCCCTTCCCCTATGTGCTAGACGGCGAGGCGGGTGCGGCGATGGTCGGCATCGCCCCGCGCGAGATCGCCGCGCACTTCCCCGCCACCGACCTTGCTCTGATCGGCGACGAATTGGCCGACGGGATCGAAATCGACGGCGACCACGACATGCCGCTCTCGCTGTTCGACGGCCTGCGCACCGATTATTCGCTCGCGCGGCTGAAGCACTACACCGGCAGCGAAGTCAGCGACTTTCAGGACTTCGTGCTGTTCACCAACTATCATCGCTATGTCGATGAATTCGTGAACTGGGGCGCGCAGGCGATCGGCACCGACGGCTATGTGGCGCTGACCGGCGCGGCGGGGCTCGACATCCGCGAGCCCACGCCCCACGCGCAAGACCAGCTCAACGATACCGCGTGGCGCAAGCACCAGATGCCCGCCTACCACCTCGTGCGCGAGGACGGGAGCGGGATCACGCTGGTCAATATCGGCGTCGGCCCCTCCAATGCCAAGAACATCTGCGATCACCTGGCGGTGCTGCGCCCGCATGCCTGGATGATGATCGGCCACTGCGGCGGGCTGCGCTCGACCCAGAAGATCGGCGACTTCGTGCTCGCCCACGCCTACCTGCGCGACGATCACGTGCTCGACGCGGTACTTCCGCCCGAAATCCCGATCCCGCCGATTGCCGAAGTCCAGCAGGCGATGGCGCTTGCAGCCGAGCAGGTCTCGGGCGTGCAGGGCGCCAACCTCAAGCAGCGGATGCGCACCGGCACGGTCGTGACCACCGATGACCGCAACTGGGAGCTGCGCTATTCCTCTTCGGCGACCCGCTTCTCGCAGAGCCGCGCGATCGCGATCGACATGGAGAGCGCGACCATCGCCACCCAGGGTTACCGCTTCCGGGTGCCCTACGGGACGCTGCTATGTGTCTCGGACAAGCCGCTCCATGGCGAGATCAAGCTGCCGGGGCAGGCGAACAAGTTCTACGAGGAAACCATCGCCGCGCACCTCCAGATCGGCATCGTCGCGGTCGCACGACTGCGCGACGAGGGCGACCGCCTGCACTCGCGCAAGCTGCGCGCGTTCAACGAACCGCCGTTCCGCTAAGCGGAACGGACGCAGGCAACGAACCGCCGTTCCGGTGATGCAAATGGGCGGCGCCCCCCGCGCCGCCCTCACCATTTACAGATCGTCGCGGTCGCCCGAGAGTTCGATTTCCTTGTCGTCGGCCGTCTCGGCGGCGATGTCGAGCAGGCTCGACAGCTCGCTCGACGTGGCGCTGTCGAGCACCTTGATGACGAAATAGAGCACGTCGCCGCGGATTTCCCAGCTGCCCATCTTCAGCTGGCCCGAATTGGCGAGCAGTTCGAGCGCGGCCTCGCCCCCGATCCCATCCTTCCCGACCCGGCCCGCGGGCGCGAACACCTCGCGCACGGTCAGCCCCGACACGGTCTGGGTCGTGCCCGAGACGAACACCAGCTGGGTGCGCCCTTCCTTCGAGTAGTTGAAGGTGAGCTTGTAATCGCCATCATCGTCAACCTCGTATTTGAGGCCCGCGCTGTCGAGCCGCTTGGCGACGCTGGCATCCTCGGCCGCGGCCGGAACCGCGGTGGCGGCAGCCAGGCCCGCCAGAGCAGACAGCGACAAAAGACGGCGAATGGTCATGAAATTCCCTCCGTTAGCGACCCGGAGCGCAGCCATAACCGATTCGCCCCCTGTCTGGCTTGGATTATTTGGTCACTCCCGGAGCGAATCGCAGCAGGGGTGACGCGGCGACGGCCCTCGGCTAGCCTTGCCGATATTCGCCCCGGACAGGAGAGCCGCACGTGCCCCCACCCCCTCTCTCGCGCTCGATCGCCGGTCGCTGCGCCATCGTCACCGGCGCGGGGAGCGGGATGGGCCGGGCAACCGCGCTGCTGTTTGCCGCCGAGGGTGCGCATGTCGCCGTGGTCGACCGCGACGGCGAGGCGGCAGCGGCCGTGGCGGCGCAATGCGGCGAGAACGCGCGTGCCTATACGCTCGATGTCGCCGACGCCGGGGCGATTGCCGCGACAGTCGCCCGCATCGGCGCGGATTTCGGACGCATCGACATTCTGGTGAACAACGCCGGTGTCTCGAGCTTCTGCGCGCTCGAAGACCCCGCCTACGACGAGGTGTGGGCGCGCGCGCTCGGCGTGATGCTGACCGCCCACCAGCGCATGGTGCGCAGCTGCCTGCCGTTTCTGCGCCAGAGCGACGCGCCCCGGATCGTCAACATCGCCTCGACCGAGGGCCTCGGCGCCACCCCGGGCGACACGCCCTATGTCGCCGCCAAGACCGGGGTGATCGGGCTGACACGCGGCCTCGCAGTCGATCTCGGCCCCGAGGGGATCACCGTCAACTGCATCTGCCCCGGCCCGATCCGCACCGCGATGACCGACGCCGTTTCGGAGGAGCACAAGGCGATTTTTGCGAAGCGCCGAACCGCCCTCAGGCGCTACGGCGAGCCCGAGGAGGTCGCGCATATCACCCTGTCACTGGTTCTGCCGGCGGCAAGCTACATCACCGGGGTCGCGATCCCGGTCGATGGGGGGCTGATGGCGAGGAATGCCTGAGCCCCGCACGACGTCCGCAAGGCCGCGCCGACCGCTGACCGGCGTAGGCATGCCGTTGTCAAGTCATGTCCATGTGGTTGCTGGCGCGTTGCGCTGCGGCGGAGCGTTTCACGTGAAACATTGCTCGGCCTTTCGGGCGGGAAGCGGATCCGGCCTGAGGCGAAAGGGCTCTACCCCCGCCCCTTTGTCTTGGTCGTCCCATTGGCATTGGCGGCGATGAAGTCGATGATCTGGCCAGCGATGTCCTTGCCGGTCGCGCTCTCGATGCCTTCGAGGCCGGGGGAGGAATTGACCTCCATGATGACCGGGCCGTGGTTCGAACGCAGCATATCGACCCCGCACACGTTCAGCCCCATGCGCTTGGCCGCGCGCACCGCGGTAGAGCGTTCCTCGGGGGTGATCTTGATCACCTGCGCAGAGCCGCCGCGGTGGAGGTTCGAGCGGAACTCGTCCGCCGCCCCGGTGCGCTTCATCGCCGCGACGACCTTGCCGCCCAC
Organism: Erythrobacter sp.; assembly: GCA_013822695.1. Classification (GTDB taxonomy): domain Bacteria; phylum Pseudomonadota; class Alphaproteobacteria; order Sphingomonadales; family Sphingomonadaceae; genus Erythrobacter. The sequence goes on along the minus strand of PNKW01000008.1, from coordinate 12,569 downwards.
CACCAGCGCGCGGATATCGGTCCCGCCGGCTTCCTTGATGAACTCCTGCACGAGGATGTTGACGTTGGCCCCGCGGAACGCCTCGATCACCGACTTGGCGCTGCTCATGGTCTCGGCGAGCACCACGCCGATGCCTTGCGTCCCCTCGATCAGCTTGATCACAACGGGAGGCCCCTTGACCGCCCTGATGATCTCCTCGGCCGCCTTGGGGTCGTTGGCATAGGCGGTGAGCGGCAGGCCGAGCCCGTGCTTGGCGAGGATCTGCAAGCTTCTGAGCTTGTCGCGGCTGCGGCCGATCGCGACGCTCTCGTTCAAGGGCCAGATGCCGGTCATCTCGAACTGCCGCAGGATGGCAAGACCGTAATTGGTGATCGAGGCCCCGATCCGCGGGATCACCGCGTCATAAGCCGAAATCGGCTCGCCCTTGTAGAATACCTGGGGGCGGTGGCTGGCGATGTGCACCGTGCAGCGCAGCGTGTTGAGGATGTCGAGCGTATGCCCCCGCGCCTCGGCGGCTTCCTTGAGCCTCCGGTGCGAATAGAGGTTGGCATTGCGCGCCAGCATCGCGATTTTCATGAAGACCCTTTCAAGACCGGCGACTTACCGGCGGAGGCGCCCCTTATGCGACATCGCAGGTGATTGCAGCCACGAATGACCGCTATCCACCACCATCCTTCGTCGCAGCGCAGTGCGCCCGATCAGCATCGGGAATTGCATCTGGGAACGGTCCGCCAGGCTGATTTCCGCCCGGAAGGTGAGATTACCGATGGCAAGCGGCGTCTTTATGACAAAGCGGGCCTGCTGGTCGCCGTTGGAGGAGGTGATGCCGCGCACATCGACATGGATCGCCTCGCAGAAATGCCGCGTTCCGTCCCAGTCGACCGCGAAGCGCACGAAGCGTTCGCCCCCGCGCTCGAAATCTTCAAGCACATGGGCATGGAGCGAGGAAGTGCGTGCGCCCGTATCGATCTTGGCGGGGATGCCGGCAAGGCCGAGCTCGGGCAGGCTCGCCAGCTCGCGCCAGCCCACGAGGAGAGGCGGACGCGCTGCCATCAGGGCAGGATCGCCATCCCGTCCCCGCCCTCGCCCGCGGTGAAGCGACGCAGAACAGTGCCGCTAGCGTAATCGACCTCGGCGACGGTATCGCTGGCGGTCTCGGCGACATAGATCCGCTCGCCGTCCTTCGACCACAGGATGGTGACCTGCTGGCGCGCCTCGGCTTCCTGCGGACTGGAGACTGCGATCGTGCGGATCACCTTGGCGGTGGCGAGGTCGATCACGCTGAGCCCGCCATCGGCAAGATCGGATGTGACTGCAACATCGCCCTGCGGCCGGATCGCCAGACGCAAGGGAAAAGCGCCGGTGGCGACGGTGTTGCGCACTTCCATGGTGGCCGGGTCGAGCTCAAACGCCTGATTCGAGCCACGCGCCGAGACCCACAGCGCCTTGCCATCGGGCGAAAGCGCAATCCCCTCCGGCTCGACGCCAACCGCCACCGAGATCGGCGCGATCCGGAGCCGGGCTTGCAGTGCAATCCGCGTCGCCGTTTTGGAACCAAGGTCGGTAGTCCAGGCCGTTGTGGCAGAGGGATCGACCACCAGCATATGGCTGCCCTGCTTGCCGGTGGAGTATTCGAACGTCTCCACTTTGCCCAGCGGATCGTGGATCCAGAAGATCGACTGGCGGCCCTCTGCGGTCGCATAGAGATCACCATTAGCGTGCCACACGATCCCGTGTGGACGGGCATTGGCCCCGAGGTCGATGGTCGCCACCTTGGCAAGGTCGCCAGTGCGGAAGATGTCCACGCTGGTCCCGCCATAGCAGGCGAGCGCGACGTGCTCCCCATCGGGCGAAGTCGCCAGTTCGTGCGGGTTGGTGCAGCTCGGCACCCTGAGCACTTCCGCGCCGCTCGCGAGATCGACCTTGGACAGCGTGTTTCCGCGCTTGCCCGCGACGAACAGAACGCCTTCCGGCCCATCTTGCGCAAGCGCCGCCGGGGCACCGGCGGCAAGCACCGCCAGCACCCCTGCCACAGCGATGATGGCTGCGCCCCCGCGTCCCATCACCAGCCCGCCTTCTCGCCCTTGTTCTGCTGGTCGAGCCACTTCTTGAGCGGGGCGAAGTATTCCACCATCGCCTTGCCGCTCATCTGCCGCTCGCCGGTGAAGGCCTCGAGCGCGTCAGGCCAGGGCTTGGAGGCGCCGAGCTCGAGCATCGCATCGAGCTTCGCGCCCACTTCCTTGTTGCCGTAGAACGAGCAGCGGTGGAGCGGGCCCTTCCACCCGGCGGTGTCGCAGGCGGACTTGTAGAACTGGAACTGCAACAGCCGCGCGAGGAAGTAGCGGGTGTAGGAGACATTGCCGGGGATGTGATACTTGGCCCCCGCATCGAACCCGGCCGGATCGCGCGGCACGGGCGGGACAATGCCCTGATATTCCTGCCGCAGTTCGTTCCAGCCGGTGTTGATCGCGGCCTCCGGGATCGAGCCGTCATAGAGACCCCAGCGATAGCGGTCGAGCAGCAGGCCGAAGGGCAGGAAGGCGACCTTGTCCATCGCCTGACGCAGCAGCAGGCCGATATCCTTGTCGGCACTCGGCACCTGCGACGGATCCAGCATGCCGATCTGCACCAGGTATTCGGGCGTGATCGACAGCGCGATCATGTCGCCGATCGCCTCGTGGAAGCCGTCATTGGCACCGTTGAGGTGCAGCGGGTCCTGCTGGTTGTAGGCACGCTGGTAGTAATTGTGGCCGAGTTCGTGGTGGATGGTCACGAAATCGTCTGCATTGGGCTTGATGCACATCTTGATGCGCAGGTCATCGACATTGTCGATGTTCCAGGCCGAGGCGTGGCACACCACCTCGCGGTCGGCAGGCTTCACGAACTGGCTGCGCTCCCAGAAGGTCGCAGGCAGCGGGTCGAAGCCCAGAGAGGAGAAGAACTGCTCGCCGACCTTCACCATGCCGACCGCATCGAGGTTCTTCTTGGCGATCAGGTCGGTGAGGTCATAGCCGATATCGCCCGCCCCCGCAGGCGCCACCAGCGGGTAGATATTGCCCCATTCCTGCGCCCACATATTGCCGAGCAGATCGGCGCGGATCGGGCCGGTGCGCGGCTGGACGGCATCGCCGTACTTCTCGTTCAGCTTGCGGCGCACATAGGTGTGGAGCGCGATGTAGAGCGGCTTCACCTCCTGCCACATCCGCTCGGTCTCGGCGGCGAATTGTTCGGGCGGCATGTCATAGCCCGAACGCCACATCGCCCCGTAATCGGTAAAGCCCAGTTCCTTGGCACCCTCGTTGGCGAGCGCGCTCATGCGGACATAGTCGCCGCGCATCGGGGCGCCGACATTGTCGTGCCAGCTCGCCCACATTTCCTTGAGTTCATCAGGCGTGCGTTCGAGATTGCCCATCTCGGCCTCGATGTCGCTGCCGTTGATCGGCTGGCCGCCCAGCGTTCCCTTGCCGCGCCCATAGGCCGAACCCAGACGCGTGGCGATCTCGTTCAATTCCTCGGCCGCGCCGGGGCGGTTGGGAGCGGGCAGGCCGATGCCATTGCGCAGCATGTCGAGCTTGCGCGCGGTTTCGGCATCGAGCCCGGCCACCCGCGCATAGCGCGCGGCCTCGTTGGCGTAGCCGACCTGCTTGACCGTGAGCTCGGCACCGTAGCGCGCGGCGAGCGTGTCGCTGTCATGGTTGATATAGGTCGCGTTGAGCCAGGAGACGTGGCCATATTCCTTCGAGAAGGCGGCAAGATCGGCCTCGACCATCGCGACCCAGGCCGCAGCGCCCTCGGGCGTTTCGGGGTAGGTGGCGGCGGCGGCAGCGGCAGCGGCAGCGGCAGGCGCGGCCTCTTGCGCGGCCAGCGGGGCGGCAAGAGCAATAGCGAGCGCGGCGGCGGCGCCCTTCAGCAGGGGGGCGGCAGATTTCATTGCGAGGGGTTCCCGTCAGTCATGTGACAATGATGTCAGGTTTGAACGCGCTTGCCGACGGAATCAAGCCGCGAGGAAGCCTGCAATCGCCGCGCCGAGTTCGGGCTTCGTCACGCTGCCCATGTGGGTGCCGGGCACCTCGATATATTGCGCGTCCGGCAGCTGCGCGGCGAGGTCTTCGGCCGAGCCGTTGTCGCGGTCCTCGTCGCCGCAGATCACGGCGGTGGGCATGGTGATGCCCGCGAGTGCAGCGAGGTCGAAATCGTCCATCGCGTCAAGCAGCAGCCGTGCGGCGACCCGGTCGATCCCTTGGGACTTCAGGAAAGTGCGCGCGGCATAGGCCGGATCGCCGGGACGGATCGTGTCGAATTCATCGATCACGCGCCTGAAGAAATCCGCCCGGCGCGCCCATCCGGCAAGCCCCGCGACCCCCATCCCGCAGATGCACAGGCGGCGCGGTTCGAGCACCCCGTGCGCGACCGTGTGGACCGCAGTGCGCGCGCCCAGCGAGAAGCCGACGAGGTCGAACCCACCCGGCTCGAGCGCGAAATGCTCCGCCAGCGCCGCCACATCGCGCACCAGCACGCCGGTGGGATAGGCGGCCGCATCATGCGGCGCGTCGCTTTCACCATGAACGCGAAAATCGAGCATCATTGCCCGGAAGCCCGCCGCCGCAAGCCGCTCGGCATGGCCCCACTTGATCCAGTTCATCTGCGCGGAGGAAAACAGCCCGTGGAGCAACACCACCGGACGCCCCTCTCCCAGCGTGTGGACCGCAAGCTCGGTGCCGTCGAAGCTGGCGAAGCGGGAAGTCTCGGGCGCGCTCATGCCAGCCCCACGAAGGCGACCCATTCCTCGGTGGTGCGCGGCTGCTCGTCCATCACCTTCGCGCCTTCGGGCAGGCCGATCCACGGCTGCTTGCTCTTCACCCACACGTGCCCGGCGGGGACGAAGGATGCGCTGTTGTCGAGCGTACCGCAGCGCAGGCTCGCCATCCCCTCGCGCGCGTCGTTGGTGGCATAGATTCGCGCCTTGCACTTGGCGCAGCCGTAAATGCGCGCGTGCCCCCCACTCGGGTAGTCATATTCGCCAACATCGAGCTCTCCGGTGATTACGAGGTCGGCGAGCGCGAACAGCATGTGCTCGGAAAAGGCGCTGCCGGTGCGGCTCTGGCAATCGGTGCAGTGGCAGGCATAGGCGTTGAGGCGCATCCCTTCGCGCAAGGTGTAGCGCACCGCGCCGCACAGGCACCCGCCGGTGAGTTCGCCCTTCATCGCGGCTGCAGTCCCTTCTGCTCCATCCGCCACTTGGCCATGGCGATGCGGTCCTGCCCGAAGAAGGGCTCGCCCTCGAACACCAGCGTCGGCACGCCCCAGTGGCCCGCGGCTTCGAGCGCGGCCTGATTGGCTGCGATCTCGGCGTCGAGCGCCGTCGCATCATCGGCCGCCTCTGCCTCGAGCGCGGCGAAATCGAGCCCCGCGCGAGCGGCCGCCTCTGCGAGGTGATCGCCCTCATGCCAAGCATCGACCGTGCCCGACCAGATCACCGTCGCCACCTCGTGCGCGAAGGCCAGCCCCCGCCCCGCCCGCTCTGCTGCCTGCCCCATGCGGCACAGGCGGTGGATATGCGGCTGCTCGGCCGCGATCTCGCGGGTCATCAGGTTCTGCACCACCGGATCGGGGCGCGGCCAGCGATAGGGGATGCCGAGCATCTGCGCCGAGCGGGCCGCATCAATGAAGATGTAGCGCCCGACATTGGGGCTGCCGGTGAACAGGATCGAGGGATCGCGAATCGCGATCGGCAGCACAACCCGCAGCGCAATCGCGAGGTCGAATTCCTCGCACATCTGCCGGTATCGCCCGATGGCGAGATAGGAATAGGGCGAGCGGAAGCTGAAGAACAGATCGGCGTGCAGCGTCATGCCGGCACGTTCAGCGGAAGAAGCACTGGGTTCCGGCATAGAGCATCTCCACTTTGTCGTCGTTGATAAAACCGCCGAGCCTGTCGCCGAGTGCGAACTCCTCGCCCAGCGTGCTGCCCTCGACCTTGACGAAACCGGGAGCGGTCTCGACCTCGGCGCGCGGGGTGCCGAGCTGCACCTTTCCTGCCAACGCAATGGTGCCGCTCGCCGCGCGGTCGCCGTCCTGCGGCAGGTGCCAGTTCCAGCCTACCAGACGCCCCTCCTGGAAATGCGCGGTGAGCCCGCCGGCATAGTCGGTGAAGGTGATCGGCCCTGCCCCGCATTCAGGATTCTCGCCGCTACGCAGCGCAACGCCCAATGCGCTGGCGAGCGCAGCCTCAACCTCGGCCTTCCCGGCAGCGAAGAAGAAGCTCTCGGCCCCTGCGGTCAGCCCGTCGGGGCGCAGCGCCACGGCATTGGCCGCAACCGGGGCTACCTGCCCCTTGCCCTCGAGCTTTTCGGCCGGGCTCGGCACCCCGCCGCTGTCGCAACCCGCCAGAGCCAAGGCGCCCGCGAGCGCCAGCAGAGCCAACCCCTTCTTCATTCCGCAATCCCTCTCCACCAGCCCGCGCAGCGCACGAGCGGCACCATCAGCACGGCACCCAACCCGGCTAGCGCCATATCCTTCTGCGCGTCAAACATGTCGCCCTGCTCGCCATTATAGGCCCCGGCGTCTTCGGGCGCGAGGGCGAGCGTGAGCGACCATTCGAAGATCTCGTAGAGCCCGCCGACGGCGAGCACGAAGAGAATCGCGAAAACCACCGCCATGCGCGGCGTGAGGCCCCAGTAACGCACCCCCGCCTCGACCATCGGCACCATCGCAAGCGCGCCAAAGGCAAAGTGGACGAGCCGGTCGAAATGGTTGCGCTCCGTCGCCATTGCCGGGAGCCATGCGTCATAGGGGACGAAGCTGTAGGACCAGCGCGCCGCAAACAGGTGCAACAGCACGAAGGCGGTGATGCAGGCTGCCGAGGCATTGCTGATCGGCGCGCGGGCAAGCAGGCCCCATGCAAAGGGCAGCCCGAGGGCAACAGGCCCGACCTGAAGCCAGGTGTTGGTAGGATAGAGCGCCCCCCAGGCGCTCAGCGGGATGCCGAGTGCGACTGCAATCAGCATCCAGCCTTGCGCCTTGGGAAGCGGCGTCATCCCGAGAAATCAGCCCTTCTTGAGGTGACGGCGGCCCAGCAGCTCGGCGATCTGCACCGCGTTGAGCGCAGCGCCCTTGCGCAGGTTGTCCGAGACCACCCACATGGTCAGCCCGTTCTCGACCGTCGGGTCCTCGCGCACGCGGCTGACGAAGGTCGCCGCATCGCCGACGCATTCGATCGGGGTGATGTAGCCGCCATCCTCGCGCTTATCGATCAGCATCACGCCCGGCGCCTCGCGCAGGATGTCCATCGCTTGTTCGGCGCTGAGTTCGTTCTCGAACTCGATGTTCACCGCTTCCGAGTGGCCCACGAACACCGGCACGCGCACGCAGGTGGCGTTGAGCTTGATTCGGGGATCGAGAATCTTCTTCGTCTCGACCACCATCTTCCATTCTTCCTTGGTCGAACCATCGTCGAGGAAGGTGTCGATATGCGGAATGACGTTGAAGGCGATCTGCTTGGTAAACTTGGCCGGTTCCACCGGATCGCCGACGAAGATCGCGCGGGCTTGCTGGAACAGCTCGTCCATCCCCGCCTTGCCCGCGCCGGAGACCGACTGGTAGGTGCTCACCACCACGCGCTTGATCGTCGCGGCATCGTGGAGCGGCTTCAGCGCCACCACCAACTGCGCGGTCGAGCAGTTGGGGTTGGCGATGATGTTCTTCGCGGTGTAGCCGTCGATAGCATCGGGGTTCACCTCGGGCACGATCAGCGGCACATCGGGGTCCATGCGATAGAGCGACGAGTTGTCGATGACGATACAACCGGCCGCCGCTGCCTTGGGGGCATATTCCTTGGCCGGGCCCGAGCCTGCCGCGAACAAGGCGATGTCCCAACCGGCCCAGTCGAAATGCTCGATGTTGCGGCACTTGAGCATCTTGCCGGTGTCGCCGAATTCGACCTCGCTGCCGGTCGAGCGCGGCGAGGCGACCGCGGCGACTTCGTCGCACGGAAACTCGCGCTCGGCCAAGACCTGCATCATCTCGCGCCCGACATTCCCGGTCGCGCCGACCACTGCCACCCGGTAACCCACGATCACTCACTCCTGCACTTCAAAACAGTCGTGCGCGCGCTGACGCATCGCAGGCCATTTTGCAAGGTGCGTCAGCCCGGAGGGGCGATAATCGTGCCTACTCCTCGAGCCTGCGCAGATCGCGCTTCGCCTCTTCGAGGGTCTTCTCGAGATTGGCGATTTCGGTTTCCAGCGCGCTGACCTCGGCCTTGCCTTTCTCGGATGCCTCGCAGGAGGAAGACGTGTTGCCAGCTTGCAGAGTGATGAGATCGTTGGTCGCCATGGAGAGCCGCCCACTTTCCGGGGCAGTCGAAACCATCCACCAGTTTTCAGCCCGCATTTCGGACACGTCGGACGTTCTTGTATCGCGCGAGCGATCATAGGCATTGCCGCGACCGATTTGCCGTTGCCCCTTCACCTTGATGCATTTCGTGCCGTCCTTGCATCGGACGCGCACCGCAGGAAGACCGAAATTCTCGCCGACCTCGACCTTGGGTGCCAGATTGCGCGGGTCAACAGAGTAGGTCAGGTCTTCGATGATCAGCCCTACATTCCCGCTGGCCTCGACAGCGACAATGGTCTGCTCCTCGCGCCAGCTCCAGTTCTCGCCTGACAATTCCTGGACCGCGATTGTCCATTTTTGCCCGGCAGCAGCCCGATCGTCGCTCCCGGTCTGCACCACATCGTCGAGAATATCGGTTATAGTGTCCTTGCGCTCGGCAATCCGGGCCGTGTCCTGGGCACGGCTCGCCTCGCATTGATTGGTCTGGGTGGAGACCACTTGCGCTTTGGACTGAAGCTCGATGCGCTTGCTGTCGAGATTGCCCTCGATTTCGGCGATTTTCTCCTTGAGGACGGTGACTTCCGCGCTCGGCCCGCACCCGGCGAGGGATGCGCACAGCACCACAGCTGCGATACTCAGGTTCAATCTCATGCCGCCCCCTTTTATGCACGATCCAATCAAATGCCTGTAAGCTAAGGATCTCCTGTTACGACTAAATGTAACCCGCTCTCACGGCGGCGTCACCCCGTGGCTCTCGAGGAAGCGGAAGATGCTGTTCCACACGTGCGGGCCGATCTTCGGGCCGGAGACGCGGTGGGTGTAGCCGGGGTAGAGCATCATCTCGAACGGCGTGTTGCTTTCCTGCAGCACGCTTATGAGCTCCGAGGAGTTCTCGAAGATCACGTTGTCGTCGGCCATGCCGTGGATCAGCAGGAGCGGGTCGGCGATTTTGGTCGCTTGCGGGATGGCGCTCGCCTTCGCGTAAGCTTCGGGCACCTCGCGCGGGTCGCCCATGTAGCGTTCGGTGTAGTGGGTGTCATAAAGCTCCCAGCGGGTCACAGGCGCGCCCGCGATGCCCGCGGCGTAGAGCCCCGGATCGGCCTCGAGCATCTTCAGAGTCATATAGCCGCCATAGGACCAGCCATAGGTGGCGATCTTCGCCGGATCGACATAGTCGAGGCTTTTCAGGAACAGCGCCCCCGCCTTCTGGTCGCGCACCTCGGCCCCGCCCATCGCGCGGTAGAGCGGCTGTTCGAAATCGACCCCGCGGTTGGCTGAGCCGCGGTTGTCGAGCTGGAAGAAGATATAGCCCCTGTCGACAATCGCCTGCGCGAGCGCCCCGCCCCAGCCCTTGGTCACGGTCTGCGGGCCGGGGCCGCCATAGTGCTGGAAGAACACCGGGTAACGCTTGCCCGGCTCCATCTTCGGTCGCACCATCATCCAGTGCAGCGGCGTGCCGTCCTCGGCAGCGATGGTGCCGTATTCGGGCGTTACGTGGCTGGCGAGGAAGGGTGCGTAGGGGTGTTCGCCCTCGACCCGGTTCTCCTCGATCCACGCGACGCGGCTGCCGTCGGGCGTAGCCAGGTAGGACTGCGACGGCTGGTTGGGGTTGGAGCGGCTGACGTAGAGCAGCCGCCCTGCCCCATCCATGCTCGCGGCATTGGTGAAGGCGGGGTCGGTGAGCAGTTCGGGTGCGCCCGTCCCATCGAGCCGCGCGCGATAGATCTGCTGGGTGAGGACGCCCTCGGTCGCCTGATAGGTAAAGGTGCCCGCCGCCTCGTCGACGCCCACAAGGCTGGTGGTGGGCGAGGTGCCGCGGGTGAGTTGCTGCCATGTCCCGGCATCGAAGATGATCTGATCCCCGCCTTCTAAGCCTTTGTTCTTGCCGCTGGGATCGAACCGATAGAAGTGGCCGAACCCGTCCCGCTCCGACCACCACAACAGGGTGCCGTCTTTGAGGAAGCGGAAGTTGTCTGAGAGGTTGATCCAGTAATCGGGGCGCGCGGCTGCTTCGGTGAACCATACGACGCTCCGACCCGTCGCCGGATCGACCTTGAGCACATCGATCCTGGTCTGCGCCCGGTCCTGCCGCTGGACATAGATTGCGCTGCCATCGGGCGCCCAATCGATACGGGCGACATAGATGTCGATGTTGAGCCCGAGGTCTACCTTGACGCTGCCCGAACCATCGGGGTTCATCACGTAGAGTTCGACCACCGCGTTATCCGTGCCCGCTGCCGGGTAGCGCTGGTCGAAAACCTTGGTGCCCTTGGCGCCGATCGCTGCACGGGTGACGACGCCCACTGCGGCCTCGTCGGTGCGCTGGACGACGATGCGGCTGTCGTCGTGGCTCCACCAATAGCCTTGGAGGCGCGCCATTTCCTCCTGCGCAACGAACTCCGCTTCGCCCCAGCGGATGGTTTCGGCCTCGCCTGCGGGGGTGATCGGCTGCGCCTCTCCGCCCACCGGCCCGACCCACAGCCGCCGATCGCGCACGAAGCTGACCGAGCCGCCTTTGGGCGACAATTGCGGATTGAGCTCAGTGCCCTCGGTGTCGGTCAGGCGGGTGACGGTGCCATCGAGCTTCGCCAGAAACAGATCGCCATCCAATGGCACCAGCACGCCGGAGCCGTCGCTCGCCCATTGGTAGCTGATGATCCCCTTCAGACTGCCGACCCGCGCGCGTTCGCGCTGCATCTTCTCGTCTTCCGAGAGTTCGCGGCCCGAGCCGAGCTTTGCGGAATCGACCAGCATCCGCCATTCGCGGGTCTCGATGTCATAGCCCCACAGGTCGTAGCGGTCGCGGTCATCGGCGCGGTTGCGCAGCAGGGTGAGGTAGCGGCCATCGGGCGACAGCCGCACCTGACGGGGCGCGGGGCCATCAAGGCCGGGGGAAGCGAAGACGCGTTCGAAGGTCAGGGCGGGGGCCTCGGAGCTCACCGGCTCCTCCGCCAGCGCAGGTGTGGACAGCAAGGCGGCTGCAAGCAGAGCAAGGCGCATGGCAAGTATCAAGGTTCCCGTCAGCTGTGAACTTGCGATACCTAGCCGCGTTGCTGTTTGCTGCAAGGTCGGACTTGGTCTTCACGCGGAGGCGCGGAGGCGCGGAGAAAGTCTGCTTGCGGCGCAGCTTGCCCAGAAATCAACCGTGCGGGATCACGCAGCGGCATTGGAATGGGCCGAACTGGCATCAAGCGGATGATCTCCGCGTCTCCGCGTGAATCAAAAAGGGCGGCTCCATGCCTGAGCCGCCCTTCCTGTTTCGGTGGCTGATAGCCTTACGCCTTGGGCGCAGTTGCCTTGCGCTCGACGATACGCGCGCTCTTGCCGGTGCGGCCGCGCAGGTAATAGAGCTTGGCCCGGCGCACGACGCCGCGGCGGACCACGGTGATGCTTTCGACGATCGGCGAGTAGAGCGGGAAAACGCGCTCGACGCCTTCGCCGAAGCTCATCTTGCGCACGGTGAAGTTCGAACCCATGCCGCGGTTCGAGCGGGCGATCACGACGCCTTCATAGGCCTGGATACGCTCGCGGTTGCCTTCCTTCACCTTCACGCCGACGCGGACGGTGTCGCCTGCGCGGAACTCGGGGATGTCCTTGCCGGACTTGGCGATTTCTTCGGCTTCAATCTGCTGGATCAGGTTCACTGGTCCGGTTCCTTGTCTTTTCGCCGCGCGCCAGAGGCAGGCTGGACCCGAACGCCCTTATGACGTTCCCAAAGGTCTGGCCTGCGTAACCGTGTGTCGTTCTCGCTTTGCAGCTTTCGCCACGCCGCGATCTTCGCATGATCCCCCGATCGCAGCACTTCGGGGATCGTGCGCCCTTCCCATTCAACAGGTCGGGTATAGTGCGGGTATTCGAGGAGGCCGTTTTCATACGACTCCTCCGCCCCGCTGGAAGGCGCGCCCATTACGCCGGGAAGCAGCCGAATGCAAGCGTCAAGGATGGTGAGCGCCGCCATCTCGCCGCCCGAGAGCACGATGTCGGCGAGGGAGACCTGCTCGATTGCGGGGCGGGCTTCAAACAGACGTTCGTCGAAGCCCTCGAACCGCCCGCACAGGATGATGACGCCGGGGCCCTGAGCTAGTTCGCGAATGCGCGTCTGGGTGATGGGTTTCCCGCGCGGGGTCATGGCGAGGATGGGGCGCTTATCCTCCCCTGCAAGGGTAGGGGGACCATCCGCAGTATGGTGGAGGGGACTCTCAGAAAGGGACGGCGCTTGCGGCGAGTCCCCTCCA
>PNKW01000007.1 GCA_013822695.1 Erythrobacter sp. | reverse complement strand
GGCACCGACTTGCGCGCGCGGCACGGGCCCATGCATAATTTTCTCCCTAGAAGCGCTTGAGGCCCTCGGCAAGCATCGCTAAGGGCGAGGGTGAAGCTGGCCCCCGGGCTGGCCAAACGCTGCCTGTTGCGGGTCTCGAGGGGGCTACACGCAAGGGCAGTATGGGATCAGATTCGAACCACTTGGACACAGTCTCATGGGTCAGAGGGACACCCGTATGAAAAAGCTTATCCTGGCAGTTGTTGCTGCCGGGCTCGCGGCGTTCGCGCCGCTGAGCGTGGCGGCGCAGGACGCCGCTCCCGCAGCACCGGTCGCGGCAGAAGCGCCTGCGGCCACCACCGCTGCTGCTCCCGCTGACACCGCCGCTCCGGCCGCCGAGGCGAGCAGCTACACCCCGATGGCTCCGACCAAGGGCAAGGGCATGCCGACCTCTTACGAGGACGACCCGATCAAGAGCCTGACCTTTCAGGACCAGTATTCGGCCAATGGCGAATATGCGCTGTGGATGCATGACGTGATCCTGATGCCGGTGATCACCGCGATCAGCCTGCTGGTGCTGGGCCTGCTGCTCTATACCGTGGTGCGCTTCAACCGCCGCGCCAATCCGGTCGCTTCCAAGACCACCCACAACACCATGATTGAGGTGGTGTGGACGATCCTGCCGGTGATCATCCTCGTGATTATCGCCGTCCCCTCGATCACGCTGCTGGCGCGCCAGTATGAAACCCCGCCGGCAGATGCCGTCACCATCAAGGCGACCGGCTATCAGTGGTACTGGGGTTACACCTATCCCGATCACGGCGAGATCGAAGTGATCTCGAACATGGCTGACGAAGCTGCTGCAGCCAAGGCGGGTGAGCCGTACCAGCTCGCGGTCGACAACCGCATGGTCGTGCCCGCGGGCGTGCCGCTGCGCATCCAGACCACCGCGAGCGACGTGATCCACGCTTTCGCCGTGCCGTCGCTGTGGTTCAAGATGGACGCGGTGCCGGGCCGTCTCAACGAAAAGCTGCTGACCATCAAGGAGCCGGGCGTGTATTACGGCCAGTGTTCCGAGCTGTGCGGCGCGCGTCACGGCTACATGCCGATTGCGATCGAAGCGCTGCCCCCGGCCGAATTCGCCGCCTGGGTGAAGGCGCAGGGCGGCAGCATGCCGGGCGAAGCGGAAGCCGCGCCTGCCCCGGCTGCTCCGGCCCCCGCTGCCGATCCCGCTCCGGCGACCGCTGGCTGAACCCGATACCTAGTTCCACGCAGAAGAGTAGCTGATCATGGCAACCACCGCAGAAGGCTTCGACATCCATCAGGATCATGGGCACGACACCCATGATCACGCGGACCACAAGCCGGGCTTTTTCGCCCGCTGGTTCATGTCGACCAACCACAAGGACATCGGCACGATGTATCTGATCTTCGCGATTATCGCGGGGATCGTCGGGGGTGCCATTTCGGGCATCATGCGGGTCGAGCTGCAGGAGCCGGGCATCCAGTATCTGCAGTGGTGGGCCGAGTTCATGGGCGGCGGCAATGATCTCAACACCGCGCTGCACATGTGGAACGTGTTCATCACCGCGCACGGCCTGATCATGGTGTTCTTCATGGTCATGCCCGCGATGATCGGCGGCTTTGGCAACTGGTTCGTGCCGCTGATGATCGGCGCGCCGGACATGGCCTTCCCGCGCATGAACAATGTTAGCTTCTGGCTGACGGTGGCGGGCTTCGTCTCGCTGCTGTTCTCGCTGTTCGTTCCCGGCGGCACTGGCCCCGGCGCGGGCACCGGCTGGACGGTCTATGCGCCGCTTTCGACGAGCGGTTCGGTCGGCCCCGCGGTGGACTTCGCGATCTTCTCGCTGCACCTTGCGGGCGCGGGCTCGATCCTCGGCGCGACCAACTTCATCACCACCATCTTCAACATGCGCGCGCCGGGCATGACCCTGCACAAGATGCCGCTGTTCGTGTGGTCGGTGCTGGTCACCGCCTTCCTGCTGCTGCTGGCGCTGCCGGTGCTGGCCGCCGCCATCACCATGCTGCTGACCGACCGCAACTTCGGCACGACCTTCTTCAATCCGGCTGGCGGCGGTGATCCGGTGCTCTACCAGCACCTGTTCTGGTTCTTCGGCCACCCCGAAGTCTACATCATGATCCTGCCGGGGTTCGGCATGATCTCGCAGATCATCGCCACCTTCTCGAAGAAGCCGGTATTCGGCTACCTCGGCATGGCCTACGCGATGGTCGCGATCGGTGTCGTCGGCTTCATCGTCTGGGCGCACCACATGTACACCGTCGGGCTCGACGTGAACACGAAGATGTATTTCACCGCCGCCACCATGGTGATCGCGGTGCCGACCGGCGTGAAGATCTTCAGCTGGATCGCGACGATGTGGGGCGGCAGCCTTAGCTTCAAGTCGCCGATGGTCTGGTCGATGGGCTTCATCTTCCTGTTCACCGTGGGCGGCGTGACCGGCGTGGTGCTTGCGAACGGCGGGATCGACGACAACCTGCACGACACCTATTACGTCGTCGCGCACTTCCACTACGTGCTGTCGATGGGCGCGGTGTTCTCGATGTTCGCCGGCTTCTACTACTGGTTCCCGAAGATGAGCGGGCGGATGCACTCCGAGTTCCTGTCGCACATCCACTTCTGGACCTTCTTCGTCGGCGTGAACGTGATCTTCTTCCCGCAGCACTTCCTCGGGATGCAGGGCATGCCGCGTCGCTATCCTGATTACCCGGAAGCCTACCATTTCTGGCACCAGATCAGCAGCTACGGCTATTACATCATGGCCGGCTCGATGCTGTTCTTCTTCGTCAACATCCTCTACGCGCTGGTCGCGGGCAAGAAGGCCGAGGCCAACCCGTGGGGCGAAGGCGCGACGACGCTCGAGTGGACCCTGCCGAGCCCGCCGCCCTACCACCAGTTCGAAACCCTGCCCGTCATCACCGACGCGCACGACTACCACGATCACCGTCCCGCGACGGCTTGATCAGCTCCCTGACCGGAGCGAAATGAACGAGGGGGAGCGCGGGCCTTGGTCTCGCGCTCCTTCGCAATGGAACCGACACGGATAATGGCTAGCACCGCACCCCAGACTGCCGCGCAGATGCCCACGGAGTGGCGCGATTTCTTCGCGCTGACCAAGCCGCGGGTGATGACGCTGGTGATCTTCACCGCGATCTGCGGCATGCTGGCGGCACCGGGCAGCATCCACCCCGTGATCGCCTTCACCGCGATCCTCGCCATCGCGATGGGCGCGGGCGGTTCGGCGGTGCTCAACATGTGGTGGGAAGCCGACATCGATGCCGGCATGAAGCGCACCATGAACCGCCCGCTCCCCGGCGGGCGGATGCGGCGCGAGGATGCGCGCGATTTCGGGATCTTCCTGTCGGGCGTGTCGATCGTGCTGATGGGCCTTGCGGTGGGCTGGCTCGCCGCCGCCTTGCTGCTGGGCGCGATCATCTACTACGCCGTGATCTACACCATGTGGCTGAAGCCGCGCACCCCGCAGAACATCGTCATCGGCGGGGGCGCGGGTGCCTTCCCGCCGCTGATCGGCTGGGTCGCGGTCACCGGTGACATCACCGCGATGCCGCTGCTGCTGTTCGCGATCATCTTCTTCTGGACGCCTCCGCATTTCTGGGCGCTCGCGCTGTTCGTGCAGACCGACTACGCCAAGGTCGGCATTCCGATGCTCCCCGTGGTGGCGGGGGAGAAAGCGACGCGCCGCCAGATCATGTTCTACACCCTGCTGCTCGCCCCCATCGCCGTCGCCCCCTGGGCGATCGACGGGACGAGCTGGATCTACGGTTCGGTCGCGGTGGTGCTCTCCGCGCTGTTTGTGGTGCTTGCCATGCCAGTCTTCACCCGCATGCGCGCCGAGACTGACGCCATGACGCCGGAAAAGACCCTGTTCAAGTTCTCGATCGTGTACCTCTTCGTGCTGTTTGCCGCTTTGGTCGCCGACCGTGTGGCGGCCTATCAGGGGCTCATCGCATGACCCCCGACGAAGAGCGCGAATTCCTCCGCCGCCGCAAGGCGCGCAATCTGGTGGTCGCGGGCACATTGCTGTTCTTCGTGGTGCTGTTCTACGCCATCACCATGGTGCGGATCGGAGGGCAGGGCTGATGGCGTCTGCTGCCCCCGCATCGCCCGAGACCGCGCGCAGCAACCTGCGCACGGGGGCGTTCGCCTTTGCGGGCGCGCTGGCGATGCTCGGATTGGGCTATGCCTCGGTGCCGCTCTACCGCCTGTTCTGCCAGGTCACCGGTTTCGGCGGCACCACCATGGTCGCCTCGGAGAGCAAAGCCGCCGCTGCCGCTGCCGCCGCCACGGGCCAGACAATCTCGATCCGCTTCGATGCGACGAGCGCGATGGGCATGCCCTGGACCTTCGCGCCCAGCCAAGCGACCGACACCGTCACCATCGGCGAACGTGACATCGCGACCTATGTGGCGCGCAACGACAGCGAACACACCATCACCGGTGTCGCCACCTTCAACGTCACGCCCGAACAGGCCGGCAAGTATTTCAACAAGGTCCAGTGCTTCTGCTTCACCGAGCAGACGCTCGCGCCGGGGCAGGAAGTGACCATGCCGGTGCTCTATTTCGTCGATCCGGCGATGCTCGAAGACCCCAACATGAAGGGTGTCGAACAGATCACGCTGAGCTATACTTTCCACCGCGCCGAGGCGCCGCAGGACGCGGCCCCGAAGCGTTCCAATTGATCCGCTAACCCAGGGACGGGAACATCCACATGGCTGGCAAGGCAAACCACGATTACCACATTCTCGAACCCGATATCTGGCCGCTTATCGGCTCGATCGCGGCGCTGACCTTCACCAGCGGCATGGTGCTGAGCTTCCACCCCGACCTGTTCGGTCAGTCGGGGCAGATCGTGCTCGGCCTCGGCCTCGCGGGGCTGATCGCGACTTTCTTCATGTGGTTCCGCAACATCGTGATCGAAGCCCAGCGCGGCGACCACACCCCCGTCGTGCAGCTGCACCTGCGCTACGGGATGATCCTGTTCATCGCGTCGGAAGTGATGTTCTTCGTCGGCTGGTTCTGGAGCTTCTTCGATTTCGCGCTGTTCCCGGCCGCGCTCGAATATGACCACGCCACCGGCGCCACCACCAGCCTGTTCGGCACCGAGGGTGCGGTTGCGGCCTTCATCCCCGAAGGCATGGAAGTGCTCGATCCCTTCGCGCTGCCGCTGCTCAACACGCTGATCCTGCTGTGCTCGGGCACCACCGTTACCTGGGCGCACCACGCGCTGATCCATGGCGATCGCGAGGGCCTCAAGCAGGGCCTGTGGGCGACCGTCGCGCTCGGCGTTCTGTTCAGCGCGATCCAGGCCTACGAATATTCGGCCGCGCCTTTCGGCTTTGGCGGGAACACCTATTCGAGCGCCTTCTACATGGCGACCGGCTTCCACGGTTTCCACGTGCTGATCGGGACGATCTTCCTCGCCGTGTGCCTCTACCGCGCCTACCTCGGCCATTTCACCCCGCGCCAGCACTTCGGCTTCGAAGCGGCGGCGTGGTACTGGCACTTCGTCGACGTGGTGTGGCTGTTCCTGTTCGTCGCCGTCTACGTCTGGGGCGGCTGGGGCGCCGAATACCACTGATGACGCCGGACTCCGGTCCGGGCGAACAGAAGGGGCAGCCGGGACTCGTCTCGGCTGCCCTTTCCGGTTTGTGCCCCCGCTGCGGGGAGCGGACTTTGTTCGAGGGGCCCGCGCAGTTGGCGGATGAGTGTGCGAATTGCGAGCTCGACATCCTGAGCCTCGAGCGGGGCGGGCGGTTCGTCGGCGTGGTGACGATGCTGCTGGCGCTGGTGCTGATCTGCGCCGCGCTCGGCGTTGACGAATGGCTGCGGCCGCCGCTGTGGGCGACCTTCCTGTTCTGGGGGCCGGTGACGATTGCGAGCGTCGTTTTCGCCCTCAGGTTCTACAAGACCATGTGGGTCTATCACCAATACGAGGAACGCCAGCAGCCATGACCCGCCGGGTGCCGATAGTTGCGACGATCTTGGTGCTCGCGGCGGCCGCGACGATGATTGGCTTGGGCGTGTGGCAGTTTCAAAAGAACGCCCTACAGGACGCTCGCCTTGCTCGTTATGATGCAGCATTGAACAATGCCGAACTTGTGGCATTTCCTGCCTCACCCGCTTCAGTTGATCGACTGGCCTATCGCCGCTCCCGGATTGAATGCCGCAAGGTCGAAGGTGCGGCCCGTGTAGTGGCCGGGCGTAACCGAGAGGGGCGCACGGGGTTTGTGCAAGTCGTGAGCTGTGTCTTGCCCGGCGGCCGCCGGGCTGATGTTCAGCTTGGATGGTCGCGGGGCCTGGAACCGGCGCAATGGTCCGGCGGGACGGTCGAGGGCGTCATCGAACCGCTCAGGACGGGCTATGCGAAATTGGTGGCGGATCCACCGGTTGCAGGACTTGGCCCAAGTGCGGCCCCGGAAAAGCGCAAGATCGATCACCTCGCCTATGCCGGACAGTGGTTCTTCTTCGCCCTGACCGCGCTGGTCATCTACGTGCTGGCATTGCGGCGGCGAGGGCGCTAACCGGCGCACCCATGCAATACGTCTCGACACGCGGCAGCGCACCGGCGCTCGATTTCGAAGGGGTGACTCTCGCAGGCCTCGCCAGCGACGGGGGGCTCTATGTGCCCGCCCAATGGCCGCGTTTCTCGGCCGACGAGATCCGCGCCCTTCGCGGCCTCGCCTATCCCGATCTCGCCGCGCGGATCATGGCGCCCTTCGTGGCGGGCAGTCTGACCGAGGACGAACTCCTCGCGCTCACCCACAAGGTCTATGGCGATTTCGGCCATGCCGCGGTCACCCCGCTGGTGCAGCTCGATCAGCAGCACTGGCTGCTCGAACTGTTCCACGGGCCCACGCTCGCCTTCAAGGATGTGGCGCTGCAATTGCTCGGCCGCTTGTTCGAGACCTTCCTCGAGCGCCGGGGCGAGCGGCTCACTATCGTCGGCGCGACCAGCGGTGACACTGGCTCGGCGGCGATCCAGGCGGTGGCGGGGCTCGACCGGGTCGAGATCTTCATGCTCCACCCCAAGGGGCGCGTGAGCGACGTGCAGCGCCGCCAGATGACCACGGTGCTCAGCCCCAATGTCCATAACCTCGCGATCGAAGGCAGCTTCGATGACGCGCAGGCGCATGTGAAGCGCATGTTCACCGATGGCGATGTGACCGCCACGCTCAACCTCGGCGCGGTCAATTCGATCAACTGGGCGCGGCTGATGGCGCAGGTGGTCTATTACTTCGCCTCCGCGCTGCAACTCGGTGCGCCTGACCGCACGGTCGCCTACTCGGTGCCGACCGGGAATTTCGGCGATGTGTTCGCGGGCTATGTCGCGGCGAAGATGGGCCTTCCCATCGAGCGGCTGATTGTGGCCACCAACATCAATGACATTCTCCACCGTGCGCTGTCGAGCGGCGACTATTCGGCGGGCGGGGTGACCGCGACCATCACCCCCTCGATGGACATTCAGGTCTCCTCCAATTTCGAGCGCCTGCTGTTCGACGCCGGCGGGCGTGACGGGGGTGCAATGGCCGAGCAGATGCGCGCCTTCGAAGCGACCAAGGCGATGCAGCTGACCAACGCGCAGGCCGAAGGGGCCTCCGCGCTGTTCACCAGCGCCCGCGCCGACCAGACCGAGACCGCCCGCGCGCTGCAATGGGCCTACCGCGCGGCGGGACAGGTGATCGATCCGCACACCGGCGTGGGTTTGCACGCGGCGCGCGCGCTGGCGGACAATGGCACCGTGCCTGCCAGCGTTCCGCTCGTCACCCTCGCCACCGCGCACCCCGCCAAGTTCCCCGACGCGGTCGAGCGCGCGGTCGGCATGCGCCCGGCGCTGCCTGCCCGTGTGGGCGACCTGTTCGGGCGCGCAGAGAGCTTTGTCGAGATCGCTGGCGATTACGCCGCCACCCGCGACTACGTGCTCGGCCACGCCGGGAACGCCTGATGGCGCGCCTCGTCCAGCAGCCGCTGGTGATGGCGTGCGAGGGGTGGGATTCGTATCGCCTGCTCGACAGCGGGGCAGGGCGCAAGTGGGAGAGCTTCGGGCCCTACAGCTTCATTCGCCCCGAGCCGCAGGCCCTGTGGCAGCCGCGCCAACCGGACTGGCACGCGGACGGCGAGTTCATCCCCGGCTCGGACGAAGACGGCGGCGGGCGCTGGCAGTTCACGGGGCAGTTCACCGGACGCCTGCCCGACGAAGGCTGGGAGCTGGCCTGGAACGAGGTCCGTTTCACCGCGCGGCCGACCCCCTTCCGCCACCTGCAATTCTTCCCCGACATGGCCCCGGTGTGGGACTGGATGCGCGACCAGCTGGACGGGATGGACGCGGCCGAGACGATGAACCTGTTTGGCTATACCGGCCTCGGCACGCTGGCACTGTCGCGGCACGGCAAGGTGACCCATGTCGATGCCTCGAAGAAGTCGGTCGCCCAGGCGCGCGAGAACGCGGTGCTCTCCGGCATGGCCGAGCGTCCGATCCGCTGGTTGACCGACGATGCCGCCAAGTTCACCGCGCGCGAGGTGCGGCGCGGGCGGCGCTATGACGGGATCATCCTCGATCCGCCCAAGTTCGGCCGCGGGCCCGAGGGCGAGGTGTGGCGGCTGGAGGAGCATCTCCCCGGCCTCGTCACCGACTGCGCCTGGCTGCTCGACGCCGAGAGCCGCTTCCTGTTCCTCACCGTCTATGCCGTGCGCATGAGCAGCCTTGCGATTGCGGGCCTGCTCGAAGAGGCGCTCGGGCACCTGCCGGGGGTGATCGAACATGGCGACCTCGCGGTGTGCGAGGAAGGGGAGGGCGGCAGGCTGCTCCCCACCGCAATCATCGCGCGTTGGAGCAATCCCCGCTAAGGGCCCAGCATGAGTGATTCGCTTACCCTTGAAGTCAATGATCTCGTCGTCGATGTCCTCACCGGCATCTATTCCGAGGAGACCGGCAAGCCCCAGCCGCTGCGCATCTCGATCGCGGCGCGCTATGCCGTGGCCGATCGCTACGATCCCGACACGCCGCTTGAGGCCTCAAAGAACTACATGGACCTCAAATTCGCCGCCTCCGCAGGCCTTCCGCAAGGCGTTCACTTCAAGTTGATCGAGGCGGTCGCGGACCACATCTGCGAGACCCTGTTCGTGGGCGACGCCAAGGTCGAGGCGGTGACGGTCAAGATCGTCAAGCTCGCCATCGCGGAAGCCGGCGAGCAGATCGGCATCACGCTTCACCGCCAGCGCCGCGCCGACCACGGTTGAACCGATGCAGCGGCAGATCGAGGTCACCCTGCTGCCGACCAGCGCGCTCGACGCGCAGACCACTTTCATGGCGCTCCATCTCGAGACCGCGCGCGCGCTGCTCGCCGATCCTGCGACCACATCGCTCGCCATCCTCCTGCCGCCTGCCGCGCATGGCCACCGCGACTGGCGCCTCGCGCTGGCCCGCGATCTGGCGCGCGAGGTAGCGCCTAGCCGCGTGAATATTGTCTCCGGTCACCCCGGCGAGGCGCGCAATGATGTCTTATGCTTTTTGGCAGATGCGCCCGGGGTGACAGGGCAGTATCTGGTGTGCCATGAATGAGCCCGTGTCGCACCCCGAACCACGCAAGCCGGATCTGATCCTCGTCGGCGACCGCCCGCGCCCGCTGGTCGACGGCTTCATGCGCCGCATCACCTATCTGCGCCTCTCGGTCACCGACCGCTGCGACCTGCGCTGTTCCTATTGCATGCCCGAGCGCATGACCTTCCTCCCCAAGAAGGAAGTCCTGAGCCTCGAGGAACTCTACGATCTTGCCACCGGCTTCATCGCCCGCGGCGTGACCAAAATCCGCATCACCGGCGGCGAGCCGCTGGTGCGGCGCGACATCATCGACCTGTTCAGCGCGCTCGGCCGCAGGCTCGGGCACGATCTTGAAGAGCTGACGCTGACCACCAACGGCACCCAGCTTGCCCAGCACGCCGAGGCCTTGGCCAAGGCGGGGGTGCGGCGCGTCAACGTCTCGCTCGACACGCTCGACGCTGCGAAGTTTGCCGAGCTCACCCGCCGCGATAGCCTGCCGCAGGTGCTCGAAGGCATCGCCGCGGCCAAGGCGGCCGGGATCAGGGTCAAGCTCAACGCCGTGGCGCTGAAGGGCGTCAACGAGGACGAACTGCCCGATCTCATCGCCTGGGGCCACTCGGCGGGCCACGACGTCACCCTGATCGAGGTCATGCCGCTTGGCGATGTCGAGGAGGAGCGGCTCGACCAGTACCTCCCGCTCGACACCGTCCGCGAACGGCTGGAGAGCCGCTGGACGCTGACCGAGAGCGACCACCGGACAGGCGGCCCTTCGACCTATGTCGACATCGCCGAGACCGGCGGGCGGCTCGGCTTCATCACGCCGCACACCGGCAACTTCTGCTCGGGCTGCAACCGGCTGCGCGTCACCGCCACCGGCCAGCTCTACCCGTGCCTCGGCGGCGGCGAGCAGGTCGACCTGCGCGCGGCGCTGCGCTCCGACACGCCCGACGCCGCACTCGCTGCCGCGCTCGACGAGGCGCTCAGGATCAAGCCCGAGAAGCACGCCTTCCGCATGGACCAGCGCGGGGCGGCCCCGGCATTGTCGAGGCACATGTCGATGACGGGGGGGTAGGCCGGCATGATCACCGTTGTTCTCCTCGGCAAGCTCGCCGACCTTGCCGGTGCGCCCTCGCTTGCCGTGTCGGCGCCGCTCGACTGGGCGGGGCTCAAGGCGGCGCTGCCCGAAGCGCTGGCTGAGGCTCTCGACGATCCGCGCAACCGCATCGCCCTCAACGGTGTTCTGTTCGCCGACAAGGCCTCCTTGGAAGCGGGCGCGGGCGACGAGATCGCGCTGCTCCCCCCTGTCTCGGGCGGCTGATGCGCGACATCCGCCTTCTCGACCGGATGTTCATCCCCGGCACGCTGATCGGCCCCTTCACGCAGGCCAATCCCGGCCTCGGCGGGGTATGCACTTTCGTGGGCGAAGTGCGCTTTGATGACGGGGTCGAGGCGCTGGAACTCACCCATTACGAGCCACTGACCCTGCCGGGAATGCATGCCCTTGCCGACCGCGCGTTCGAACGTTTCGACCTGATGGGACTGCTCATGGTCCACCGCGTCGGCGAAATGCGCCCGGGCGAGCCGATCGTCTGCGTCTCGGCCGCCGCGCTCCACCGCCGCGACGCGATCGATGCGGTCGACTTCTGCATGGACCACTTGAAGAGCGCCGCATGGTTCTGGAAGCGCGAGAAGCGGGGCGGCGAATGGCACTGGATCGAGCCGCGCGAACAGGATCACAGCGATCTCGCCCGCTGGCAGGCGTGATTTGATCCCGGTCAAAGCGGGAGCTGGCCACGCGGGGTAATGCCTTTCCAACAAAGGAAAGGATCATCCCATGAGCCACATCGTCCACGATCTCATCGCCAGCGGCGACGCGCGGGTCGTCGAAGCGCCCGAAGCCGCGCCCCGCCACAGGCACGAAACCGACCGCAATTTCGGCCTCCCCACCGCGCTCTACGGCGCGACCGTGGCGGGCTATTTCGGGTTTCTGCTGGTGGTCGGCAGCGCCTTTGCCAATCCGGCGCTGGCGATCCCGATGGCGATCTTCGTCGTCTTCATCATCGCCGGCTTCGGCGTGCCCGCGATCTGGACACGCCTTGCCGGCAACACCTCCGCGCCGCAGACTATGGGCGAATTCGAGGCCCGCGGCATCCAGACCCACACCGGGCGGCTCGCGGCCAAGGACGCGAGCATTCAGGTGCTGATCCTGCCGGCATTGCTGGTGGTCTGGGGCCTCGCAGTGGCGGTGATCGCAGCGGTGGTGCGCTGAACGGGCAAGCTCCCCTCGGGGCGGCGGCGCCTCCTTCCCCTGCCTCCGCCCCGAAACTTTCTGGCCTGCCGCTTGCGGCGGGCCCTTTTCGTTTCACGAAGAGGCGCAGAGGAAGCAGGGGCGCGGAGAAGGTTACGCGGCTTTGCCGCGGATCATCTCACACAAAGACACAAAGCCACAAAGAGCGCGCACACGACAGAGACCGAGCGCTACATCTTTGTGCCTTTGTGTCTTTGTGTGAGAAATGATTATCGCCGCTCGCGCGGCGGGCCCTACCGTCCCGAAATATCCTGCAGCATCCCCGCATCCAGCAAGGCGATCCCGCGTTTCCCCTCGCGCCGGATCGCGCCCATGTCCTCGAGCTCGCCCAGCTTGCGGCTGACGGTCTCGATGGTGAGGCCCAGCATGTTGCCGATCTCGCCGCGGGTCAGCGGCAGCTCGAAATGCGATGCCAGATGGCACGAGCTGTCGCTCGCAGCGGCGGCGAAATCGTGGAGCAGCGCGGCGAGCCGCGCCTCGGCGCTGGCGTGGCCGGTGAGTTCGAGCAGGTTCCTCGTGGCCAGCAGATCGGCCTGGCTGCGGCGCAGCAGCGCGCGGGCCATCGCCGGATAATCCTCGATCGCGCGCTCGATGTCGGCGCGCGCGAAGGTGCACAGCCGGCTTTCGGTCAGCGCCACCACGTCGTGGTGCGCAAAGGGCGCGAACAGTTCACCGATGAAGCCCGCCGGATGGACGAGCGCGAGGATCTGCTCGTTGCCGTCGACATCGATTGCCGAGACCTTGAGCGCGCCGGTCAGCAGCGTCGCGCAGGCGGCTTGCTCGTCGCCGGCCGCAAACAGCATCTCGCCGCGTTTCAGCGTCCGGGTGCGGCCCGCGGCGGCGAGCGCATCGCGTTCCTCGGGGGTGAGCACCGCGCAGGCGGCGGTCTCCTTCACCGGGCAGGTGCTGCACGCAAGGTTCATGACCCCATCATTTCCCAAAGGCGTGCGATATAAGCATCCTCACCGGCGAGCTTGGCGGCGACTTGCGCTTGCGTAACGGTGAGCGCCGGGTCGTCGCTGAGCGCGCCCGCAGCCTCGGCGGCGAGGCTGTCGAGCGCGGCGAGCGCGCTGGCCGTCTTGCTGCGCAGGGTATCGAGAACGGCCAGTTCAACCAGCGCTTCAGCCCGGGCCGGGCTTTCGATCGGTTGACCGGCTGCGGCGCGGACGAATCGCGCGGCTACATCCTTGCGCGCGGTGAATGCGGCGTCGGCAGCCTCGGCGGCTTGGCGCAGTTCGATCAGGCGGGAAGCTGACGTTCGCGGGCGAATCGGGGCGGGCGGGGGCGTAGGGGCGGCGGGAGCCACCCCGCTTTCGAACGGGCGCATTGCGAGCGAGGGGAACTCCCCCGACCCCGCCGCGCAGGCCGAAAGGCCCGCAGCAAGCAGGGCGATCGCGGTGGATTTTGTCAGTTGTTCGCGCATAGAGATCCCATGTCCCGTTACCATGACACTCCGTGCTGGCAAAGCGTCCTGACTCTTCGCTTCGTCCGACTTTTTGGTGATGGGACCCGCGCGAGGGGCGTTGACTTGGGCCTGCCTTTCCCCTAACGGCACGCATCCTTTACGGGGCTGCATTTGCGCAAGCCCCGCATTGCCGTTCGGTTTTTGTAGCGCAAGCGCGATGACCGGACACTGCACAGACAAGAGAGTTTAGAGCCATGTTCGCTGTAGTGCGCACGGGCGGCAAGCAATATCGGGTTGCCGCCGGAGACAAGATTGCCGTTGAAAAGCTCGCAGGCGAAGCCGGCGACACGATCACGCTGGGCGATGTCCTGCTGGCCGGTGAAGGCGAGACCCTCGCCGATGCCAAGTCGGTGACCGTCTCGGCCGAGATCATCGCCCAGGCGAAGAGCGAAAAGGTGATCGTCTTCAAGAAGCGTCGCCGCCACAACTATCGCCGCAAGAACGGCCACCGCCAGCAGATGACCCTGCTGCGCATCACCGCCGTGGGCGCTGGCGAAGCCGCCAAGCCGGCCAAGAAGGCCGCCGCCAAGAAGACCAAGACCGAAGACGCCCCCGCGGCGGCCTCGGCCGAATAAGGAGCGAGTCGAACCATGGCACACAAGAAAGCAGGCGGTTCGTCGCGTAACGGTCGTGATTCGGCCGGTCGTCGCCTCGGCGTCAAGAAGTTCGGCGGTCAGGAAGTGATCGGCGGCAACATCATCATCCGTCAGCGCGGCACCCGCGTGTACCCGGGCGTGAACGTGGGCATGGGCAAGGACCACACCCTCTATTCGCTCGCCGAAGGCGTCGTGCGATTCCACTCGGGCAAGCTTGGCCGCAAATACGTCAGCGTAGATGCGATGGCCGAAGCCGCCGAATAAGCGGACGATTCGCAAAAGGGATCGTCCGGCAAGGATGGTCCCGGCGGGTGCAAGACCCGCTTTCTGAGGGAGACAGGACCGTCCTCTAACCGAGGGGGTCCGTCTCCCTTTTTGCATTCTCCCTCGAAAATCTGCGGAATTCAAAAGTTTCGCGGCCATGAAAGTGTCATGCGTCATGCCTAAGGGCGGGCGCGGGGCGAGGTAGGGAGAACTCTCGTGTTCCATCGCAGCGAAAGACTGTTCCTGAGGCCCGCTTTCCCAGAGGATTGCGGCGCCATCCTGGCCGGCATCGGCGAGGAGGCGATCGTGCGCAATCTCGCCCGCGCGCCGTGGCCCTATAGTCTCGACGACGCGCGCAGCTTTGCCGCCCTGCCGCAGGACATGCGCCTGCCGCACTTCCTCGTGACCCTGCCGGGCGTCGGTGTGATCGGCAGCGCCGGCATGGGTGAGCATGAGGGCCAGCCCGAACTGGGCTACTGGATCGCGCGCCAGCATTGGGGCCGCGGCTATGCCACCGAGGCGGCGGACGCGGTGCTCAAGATCGCGCGCGCGCTCGGCCACCGGCGGGTGGTCGCGGGGCACTTCGTCGACAATCCGGCGTCGGGCAAGGTGCTGCGCAAGATCGGCTTCGTCCCCACCGGGCGGTCGGGTCTGCGCTTCAGTTTGGGCCGAGGGTGCGCGACCGAATCGGTCGAGTATGCGCTCGATCTGGAGGCAGACATGGACCCCGCCCCGTTTGCGCGCGCCGCCTGAGGGGCAGCTGGGGGGCGGGTGGCTTGTTCGCACCTGCAAAATCCCCTAGAGGCGCAGGCCTATGGTCGCCAGAAAGAGACTGACTCCCGAGGAATCGCGCAGCACCGCGCTTGCCGCCGCGCGCGCGCTGCTGATCGAGACGGGGCCGCAAGCGGTGACGCTGAAGGCGGTCTCGGCCCGCGTCGGGCGCACCCATGCGAATCTGCTGCACCACTTCGGCTCGGCCTCCGGGCTCCAGCGCGCGCTCGCCGAGCATCTGGCGCGCACGGTGTGCGAGACGATCCTGCAGGCCGTCCACGCCAGCCGCGCCGGACTGGGCTCGGCGCGCGAGGTGGTCGATCTCGCCTTCGACGCCTTCGACCGCGAAGGCGCGGGCGCGCTCACCAGCTGGATGCTGCTGACGGGCAACGAGGACGCGCTGGACCCGATCATCTCGGTGATCCACGACCTGCTCGACGAACTCGCGCCGACCGAGACCCCCGAACACATCGCCGAGCGGCGGCTGCACCGCGACACGCTGTCGCTGGTGCTGATGGCGCTGGGCGATGCGCTGATCGGCGGGCCGCTGGCCAAGTCGCTGGGGCTGGGGCGAGACGCCGCGCGCGAGCGGGCAACGGCGATGCTCGAAGCGAGCCTTGCCGGGCACCAGACCGCTTAATTCGCGGCCGGGAGCACTCCGGCGCGCTGCCACGCGGGCAGGGCGGCGGGATCGAGGCTTTCGACGCGCAGGTGATCGATCGCAAGGCCGAGGTCTTCGTGAGCCGCTTGTCGCCGCGCTTCATCCGACGCCGCGAGCGGCACCACCACCAGCCGCCGGTTCACCTTCTGCCGCCAGTTCATCCGCGCGGTGTTCTCCTGGCCGACGTAACAACCCTTGGTGAAGCTGACGCCGTTCAGTTCGACGGCGTTGGTTTCGAGCCAAAGGATGTCGCCCATCTCGGCGCGCCCCTCGGGCACGCCCAGCGCAAGGCGGTGGGCGAGCCAAGCGGTGTCGGCGCTTTCGCCTTCTACCGAGCCAAGCCAACGGTGGCCGAGGGCGGGGAGGCGGGGGTCAGCCACCGCACCCTCTTGCGGTACGAGGCTCCAATGCACGCCAAGGCTGTCGTCGCGGGCAATCGCGATCTTGCGGCGCAGGCGGTACATCGACAGGCGCTTCACCAGCTCGTCCGCATGCGCAGCCTCGCAATCGAGCAGCAGGCTTGCCCCATCCGCCCACACCAGAAAATCGAACAGGTGCTTGCCCTGCGCGCTCAGCAAGGCGGCATAGCAAGGCAGCGGGCCGGCCGTGTCATTGGTAACGAGGCCTTGGAGGAAAGCGGCGACATCCTCACTGTCCTCGAGCGGCGAGAGGCGCACCAGCGCGCGGGTAGTCAGCAGGGTTGCAGTCATGGGTGACAGATAGGCATGGCCGCCGCTAAGGGGAAGCCATGAGCGAGAGCATCACCATCCGCCGCCCCGACGACTGGCATCTTCACTTCCGCGATGGTGACATCATGCGCGAGGTGGTGCCCTATACCGCGCGCCAGTTTGCCCGCGCGATCGTGATGCCCAACCTCACTCCGCCGGTGACGACGACGGAGCTGGCCGCCGCCTATCGCGACCGTATCCGCGCCGCGGTGCCCGAAGGCGTGCGGTTCGAGCCGCTGATGACCTGCTACCTCACCGACACCACCGACGCCGACGATCTCGCACGCGGCGCGGCCGAGGGCGTCTTCACCGCCGCCAAGATGTATCCCGCCAACGCCACGACCAATTCGGCTGCGGGCGTCACCAATGTCGAGAACCTCTATCCCGTCCTCGCGCGGATGGAGGCCGAGGACATCGTGCTATGCATTCACGGCGAGGTGACCGACCATTCGGTCGACGTGTTCGACCGTGAGAAAGAGTTCATCGAGAGGCACTTGCGCGCCATTGTTGCGAGTTTCCCGAGGCTTCGCATTGTGTTCGAGCACATCACCACCACCGACGCAGTGGACTTCGTCAACGAGGCCGGGCTGCAGGTTGCCGCGACCATCACCCCGCAGCACCTCCACATCAACCGCAACGCGATGCTGGTGGGGGGCATCCAGCCGCACAATTACTGCCTTCCGGTCGCCAAGCGCGAGAGCCACCGGCTGGCGCTGCGTGCGGCGGCGACGGGCGGTTCGCCGAAGTTCTTCCTCGGCACCGACAGCGCCCCGCACCTGCGCCGAGCCAAGGAGACCGCTTGCGGCTGCGCGGGGATTTTCGGCGCGCCCTATGCTTTGGAAAGCTACCTCACAGTGTTCGACGAGGAGGGCGCTCTCGAGAAATTCGAGGGCTTCGCCTCGCTCCACGGCCCGGCCTTCTACAAGCTGCCGGTCAACGAGGAGACGGTGACGCTCGAGCGTGCCGAGGTGGCGGTGCCGCAGTGCCTCCACGTCACCGGCGAGGAAATCGTCCCGTGGCACGGGGGCCAGACGATAGGCTGGAAGTTTCTAGGCTAAGGCCGCTTTGCGCTTCGCCCACAGGTCCCACACGAACACGCCGACCGCCACCCAGATCAGCACGAAACTCGCCAGCTTGGCGGGCGCGAGCGGCTGGTGGAAGACGAACAGCCCGAGGAAGAACACGATCGTCGGCGCGATGTACTGGAGGAAGCCCAGCGTCGAATAGTCCATCCGCCGCGCCGCCAGCGCGAACAGCAGCAGCGGGATCGCGGTGACCACGCCCGAGAAGATGATCAGCGCGCTGGTCCACCCGTCCTGCCCGAAGGACGAGCCTTGCGGGCTCAGCGCGTACCACCCGGCAATCGCGGCGGCGATCGGCAGGAGGATCGCGCTCTCGATCGTGAGGCAGGGGAGCGATCCCACGGCGACCTGTTTGCGCACAAGGCCATAGACGGCAAAGCTGGTGCCGAGTGTGAGGCTGATCCACAGGCTGGTGACCGCACCTGCGGCGAGCAGCGCCACCGCCAGCGCCGCGATGGCGACCGCCAGCCACTGGCGGCGCGACAGCGTCTCGCCCAGCACCAGCGTGCCGAGCAGCACGTTGAGCAGCGGGTTGAGGTAATAGCCGATTGAGGTCGCATAGACCTCGCCCGCCATGATCGCCCAGATGTAGACGAACCAGTTGATCCCGATCAGCACGGCGCTCGCCAGCAGGGCGAGCAGGCTCTTCGGGCTCTTGAGCGCCGCCAGCAATTCGGGAAACTGGCGCCGGAAGGCGACGATCAGGAGGCACAGCGGCAGCGTCCAGATGATCCGCCAGCCGACGAATTCGAAGGCGGGGACGCTGCGCACCAGCACCAGGTAGAGCGGCAGGAAGCCCCAGATCAGATAGGCGCCGAGCGCAGGCGCGAGGCCCGAGGCGACCGGGCCCGAGGCCGCGGAAGAGGGTTCAGGGGTCGTCATGCTCGCGCGGCGTTAAGGGCAGGGCGGAGCTTAGGCAAGCGGCGCGCTCGCTGAACCGCGGCTTTCACCCGCATCGGCGAAGCGTTCAGATAGGTGCTGCTATAAATGAACAAAATCGCCCTTGCGGCCATGCCCACCAGTGGTCGCCGGCACGTGGAGGTTCCTTTACCTCCGCGTGGAAAGCGCCTCCGGAGCCTGCGCTTCGGGGGCGTTTTCATGCGCCGGTTCCAAAGCGCCGTGAGGGCCAAATTAACCATCGGCGTGGCACGCTCCCCCGATGCGCCGTGCCTTTATCCCCTTGGGTCTCCTCGCCCTTCTCGCCGCCTGCAGGCAAGGCGGGGGCGAGCCTGCGCAGGGGGAAGGCCTGATCGCGACCGATCCGGTGATCGCCCGCGCGCTCCACGATCCCTTGATGAGCGACCCCGACCTCGCCAGCCGCAACGAGGCCGCGGCCGCGATCGGCTTTGCCGACAGCGCCGCGCTGCCGGTGCTCGCCGGATCGAGCGAGACCGCCGCTGCCGCGCGCGAGGCGATGCGGATCGAACTGCTCGAAAGCGGCGCGCTCCCCGATTTGCCACCCGCCAGCAAGGCGCGGGGGCCCGCGTTGCTCGGGCCGATGTCGGGGCCGCTGGAACTGCTCGCCGCAGTCGGTGCGCCGGGCACCTGCGCCAGGGGGTTGACGGAGGATTTCGCGCTTGCCGCCAACCTGCCGCCGGCCGCCGCGATCCCGCCGCGCGCCATGGTGGTGCAGGCGGGCGCTAGCAAGGCCAAGGGCTGTGCCTTGCGGATCGTCCGCTATCTCACCCCGGCCGCGCCCGAGGTGGTGCTGCAATATCACCACGTCCGCGCGCGCCGCGCGGGCCTCGCGTCCACCCGTCACGCCGCGCCCGGCGACAGCATCGCTGCGACCGGCAAGGGCGTCGAGCGGCTGACGGTCAGTTTGCGCAAGGCCGCCAATGGCCTCACCGGCGTGACGCTGGTCTACCGTGCCGCCAACTAGGGCCTCAGCCCCACCATGACGCCCGCGCGCGGCTGGTCCATTTCGGTGCTGGCGACCGGATAGGCGCTGTTGTCGGCGGCGTAATAGGCTGCGGGGCGGTGGTTGCCGGAAAGGCCGATCCCGCCGAAGGGGGCCTTGGACGAGGCCCCGGTGGTGGGGCTGTTCCAGTTGATGATGCCGGCGCGGATATTGGCCCAGAAGCGTCCGTAATCTTCCGGGCTGCCACCGATCAGCGATGCGGCAAGGCCGAAGCGGGTGTTGTTCGCTTCGGCGATCGCGGTGTCGAGATCGGGGACGCGGATCACTTGCAGCAGCGGGCCGAACAGCTCGATATCGGGGCGGTCGGGCACGTCGGTCACGTCGATGATGCCGGGGCTGAGAAACGGCAGATCGGGCAGCGAGCGGCGCATGTGCAGCAGCGGGCGGCCGCCGCCGGTCATCAGCGCGACGAAGCTCTCCATCAGGCGGTCGGCGGTCTCGTTGTCGATCACCGGGCCCATGAAGGGCTGCGGCTCGCCCAGCGGATCGCCGACCATCAGCCGGCGCGCGAGCGGCACGAGTTCGGCCATCAGCGCGTCATAGACGCTCTCGACCACGATCAGCCGCCGCGCCGCGGTGCAGCGCTGGCCGGCGGTGGCAAAGGCGCTCTGGACGATGATCGCGGCGGCGTCGGCGAGCTTGGGGGTGTCGGTGACGACGATAGGGTTGTTGCCGCCCAGCTCGAGCGCGACAATCTTGCCCGGATTGGCGGCAAGCTTGCGGTTGATGGCGATTCCCGTCTGGGCCGAGCCGGTGAACAGCACGCCGTCGGTCCCGGGATGGGCGACCAGCGCCTTGCCTTCCTCCGCCCCGCCGATGACGCACTGGATCACGTCGGCCGGCACGCCCGCGCCGTGGAACGCGGCGACCAGAGCCTCGCCCACCGCGGGGGTCTTTTCCGAGGGCTTGAACACCACCGCATTGCCCGCGATCAGCGCGGGGATGATGTGGCCGCAGGGCAGGTGCGCAGGCAAGTTGAACGGCCCCAGCACCGCCATCACCCCGTGCGGCTTGTGGCGCACTGCGGCGCTCGAATGGATGCCGGAATCGAATTTCTTCTTGCCGGTGCGCTCGGCATAGGCCTGGACCGATATGTCGACCTTGGCGACCACCGCGTCGATTTCCTTGCGCGCTTCCCACAAGGGCTTGCCCGTCTCGCGCGCGATCAGATCGGCGAAGGTGTCGGCATCGCGGCGCATGGCGTTGCCGAAGGCGCGCATCAGCGCGATCCGCTCGGTCAGCCCGCGGGCCGCCCAGGGCGCCCAGGCACGGCGCGCGGCAGAGACCGCCGCGTCGACATCGGAGACGGGGCCGCGCCACAATTCCTCGCCGGTGGCCGGTTCGCAAGAAATGAGGATGTTGTCGGTCACGCTCGAATTCGTTGCCTGTTGTGTCCTGCTTCAGCGGATGCGCGCATCTATCGTGCTTGTGACTGAAAAGATAGGGGTAAGCCCGTTACGCATGTCCCGCAGGTTCGGGCGGAATGCCGTGCGCCTCGCCCATGCGGCGCAGGGCAGCAACCTTGGCGTGGAGCGGGGCCCAGTCGTCGCTTTCGTCGATTGCGGCCCAGACGTCCTCGACCTCCTCGATCAGCATCGACTGGGGCGCGGGGTCGGACCAATAGGGGTGGGCGTTCTCGACCGGCCGGTAATGGCTGAACGCCTCGGGCAGGCCGCGCCCGCCGCGGTGCGCGAAGAAGAAGGCGTCGGGCTGGACGGAGCCTGCGCGCATCTGCGCCTCGCACCCGGCGACGAGCTGCGTGTCCTCCTCGATCCCCTGCGATTGCACCCCCAGCCGCCAGCACCATCGCCGCGCGATTGCCGCCATGTAGAGCGGCCCGAAGCGTTCAAGCGCGGCGACCAGCGGCGCGGTCTCGGCATGGAGCCGCAGCGCGACCGCCAGCTGCCCGCAGTTCCAGTGCAGCGCCTCGGGCTGGCGGCCGAAGGCATAGAGGCCGGCATGGTCGAAATAGGCGGCGGTGAAGCCCGGCTCCCACCCCGGCAGCCAGCGCCAGGGGCCATAGTCGAAGCTCTCGCCGGTGATGTTCATGTTGTCGCTATTGAGCACCCCGTGGACAAAGCCTGCCACCATGTAGCTCGCCGCCAGATCGGCCATGCGTTCGGTCACGGCGTGCATGAGGCGGATCGCGGGGTTGTCGCGGTCGGGGGCGTCAGCGGGCGGGGGTGGGGCGGGGAAGTGCTGGAGGCAGTAGCCGATCAGCGCCTCCATCTCGTCCGCCGCCTCCAATGCCAGCAGCCGCTGGAAGGTGCCGATGCGGACATGCGAATGGCTGAGGCGCACCAGCACGGCGGAGCGGGTGGGCGAGGGCTCGTCCCCGCGATAAAGCGCCTCGCCGGTCTCGATCACGCTGAAGGTCCTGGAGGTGTTGACGCCCAGCGCCTCAAGCATCTCGGTCGCCAGGATCTCGCGCACCGCACCCTTGAGGGTGAGGCGCCCATCGCCCGAGCGGCTCCACGGGGTCTGGCCCGAACCCTTGGTGCCGAGGTCCATAAGCCGCCCCGCGCCGTCCCGCATCTGCGCGAACAGGAACCCCCGCCCGTCGCCGATCTCGGGGTTGTAGACCCGGAACTGGTGCCCGTGATAGCGCAGCGCGAGCGGCTGGGGGAGGTTGCCCTCCAAGGGCGCAAAGCGTCCGAAATGCGCCGTCCAGTCTTCGTCGGTCAGCCCGGCCAGCCCGACACGCGCCGCCGCGCGATCATTGCGCCAGCGCAGCCGTGTTTCGGGAAAGTCCGCCGCAGCGACGGGATCGCCCAGCCAGCCTGCCAGCACCAGGATGGCCGGATCGGGTTGATAGGTGCCGGATGCATCCGGGTGTTGCAGTCCCTCGCTCATGCCGCGATAGTGGGCGCAAGCAGGCCCCCGCGCAAGCGCCCCGGGCCTTTGGACGAAGGGATTACCGCGCGCTCATGGCCGCCACTTACGAAGATCGCTACTGGACCAGCAGCGATGGCCTCACCCTGCATTACCGCAACTATCCCGGGCCGGATGGCGGGGACAAGCTGCCGGTGCTGTGCATGCACGGCCTCACCCGCAACGCCCGCGACTTCGGCCCGCTGGCCGAGGTGCTGTGCGCCACGCGCCGGGTGATCGTGACCGAGATGCGCGGCCGTGGGATGAGCGATTATGCGCCGGATTCGGATACCTATTCGCCCGTCACCTACGTTCAGGATGTGGAAAAGCTGCTTGCCGAGCAGGGGGTCGACCGCTTCGCCGCCATCGGCACATCGATGGGCGGGCTGATGACCCTGCTGATGGCTGCGGGCAAGCCCGGAAGGA
This sequence comes from Erythrobacter sp., assembly GCA_013822695.1. Lineage (GTDB taxonomy): Bacteria > Pseudomonadota > Alphaproteobacteria > Sphingomonadales > Sphingomonadaceae > Erythrobacter. The sequence continues at coordinate 44,454 of PNKW01000007.1, read as the reverse complement.
TGAGCGCGGTGGTGATGAACGACATCGGCCCCGAGGTGCAGGCCGCAGGCCTCGCGCGCATTTCGGGCTATGTCGGGCAGGGCCGCTCCTACCCCACCTGGGTCCACGCCGCGCGCGGGCTGGCCGAGGCGCATGGCGCGGCCTTCCCCAAGTTCGATCTCGACCAGTGGCTCGAAATGGCCAAGCGCACCATGGTGGTGAGCCAGAACGGGCGGATCGTGTTCGATTACGACATGGCCATCGCCGAGCCTTTCGCCAAGCCCGGCAACGCCGCGCCGCCCAACCTGTGGCTGGCCTTCGAGGCCCTGCGCGATGTGCCGATGGTGCTGGTACGCGGGGGGCTGTCGGATCTTCTCAGCCCCGACACGGTCAAGCAGATGGGGATGCGCAATCCGAAGATGCGCACCGTCATCGTCCCCGATGTCGGCCACGCGCCGACGCTGGACGAGCCCGAGGCGCGCGCCGCGATCCTTGCGCTGCTGGACGCGGCGGAGTGAGCAAGGCGCCTGCGGGAGCCGTTCCCCGCATCCTGCACCTGCATTCCACCTTCGCCGCGGGCGGCAAGGAGGTGCGCGCGACCCGCCTGATGAACGCCTGGGGGCCGCGGGTCGATCACACCATTGTCTCGGCCGAGCCTCAAGCTATGGCGGCCGCCGCGCTGGTGCAGCCGGGGGTGCCGGTGGACTATCCGCAGGACTTCCCCTCGCTGAAGGGCAGACCGACCCCGTGGCGGCTGGCGGGGCTCGCGCGGGCGATGCGGGGATTTGACCTCGTATGCACCTACAACTGGGGCGCGATGGACGCGGTGATGGCGCACCGCGTCTATGCCGATATCTGGAAGCTCCCCCCGCTGGTGCACCACGAGGACGGCTTCAACGAGGACGAGGCGATGCGCCTCAAGCCTGCCCGCAACCTCTACCGCCGCGCCGCGCTGGGCCGGGCGGCGGCGCTGATCGTGCCCTCGACCGGGCTCGAGACGATTGCGCGCGAGGTCTGGCGGCAGCCCGAGGCGCGCGTCTTGCGCATCCCCAACGGCATCGACACCGCCGCCTTCGCCGCGCCGCCCGATCCCGCCGCCCTGCCGATCGCCAAGGGGGAGGGGGAATTCTGGGTCGGCACGCTGGCGGGCCTGCGCGCGGTCAAGCGCCTGCCCGATCTTGTCGCCGCCTGCGCGAAGCTTCCGCCCGATTGGCATCTGATGATCTGCGGCGAGGGGCCCGAGCGGGCGGCCATCCTTGCCGCTGCCGAGGTGCACGGGATCGCCGCGCGGGTCCACCTTCCCGGCAATGTCGACCCCGCAAAGGTCGTCGGCTTGTTCGATATCTTCGCGCTGTCCTCGGCCTCCGAGCAGTTCCCGCTCTCGGTGGTCGAGGCGATGGCGGCGGGCCTGCCGGTGGCGGCGACCGACGTGGGCGATATCCGCGCGATCCTCGCCCCCGAGAATGCCGCGCTGCTGGCCCCGCCGGGCGACGTGCGCGCTTTGCAGGACGCGCTCGCCACGCTCGCCGCCGACCCGGCGCTGCGCGCACGCCTCGGCAAAGCCAACGCCGCCCGCGCGCGCGAAAATTTCGACTTCGCAGTCATGCAGGCCGCCTACGAGAACGCCTATGCCCGCGCGCTGGGCGGGGCGTTCTGATACCTGCATTTCCGCGCAGATTGCTTCATCTGAGGTTCAACCCGCGCCCGCCATCTCCCCGTCCGTGTGGCCGGTGCCATTGCGCGGGGCGCTTCACCTGCCTAAAGAGCGCCCTCGCGCCTTCATGAGCATGGCGGCGCGGATCATTTCACGAGGACAACAAGGCCCACCATGGCGCGCATTCCCACCACCTCCCCCGACACTCCCGCCCCCTCGCGCGAGGACGAGGTGCTGATCCGCGAGATCGACGAGGCCGTGCGCGAGGATGCGCTCTACGAATTCATGCGCAAGCACGGGGTCAAGGTGCTGGGCGGGGTGCTGGCGCTGATCGCGGCACTCGGCGGCTACATGATCTGGGATTACTACGCCGAACAGGCGCTCGAGACGCAGTCGGAAACCGTGATCTCCGCGCTCGACCTGGCGGAGAAGAACGACTTCAAGAGCGCGTCCGAAAAGGTCGCGGGCCTGCTTGGTGACGATGCCTCGCCCGGTGCGCGCGCGGCGGCGCGGTTCATTCAGGCGGCCGCGGCGCTCGAAGCGGGCGACAAGACCAAGGCGAGCGGGCTCTATAAGCAGATCGCCGCCGACCCGACTACGCCGTCCGCTTTGCGCGATCTGGCCCGGGTGCGCGAGGTCAGCATCAATTTCGACACCATGAAGCCGACCGACGTTGTCGCGCAGCTCAAGGATCTGGCCGTCCCCGGCAACCCCTATTTCGGTTCGGCAGGCGAGCTGGTGGCGATGGCGCATCTCGAGGCGGGCAACCGCGCCGAGGCGGGCAAGCTGTTTGCCGAGATGTCGAAGGATGAAGACCTGCCCGAAACGCTGCGCAGCCGCGCGCGCCAGATGGCAGGGCTGATGGGCGTTGACGCGATTGTCGACGTGAAGAAACTGCTCAAGGACGAAGGGATCACGTCCGATGAAGAAGGCGAAAGCGCAGCGGCACAGCCCGCGCCGACCGCACAATGATCGAGGGATGGGAAGTAGAGTACCGATGACACACAACAAGATCCTCCGCGCCGCGCTGCTGGCCGGCGTGCTGGCCGCAGGCCTCACCGGCTGCAAGGGCGGGCTGTTCGGCGGGGGCAAGGACAAGACCACGCCGACCATCGGCAACCGCGTGCCGATCCTCTCGCGCATCGAGAGCGGGGCCGAGGTCGATCCCGCGCTCGCCGGGATCAGCGTGGTGCTGCCGCCGCAGCGCAACAATCCCGAATGGGCGCAGGCAGGCGGTGCGGCGAGCAAGTCCTACGGGCACCTCGCCCTCGCCGAGAACCCCACCAAGTTTTGGACAGCCCGGGTCGCCGGATCGAGCAACCGTGTCCGCCTCGCCGCTGCGCCCGTGGTGGGCGGGGGCAAGCTCTTCGTCGAGGGCACCGACGGGGTGATCCACGCTTTCGACAAGAACACCGGCGCCGAGCTGTGGTCGCTCCAGAACGACGAGAGCATGACCGATGACATGCGCCCCTCGGCCTTTGGCGGCGGGGTCAGTTACGAAGGCGGCAAGCTCTATGCGACCAACGGCGTGGGTGAGGTCAAGGCGCTCGACGCCGAGACCGGGGCGATGCTGTGGAAGGTCAAGCCCGCCGGACCCTTGCGTGGATCGCCCACCATCGCCTTCGGCCAGCTGTTCGTAATGACGCAGGACAACCAGCTGATTTCGCTTGGCATCAACGATGGCTCGCTGGTGTGGGACGAGAGCGGATCGAACACCCAGTCGGGCGTGTTCGGCGTCGCCGCGCCCGCCGCCGGGCAGGGCACGATCGTCGCGGGCTATTCCTCCGGCGAGCTCACCGCCTATCGCTACGAGAACGGCCGCGTGCTGTGGTCGGACGCGCTGGCGCGCACCAATATCTCGACCACGGTCGGCTCGGTCACCGATATCGACGCCGATCCGATCATCGATTCGGGCCGTGTCTATGCGCTCGGGCAGGGCGGGCGCATGGCGGCCTATGAACTGGTCAGCGGCCAGCGCATCTGGGAACTGAACCTTGCCGGCATCTCCACCCCCGCGATCGCGGGCGAGTGGATCTTCACCCTCACCGATGACGCGCGCCTGCTCGCCATCGCCCGCTCGAGCGGCCGGGTGCGCTGGATCAGCCAGCTGCGCCGGTACCGCGACGAGAAGGACAAGGAAGGCCCGATTTTCTGGACGGGCCCGGTGCTCGCCGGGGGGCAGCTGTGGGTGGCAAGCTCGCGCGGGGAGCTGTGGAAGGTCAGCGCGGGCGAGGGATCGGCGACGCTGTTCGCCGATATCGGCCAGCCGATCAGCATGGCGCCGGTGGTGGCCGACGGGATGCTCTTCCTGTTGGACGACAGCGGCACGGTCCACGCCTGGAAGTGATCTCCTACCCCGGTTTTGCGCCGCTGCCCGCCGTTGGCGGGTCATTGGCGGGTCGTGAGCGGGTAGTTGTGCGCGTTTCACCGGTTTGTCGCCGATCCAGAGGGCAGTTGCCGGGGTGTTAACCCTTGTGCTGTAGGAGGATGCGGCGATGAATCCGCCGCCGCCTCCTTTTCCAACTGCGCTTCCGCGCAGCGATGTCTCGACCGGCGTCGGGCTGGCGGGGCTGGTGGGGCTCGCCCTGTGGATCGCCTTTTGCCGGTCCTATCCCGAGATCGCCACCGGCCTTGGCCTCGGCGGCCCCTTGGCGGGAGAACGCGGTGTTCTTTCAGGGCCTTACGCGGCGCTCACCGCGATGCTCTTCACCGCGTTGCCGATGGCGGCGTGGTCGGTGCTGGTCGACAAGGTGCACCTCAGGCCCTCGACCGGCATCGACTGGAGCCTCAGGCGCCCCCTGCACGAGGTCATGCCGGTCGCGGTGATCAAACTGGTCGGCCTGTGGTCGACCTGGGCGCTGCTCGCCGCCTTCTATGCGCTCGGGCGCTGGTACTGGACGGGCAACTATCTGTTCTCCATGGAAGTTTTGAGCTTCGCCATCTTCCCGCTGGTGGTGCTTTCGGTGCCCTATGTCATCTGGCTCGACCGCTATCTGGTGGAGCCGCGCGACGGGTGCTTCCACTTCGGCGCCTTCGTGGCCGGAGGCGGGATTATGGCGCGTGATCAGTGGGATAGCGAACAGATCGCAAAGCACTGGCGGGCTTGGGCGATCAAGGGGTTCTTCGGGGCCTTCATGATCTCGATCCTCCCCCCCGGGTTCGCGCAGGTGGTGGAAGCGCAGCCTGCGCAACTGCTTGGTAATCCAGTCGAATTCATCATGCTGCTGGTGACGCTGCTGTTCCTCGTCGATGTGCAGATCGGCACCGTGGGCTACCTGCTGACGCTGCGCCCGCTCGATTCGCACATCCGTTCGGGCAATCCCTTCCTCGCCGGCTGGCTCGCCGCACTGCTGTGCTATCCGCCCTTCGTGTGGGGGATCATCGGGCCGGACAACCAGATCCTGAGCTATGAATATGCCACCCCCGGCTGGGCACACTGGCTCGCCGGGAACTCCGCGCTGCTATGGGTCTGGGGCGGGCTGCTGGTGTTCCTGACCGCCATCTATGCCTGGGCGACGGTGGTATTCGGCATCCGCTTTTCCAACCTCACCTATCGCGGGGTGCTGACCAATGGTCCCTATCGCTTCACCCGCCACCCGGCCTACCTGTCGAAGAACCTGTTCTGGTGGGCGAGCGTGCTGCCCTTCCTGGTGACGGGCGGGGGCTTTCTGGAGCCGCTGCGCAACTGCATCTTCCTGCTCGCGGTCAACGCCATCTACTACTGGCGCGCGCGCACCGAGGAGGCGCACCTCCTCGCCGAAGACCCCAAATACGCCGAATATCACGCGTGGATGGAGCAGCACGGGTTGATCACCGCGCCGCTCGCGCGGCTCAAGCGCCGGGTGCTGGGGGCGGGTGCACCGCGCCGCGAAGACCCTCAGGCCTTCCCGGCGGAGTAGGTCTACATCACCGGCGCGCCTTCGTCGGTGTGGAACTTGAGCGCTTCGATCACCTTGAAATCGAGCCCGGCAACCGCCGCGCCGAAGGCCGCCATGTGCGGCGTTGCGAAGTGTGCGGCAAGCGCGGCTTCGTCCTGCCACTTCTCGACGATGTGGATGACCCCCGGCTGGAGCAGGTCCTGCGTGAAAGCATAGGCAATGCAGCCAGCTTCGGCATTGGAGGCCGCCACCATGTCGGCGATGGCAGCCTTCGCGGCCTCCATCGCGCCTTCGCCCACTTGCGCCTTGGCCAATACGATCAGCATCTTGCTCTCCCCTTTTCAGAACTGTTGTTCGTAGACCCGCGTGATATCCCCGTTCCATTCGCCATGGTAGGCATCAAGCAGGCGCTGCGCCGGAACCTTGCCGCTGGCGACGATCTCGTCGAGCGTTTCGAGGTAGCCGGTCTCGTTGTCGCCCGCCGCGTTGAGCCGCGCGCGCGCCTTCAATCCGGCATGGGCGATCTTGAGCACCTCGCGCCCCAGATCCTGCAAGGTGCCGCCATCGGGCGACTTGGTGGCAAGCGCGAGGCGCGGCACCTCGCTGCGCAGCCGCTCGCGCTCCTCCATCGACCAGCCCTTGACCAGATCCCACGCCGCATCGAGCGCGCCTTGGTCATAGAGCAGCCCCACCCAGAAGGCGGGCAGCGCGCAGATGCGGCTCCACGGGCCGCCATCGGCACCGCGCATTTCGAGGAAGGACTTGAGGCGCACTTCGGGGAAGGCGGTCGAAAGGTGGTCCCACCAGTCGCTCTGCGTCGGGCGCTCGCCGGGCAGCACAGAGAGCTTGCCGTCGAGGAAATCGCGGAAGCTGAGGCCCGCGGCGTCGATGTACTTGCCGTCGCGGAAGACGAAATACATCGGCACGTCGAGCATGTATTCGGCCCAGCGGCCATAGCCGAAGCCGTCTTCGAACACGAAGGGCAGCATGCCGGTGCGCGCCGGATCGGTGTCCGACCAGATGTGCGAGCGGTAGGAGAGAAATCCGTTGGGCTTGCCCTCGGTGAAGGGCGAATTGGCGAAGAGCGCGGTCGCCAGCGGTTGCAGGGCGAGGCTGGTGCGGAACTTCTTCACCATGTCGGCTTCCGACTGGTAATCGAGGTTCACCTGGATGGTGCAGGTGCGCAGCATCATGTCGAGGCCCATGGTGCCCACGCGCGGCATGTGCCGCAGCATGATGTCGTAGCGGCCCTTGGGCATGATCGGCAGCGCTTCGCGGGTCTTGTCGGGCCACATGCCCAGGCCGAGATAGCCGACGCCGCATTTCTCGCCGACTTCCTTGACCTGCGCCAGATGCCGTCCGGTCTCGGCGCAGGTCTGGTGGAGGTTCTCGAGCGGCGCACCCGACAGTTCGAGCTGGCCCGCCGGTTCAAGGCTGACCGCTCCGTCCGCACCCTTCAGTGCGATGACGTTGCCGCCTTCCTCGACCGGGCTCCAGCCGAATTGTTCGAGGCCTTTCAGCAGGTCACGGATGCCGCAGGGCTCGTCATAGGAGGGCGCACGGTGGTCGGAGGTCTTGAACACCAGCTTTTCGTGCTCGGTGCCGATGCGCCAGTCTGCGGGCGGCTTTTCGCCCTTGATCATCGGGGCGACCAGCTGGTCGAGGCTCTCGATCACCGGATCGTCGGCAGTGGAAGCTTCGCGTGTGCTCATAACAGGCCCTCTCTGGCCGGTTGCTTTAGAAAACGGGTTTGACAGTGGGAAGGCAAATTCGCCTTTGGGCATGGTAAGCTGGTTTGTCTTGCAAAATCCGTCGAAGGGCTCCGCTGTCACCAGTCACCCGCGGCCGCCATCCATGTGGCGAGCGCGGCGATTGCGGCGGTCTCGCCTCTCAGGATGCGCGGGCCGAGGGTGATGGCGCGGGCCTGCGGGTGGGCGCGGATCGCAGCACGCTCGGCCTCGTCGAAGCCGCCCTCGGGGCCGGTGAGGATCGCGGCTGGTCCTGCATGGGCGGCGAAGGCCGCGGCGGCTGGTTCGCCGCCGCTCTCATCGGCGAAGAACAGCGCGCGGTTCTCGGGCCAGCTTGCCAACAGAGCGTCGAGCTTCACCACCTCGGCCAAGGTGGGCAGCGCGGTGCGGGCGCATTGTTCGGCTGCCTCGATAGTGATCGCGCGGGCGCGTTCGAGGTTGAGCTTGTCGGCAACGCAGCGGCGGGTGATGAGCGGCTGGATGCAGGCCGCGCCGAGTTCGGTCGCCTTTTCCAGCACCAGATCGAAGCGGTCCTTCTTGAGCAGCGCCGGGCACAGCCACAGATCGGGCACCGCCTCGCGCTCGCGGAGCATTTCCGCCACTTCCAGCACCACATCGCGCTTGCCCGCATCGACCACCCGCCCCGCCCATTCGCCCGTCGCATCGTCGCACAGGATCACGATGTCGCCTGCGCCCACACGCATGACGCGGGCGAGGTAATGCGCCGGATTGCCCTCGATCCGCACGCTCGCGCCCGCCCCCAGTGTCTCGGCGACGAACAGGCGCGGCGCGCTTTTCGGGGGCCAGGCGGGGGTGGCGGGCATGGCTTGGCCCTAGGCGCTTGCGGCGCTAGGGAGCAAGTCATGTCCGCGCGCACCGCACAATTCCTGATCGCCGCCGTGTTCCTTGTGCTGGGCGGCTGGAGCCTGTTCGCCCCCGCAAGCGTGATCGAACTCGCCATCACCGAGCCCTATCGCGACAGCGCCTACATCGCGCGCTTCACCATGGCCTGCTTCGGCGCGCAGGCGGTGCTGTTCGGCCTGATGGCGCTGGTCACCCGCTGGGACGCGCGCAGCTTCGCGATCTTCGCCGTGCTGCTGCTGCCGTTCTTCGGCTTCAACTACTGGTTCCACTACGAGGTGCCGGTGTTGACCAGCATCGGGATGCTCGATTTCGCGGGCAACGTCACCATGCTGGTGCTGGCGGTGCTCGGCTGGCGTGCGGCGCGGGCGGAGGAACTGGCGTGAGCGAAGGCATCGTTCCCGACAGCGAACATCGCGGCCTCGTCGCGCGCCTGCCCCAGCTTCCGCGCGACCTCGCCATGCTGGCGCGGTTCGATCGCCCGATCGGGTGGTGGCTATTGTTCTGGCCCTGCGTCTTTGCCGTGTGGCTGGCGGGAGCGGGGCCGCAACTTGCACTGCTCGGCTGGCTCTTGCTGGGGAGCATCGCGATGCGCGGGGCGGGGTGCGTCTATAACGACATCGTCGACGCCGATCTCGACCGGCAGGTCGCGCGCACCGCCTTGCGCCCCGTGGCGAGCGGGCGGGTGTCGAAGAAGCTCGCCTGGGGCTGGCTGCTGGCGCTGTGCCTCGTCGGCCTCGTGGTGCTGCTGCAACTGCGGGTCGAGGCGCAGATCGTTGCGCTCGGCAGCCTTGCGCTGGTCGCCGCCTATCCCTTCATGAAGCGCATCACCTGGTGGCCGCAGGCGTGGCTGGGGATGGTGTTCACCTGGGGGCTGCTGGTCGGCTGGACCGAGCTCAGGTGGGACAACTGGGACGCGCTCGCGGCGCTCTATGCTGGCTGCATCTGCTGGGTCATCGGCTACGACACGATCTATGCCCTGCAAGACCGCGAGGACGATGCGATGGTGGGCATCCGCTCCTCGGCGTTGGCGATGGGCGCGCGGGTGCGGTCGGGAATCGCGGGGTTCTATGCCGCAGCGATCGGACTTTGGGCGCTGGCCTTCTGGCTCTACCGCGCCGACAGCCTCGCGCTCCTCGCGCTGGTGCCGGTGGCGGGGCATCTGGCATGGCAGGTGGCGACGCTCGACGCCGGCGACCCGATGAACCCGCTTGCCCGCTTCCGCTCGAACCGCTGGGCCGGCGCGCTGATGGCGGCGGCGTGCTTCGTGGTCGGGAACGCCTGAGCCCATGTGCAATCTCTACCGCATGACGAAGAACGCGAGCGAAGTCGCAAAGTGGTTCGATGCGGTGGAGGGGGCGGGGGGCGCCAACTTCGCGGCTGAGGTCTATCCGGGCTACACCGGCCTTGTGGTCGCAGAGGGCGCAGTGCGGGCGATGACCTGGGGCTTTCCACTGGTGCTCAAGGGCGCCAAAGGCCAGCCGTTGAAGCCGAAGCCGGTCAACAACGCGCGGACCGACAAGCTGGGCACGGGCTTCTGGCGCCATGCCTTCGCAAACCGCCGCTGCCTCATCCCGCTCGAAGGCTGGGCCGAGGCCGAGGGGCCAAAAGGGCGGATGACGCGCACGTGGATGTCACGGCCGGACACTTCGCTGTTCGCCGTGGCGGGGGTGTGGCGGCCTTCGGACGAGTGGGGCGATTGCTATTCGATGGTGATGACCGACAGCGAAGGCACCGGCGCGGCCGCCGTGCACGACCGCATGCCGGTACTGCTCGGCGCAGCGGACATAGAGGTGTGGCTGACGGGTCAGCCCGACGCGGCGCTGGCGCTGTGCCGGGCATGGAGCGGGCCGCTCGCCATCACCCGCACCGCCGATCCGTGGGGGAAGGGCGCCGCACCCGCTGCAACGCCCTCCGCACTGCCCGGGCTGTTCTAGGCGTAGCTCACCATCTCGAACTCGATCCCGTCCCAGTCGAAGAAATAGAACCGCCTGCCCGGTTCATAATCGCCGTGGCTGAAGGGAACGAGACCCGCTTCGATCACCACCGCTTCGGCCGCGTCGAGATCATCGACCACCAGCCCGACATGGTTGAGCGGCACGCCCTTGGCAAAGCGGCCCGCGACCGGCGTGCCCCTGGTGTAGACCGCGATGTAATCACGCTCCCCGCCGACATGGATCGTCTCCCCGCCGAGCTGCGAGGGCCCGCGCCAGCGGATGTGCCAGCCCATCAGCCTCTCGAGCAGCGCGGCGCTGCGCTCGATGTCGCTGACGGTGATGTTGACGTGTTCGATATAGGCAGAGGGCATGGGGGAGTCCTTTCGTGGCAGGGGGTGCGAATCACCGACTTGCCCCTTGTGCAATCTCAACCTAACTTGAGGTCAAGCTTCATCGCGAGACCCCCGCACCATGGCCCTTTCGCCCGCACCCCGCCGCCTCACGCCTTCCGACCTCATCCCGATTGGCGAGATCGCGCGCCGCACCGGGCTCAGCGTCTCGGCGATCCGCTTCTACGAGGAGCGGCGGCTGATCGAACCGGTGCGCACCGGCGGCAACCAGCGGCGCTTCCTGCGTTCGGACATCAGGCGCCTCAGCTTCATTCTCATCGCCCAGCGACTGGGCCTCAGCCTATCCGAGATCGAGGCCGAATTGGCGAAGCTCCCGCAGGGGCGCACGCCGACCGCGCGCGATTGGCAGGCGATCAGCAGCGCCATCCGCCACACGCTCGATCAGCGCATCGCCGAACTCACCCGCACCCGCGACCGGCTCGACGGCTGCATCGGCTGCGGCTGCCTCAGCCTTGAACATTGCGCGATCTGGAACCCGGAGGACCGGCTCGCCGGCGAGGGGCCGGGGCCGCGCAAACTGCTCGTCTGAGCGGCCTGCCAGCGCCTTGGTCTTGCGCCAAACCGTTTACCTGCATCGACGAACGGCGTTGCCGTCGATCAATTGCACGCCCGCTCCCACGAATGCGGCTTTATCGCTGGCAGGCTTGCGCTAGAGTGTAAACGATTGAACAACAGGGGCCTCTTCTCACCATGCTCGAACTCAGCGGCGTCAGTCACACCTATCCCAATGGCACCAAGGCATTGGACGATGTGAGCCTGTCGATCCCCAAGGGGATGTACGGGCTGCTGGGGCCGAACGGCGCGGGCAAATCGACCCTGATGCGCACCATCGCGACGCTGCAGGCGCCCACCCACGGAAGCATCCGCTTCGGCGATATCGACGTGCTGGCCGAGCCTGACCGGCTGCGCCGCACGCTCGGCTACCTGCCGCAGGATTTCGGCGTCTATCCGCGCATTTCGGCGGCCGCGATGCTCGATCACATGGCGGTGCTGAAGGGCGTCAACAACAAGGGCGAGCGCAAGGCAATGGTCGAGCATCTGCTCAATCAGACCAACCTGTGGAGCGTGCGCGGCAAGGCGATCGCGGGCTTTTCGGGCGGGATGCGCCAACGCTTCGGCATCGCGCAGGCGTTGATCGGCCAGCCCGAACTCATCATCGTCGACGAGCCCACCGCAGGGCTCGACCCCGAAGAGCGCAACCGCTTCCTCAACCTCCTCGCCGGGATCGGCGAGAATGTGGTGGTGATCCTCTCCACCCACATCGTCGACGACGTCGCCGACCTGTGCCCGCGCATGGCGGTGCTCGCGGGTGGCAAGCTGCGGCTGGAAGGCGCGCCGCACGACCTGATCGCCTCGACGCGGGGCCGCGTCTGGCAGAAGACCGTGCCGCACACGGCGCTTGCCGAGATGCAGGCGCAATACGAGGTCATCTCGCACCGCTTCTTTTCCGGCGACATCGTCGTCCACGTGCTCGCAGACACCCAGCCCGAAGGCTTCGAGCCGGTGAGCGGGGGGCTTGAGGACGTCTACTTCGCGACGCTTGCCGAAACCCGCCGCACGCCCGCCGCGCAAGCCGCGTAAGGGAGGGCCGGACAGATGCTCACCGCACGCCTCGCCGCGTTCGAAATCCGCTACCAGCTCCGCAATCCGGTGTTCTGGGTTTCGATCGCAATCTTCTTCCTGATGGGCTTCGGCATCTCCGCCAGCGACTTCGTGAGCTTCGGCTCGCCCGGAGCGGTGCACGAGAATTCGCCCTTCACGCTCGCCTTCGCGACCGCGATCATCTCGATCTTCTACCTCTTCGTCATCACCGCCTTCGTCGCCAATGCCGTGGTGCGTGACGATGTGACGGGCTTCGGGCCGATGATCCGCGCCACCCCGGTGGGACGCACCAGTTTCCTGGCCGGACGCTTCCTTGGCGGGTTGGCCATCGCGATCCTCGGCTACCTCGCGCTGCCTGCGGGGATTGCGCTGGGCGCGGCAATGCCCTGGGTCGATCCCGAGACCGTGGGGCCGAATAGCCTCGGGCTCTATCTGTGGCCCTTCCTCATCATCGCCATTCCCAACCTGATCCTGTCCTCCGCGCTGCTGTTCGCGCTGGCGACGATGACCCGTTCGATGCTGGCGAGCTATATCGGCGTCGTGGTGCTGGTGATGGGCTATCTCACCGTGCCGCTGCTGCTCGGCAATGATCCCAGCTGGCAGGAGCCGGTCGCGCGCTACGAGCCGCTCGGGAGCGGCGCGATTTCCGAGGTCTCGCGGTACTGGACCTCGGCCGACATGAACAGCAAGGCGATCCCGCTTGAGGGCAACCTGCTGTTCAACCGCATCTTCGTGCTGGTGCTCTCCGCACTGTTCCTCGGCTTGGCGTGGCTGCGCTTCAGCTTGACCGAGCGCGCGCCTTCGCGCTGGCGCCAGCGGCGGCTGGCAAGGCAGGCCGCGAAGGCGAAAAAGACCGCCGCCGTCGCGCCGCAAACGCTCACCGCGCCCGTCGCCCGCTCCTTCGGCACCGGCCACGCCTTCGCCACCTTCTGGCTGCGGCTCAAGCTTGAGGTGCGGATGGTGACGCGCAGCCCCGGTTTCCTCGTGCTGCTGCCGCTCGCGATCGGCTTTGCGCTGATCAACCTTCTCTTCTCGCAGACGACCTTCGGCACGCCCTCCTATCCGCTCACCGCCAGCGTCATCCTGACGGCGGGCGGCAGCATGGCGCTGTTCAGCATCATCGTCGCCGTGTTCTACGGCGGCGAGCTGGTGTGGCGCGAGCGCGACGTGAAGATCGGCGAAATCATCGACGCCACCCCCGTCCCGGCCTGGACAATGTTCGTGCCCAAGATTCTCGCGATCTTCGTGGTGCTGCTCGCCATGGCGCTGTCGGCGATGTTCACCGGCATGCTCTTCCAGCTCGCCAAGGGCACGACCAGCCTCGATCTCGGCCTCTATCTCACCGCCTATGTCATTCCCCAGAGCATCGACCTCTTGATGCTCGCGATCCTGGCGGTGTTCTTCCAGGTGCTGAGCCCCAACAAATATGTCGGCTGGGGGCTGTTCCTGGTGTGGTTCCTGACGCGCATCGTCATGACGAACCTGGGTTACACCAACATGCTCTACACCTATTCGGGCACCCCGTCCGAGCCGCTCTCCGACATGAACGGCACGGGCGGGTTCTGGGTCGGCGCGGCGATTGCGCGGGTCTATTGGGCGTGCTTCGGGGTGCTGCTGCTGGTGTTCGCCCACTGGGCCTGGCCGCGCGGCACGGTGGCTGCTGTGGTGCCGCGGCTGAAGGGCGTCGCGCGGCGCGCCAGCCTGGCCACGGGCGGGATCGCGCTCGCGGGAATCGCAGGCATGGTCGGCACCGGGCTCGTCATCAACCACAACATCAAGGAGCTGAACCGTTACGAAACCGCCGAGGAGGCCGAGGCCCGGCTCGCCGATTTCGAGCGCAAGTACCTGCAATACGAGAGCCTCCCGCGCCCGGTGGTGACCGATGTCGAATTCGTCATCGACATCGATCCGGCCGCCAAGCGCCTGAAGGCCACCGGCCACTACGTGCTGCGCAACGACAGCGGACAGCCCATCACCCAGCTGCACATCCGCCAGGGCGACGAGGGCGCGAAGTTCACCCGCCTCGAGATCGCCGGGGCCAAGCTTGCCAGCTTCGACGAGACGCACCTCTACCGCATCTACCGCTTTGCCGCTCCGCTCGCTCCGGGGGCGACAACGCGACTCGATTTCGCCACCGACATCTGGCGGCGCGGCTTTGCCAATCGCGGGGCGGCGACCGACATCATCGACAACGGCACCTTCGTGAACAACTTCACCTTCGCGCCGATCATCGGGATGGACCGCAGCCAGGTGTTGCAGGACCGCACCGCGCGCCGCCGCCAGAAGCTGCCCGCGGAGCTGCGCGTCGCCAAGCTCGAGGACACCCGCGCGCAGGGGCGCAACTATATCGGTGCCGACTGGGTCAATTCGAAGATCACCCTCTCGACCGCCGCCGACCAGGTGCCGATCGCGCCGGGCGACAAGATTTCGGACGTGGTCAGGGATGGCCGCCGGATCGCAGTGTTCCAGTCACCGGCACCGATCCTCAACTTCTTCTCGGTGCAATCGGCGCGCTATGCCGTTGCCGAGGAGATGGCAGGCGGCGTGCGCCTCAGCGTCTACCATGATCCTAAGCACGTCTGGAACGTGCCCGCGATGCAGAAGGCGCTCAAGACCTCGCTCGACTACTACCAGCGCAATTTCGGGCCCTACCAGTTCGGCTATGCGCGGATCATCGAGTTTCCGGGCTACGATAGTTTCGCGCAGGCGTTCGCGGGCACCATGCCCTATTCCGAAACCATCGGCTTTGCCGCCGACGTGCGCGATCCCGAGACGATCGACTATGTCACCTTCGTCACCGCGCATGAAGTCGGCCACCAGTACTGGGCGCACCAGATTGTCGGCGGCAACATGCAAGGGGCGACGATGCTGTCCGAAACCCTCGCCGAATATTCCGCGCTGATGGTGATGAAGGGGCTCTATGGCGAGGACAAGATCCGCCGCTTCCTCAAGTTCGAGCTCGATCGGTATCTGGCCGGGCGCAAGTCCGATCTCCTGCCCGAACAGCCGCTGCTGCGGGTCGAGAACCAGCAGCACATCCACTATAACAAGGGCGGGATGGTGATGTACCTGCTCCAGCACCGGATCGGCGAGGACGCGGTGAACCGTGCGCTGGCGCGGCTGCTGGCGCGCTACAAGTTCAAGGGCGCGCCCTACCCGCGCAGCCTCGATCTGATCGCCGAGCTGCGTAAGGAAGCGAAGACTCCGCAAGATCATGCGCTGATCACCGACCTGTTCGAGACGATCACGATCTATGACTTCAAGGCCAAGGAAGCGACCTCGACCAAGCGCGCCGACGGCAAGTGGGTGACCCGCATCACGGTGGAAGCGGGCAAGTTCACCGCCGACGGCAAGGGTGTCGAGACCCCCGCCAGCCTCGCGGAAAGCATCGAGATCGGCGCCTTCACCGCGCGTCCGGGCACGGGTGCCTTTGCCAAGGCCAATGTCCTGTCGATGCAACGCATGCCGGTGCGCGGCGGAAGCCAGGTGATCGAGATCGTCACCGCCAAGAAGCCCGCCTATGCCGGGGTCGATCCCTACAACTTCTATATCGACCGCGACCCGGATGATAATGTGGTGGCGGTGAACTGAAGGACTAAGCGCGGGGCATTGTCCCCCCTCCGTTCAGGGAGGGGTTGGGGGTGGGGCGAGGCCAAAGGCCACGCACGTTGCCGCTGGCGTGGAGCCCCCACTCCCGACCCCTTCCCAAGGGGAGGGGAGAAGAGCGGCCTTACCCCTCCGGCCCCAGCGCCGGATCGAGATCGCGGGGGCGGGCGAAATGGACCAGCTCGGCGCAGTAGCGTTTCAACTCGCTCCAGTGCGCGACATCGCATTCGAGTACGGCGTAGGCGGCGGTCGGGAATTTGACGACCGCCTCCTTGAACAGGGCATTCTCCTTGCCCGGCGCGACCAGTTCGAGCAGCACGTCCTGCAAGCCCGGATTGTGCCCTGAGATGAGGATCGTCTTCGCCTCGTCGTCACCGCTGCCCGCATGCGCCTCGATCGTCTCGACGATGGTGTCGAAGCTGGCGAGATAGAGCCGCTGGTCGTAGATCGGCGCAAGCTCGGGCAGCGCGCCTTCGAGCGTCAGCTTCACCCGCACGGCAGGGCTGGCGATCAGCCGGTCCCACTTCACCCCGTGGTCGCGGATGTGCTGACCGATCAGAGCAGCGCCCTTGCGCCCCCGCGCATTCAGCCCGCGGTCGAAATCGCGCTGGCTGGTGTCGTCCCAGTCGGACTTGGCGTGGCGCAGGAGACCGAGGATCTTCATGGCTGAAAGGCTTCTCCCGTTGGCTCCGACAGCTTGCCCACAACACCAGCCGCGACGCGTTGTAAAGCCTCATCGAGCGTCACACGCAGCACGGGCGTGCCTTTGGGAAAAGCGGACAGGAGCCGCGAGGGGAAGGCGGGGGAGAGCACGATGAAATGGCCCGCATCGTCCTTCGAACGGATCAGCCGCCCGAAGGCCTGCGCGAGGCGGGCGCGGATGATCCGGTCGTCATAGGCCGAGCCCCCGCCCGCCAGCCGCCGCGCCTTGTGGAGGATATCGGGGCGCGGCCAGGGCACCTGTTCCAGCACCACGCAGCGCAGGCTGTGGCCGGGCACGTCCACCCCGTCGCGCAGCGCATCCGTTCCAATGAGGCTCGCCCGCGGATCGTCGCGGAATATGTCGACCAGCGTGCCGGTGTCGATCGGGTCGACATGCTGGGCATAGACCGGCAGGCCCGCCCGGGCGAGCCGGTCGGCGATGCGGCCATGCACCGCGCGCAGGCGGCGGATCGCGGTGAACAGCCCGAGCACGCCGCCGCCTGACGCCTCGATGATCCGCGCATAGGCCCCCGCCAGCGCCGGCAGATCGCCCTTGGCGATATCGGTGACGATCAGCACCTCGGCGCGCGCGGCATAATCGAAGGGGCTCTCCGCCGCCGAGAGCAGCGGCTGCGCTTCGACATGCGCTGCGCCCGAACGCTGGATCGCGCTAGACCATTTCTCGTCGGGCGCGTCCGTCTCGGTGGTCCGGTCGGTGAGGGTCGCGCTGGTCAGCAGCACGCCGTGCGCGGGTTCGAGCACCACGCGAGCGAAGGGCTTCATCGGATCGAGCCAGCGGCGGTGGATCGCGACATCGAACTCGCGCGCGTCGGAGCGGTCGACCGCAAGCCAGTCGACAAATTCGGGATCGGCAGGCCCGCCGAGCCGGTCGAGCAGCGATTCCCACGCGGCCAAGAGGTCGATCCGCCACGCCAGCGCAAAGCGCGCGCCCTCTATCCGCGCGCGGCCTTGGGCGTCGAGCCAGTCGGGCGGTTCGGTGAGGATCGCCTCGAGCCTGCCGCCCAGCCGGATCAGCGGCACCCGGATGCTGGCAAGCGCCTCGCTGGCCGCGCCCGCCGCCTCGATCACTTCGCCGGGAAGCCCCGCCGCCTCGGTCTCGATCCCGTAGCCTGCCTCCTGCCCGCCGCTCTCGTCGCGGGCATAGGTCGCGGTGCGTACCGCGGCGAGCAGGGCCTCCAGTGGCCCGAAGGGCGAGTTCTCGGCGAGGCGCTGGAGCCAGCCGTCGGACGGGAGCAATTGCCCGGCCTTGCACGCGGCGGTGATGGCGTCCGCGCCCGCATCGTCATAGCTGGCGATGTCGGCCAGCCGCGCGGACAGCCCCCGCCGCCGCCCGCGTGCCTCGCGTTCGGGGCCCATGATCCAACGGCGCAATTCGATGGTTTCCTGCCCGCTCAGAGTGGCGGCGAAGGTCGAATCCGCGGCGTCGAAGACATGGTGGCCCTCGTCGAAGATCAGCCGCGTCGGGCGCTGGCCCGGGTCGCGGGCGCGGGCGGCGTTGACCATCACCAGCGCGTGATTGGCGATCACCAGATCGGCCTGCGCGCTATCCCGCGCCGCGCGCTCGATGAAACACTTCCGGTAGTGCGGGCAGCCGGCATAGATGCACTCGCCGCGCTGGTCGGTGAGCGCGGCGATCCCGCGCTTGCGGAACAGCGTCCCCAGCCACCCCGGCAGATCGCCGCCCACCATGTCGCCATCGCGGGTATAGGCGCCCCAACGCGCGACCAGCTGCGCAAGGATCGCCGGGCGGCCTGCGAAGCCACCCTGCAGCGCGTCCTCGAGATTGAGGAGGCAGAGGTAATTCTCGCGCCCCTTCCTCACCACCACCGGCGGGGTGCCGTCGCCGCGCTTGACCGGCCACGCACGGCGGCTTTCGGCGCGCAATTGCCGTTGCAGGTTCTTGGTGAAGGTCGAGACCCAGACGGTTCCGCCCGACTCCCCGGCCCAGACCGAGGCTGGGGCGAGATAGCCCAAAGTCTTGCCGATCCCGGTCCCCGCCTGCGCCAGCGCCAGATGCGGCCGGCCGGGGGCCGAGCGCGGCGCGAAGATCCGGGAGACATCCTGCGCATAGGCGCGCTGGCCCTCGCGCTGTTCGGCACCTTCGCCGGTAAGGCGCGCCAGCTGCGCCTGCACCGCCTCGGGCGAAAGTTCGACCTGTCGCGGGGCAGGGCGCTCGCCGGTCTCGTCCCATTCGGGCAGCTTGGCGAACAGCCAGCGTTCGGCCTTTTCGGGCTTGGCGATATGCGGGCGGAGCACCTGCGCCCACGGCCAGCGCAGGCGTTCGAGCGACTGCACCGCGCTCCACGCGCCCTCGCGCTCGAACCATTCGGGGTCCTGACATGCCGCCACCAAGGCCCCCGCTGCGCGCTGGAGCATCTCGGGCACCGCGGCGTCGTTCTCGGGCACGGGGAGCCCCAAGGCCTCGGCCAGCCCGCGCGGGGTCGGCACGCAGAAGCACGCGGGGTGGATGAAGGCAAAGGCCTCGAGCAGGTCGAGCCCCGAGAGGTCGGGGTAGCCCAGCCGGCTCGCCACCAGCGGCGCGTTGAGCAGCAGCACGGGCGTATCGGCTGCGGCCATGATCGCATCGCCCTTGGACACGGCCTGTGTCCCTCCCGACGCGCTGCGCAGCCAATGGCCGCCATGGCTGGCGTGCAGCGCGGCCAGCGGGACGGCAGCGGGGTGCGGTTGGGGAGCGGTCACTCCGCCATCAATGGGCGAGGGGCTGCGGCTTGTAAACGGCGGCGAGGGCCGCTGTCCCCGCGCCGCGTCACCCACTGATCAGGCGACTGCCTTGAGCACCTGCAAGCCCTTGGTGGCGATCGAACCCACCACCCGGTCGCGCCCGTCGGCCTTGGCGGCATAGACCGCCTGATCGGCGCGCTTCAATGCCTCGCGCAGGCCAATGTCCGGGGCGACAAGGCAAAAGCCGACGCTGGCGGTGGTGCGGACACCGCTTGCCGGACCGTCGAACGAGAGGTCTGCGATCGCCGCGCGCGCCGCAATCGCGAGCGACCCGGTCGCCTCGGCCGAAGGTTGGCCAAGCAGCGCGACGAATTCCTCGCCCCCGATCCGGCACACCGCACCGAACGGGCCGAGCACGCCTGCCAGCCGCGCGCCCACCTTGCGCAACACCTCGTCACCCGCATCGTGGCCATAGCGGTCGTTGATCGACTTGAAGCGGTCGAGATCGATCATGATCACTGCCCCGATCTGGCCGTTATCGTCATCGTCGGCGATCAGGCGGTCGAGCTTGCGCCGGTTGCCCAACCCCGTCAGCGGATCGGTTTCGCTCTCGTCGATCTTGAGCCGCAGCATGTCGTGCCCGATCGATAGCATCAGCACCAGTCCGACGATCATCCCGGTAATCGCGCCGGTGATGTGGAACATCATCAGCATCGGCCCGAACACCTCGGCCAGCGCCGATCCGGGATGGAGCACGAGGTTGATCGTGGCCAGGACCATGCGGATGAGATAGGTGAGGCCTGCGCAAAAGGTGACGAAGAAGACCACCTTGTCGATCTGGGTCACGCGGTGCTGCGGGCCAATCGCGCTCAAGGCCGAAAAGATCATCCCCGCGCCCACCGCCTGCATCGCTGCCGAACGCACCCCCAGCGGCTGCTGCCAGGGCACATAGGGCATCAGCAGGATCGCGCCTGCGAGGGTAATCGCCACGGTTGCAGCGGGCACGCGCTGCTTGCCGCGCGCCAGAAACCCCGCGATCAGCGCCAGCATGGCCGCAAAGTGGGACATTGCCGCGAACCACAAGGGCCAGTCGAGCTGTCCCAGCGTCCGCACCCCGTCGATCACCAGCGAGATGCTGCCGAGCATGAATCCCACCGCCGCCCAGCGCGCCGACAGCAGGCGCCGCTCGAACACCGCGATCAGCCCCAGCGCCACCGCGAACAGACCAAACACCGCCGGGATCAGAAGGTAGAACGGATGATCATAAGCCATGCGCGCACCGCTAGCCCGATTTGGTTGCCAAGCGGCTAAGGTGGTCGGCGGAAATGGAAATGGCGGCAGGCCGGGCTTTCCTACAATGGGCCCGGCGCCGTATGAAGAGCATATCCGATCGGCGGAATGTGCGTATTGCGCCGCGCCACCCAGTCCGTTCGCCTGCAAAAGGCGCCTTCAAAACTTTGTTTTACAATATGAAAAAGCCATGTTGGGAAAGTGACACGCTGTCACCTTTGTCATCTTCCCAACAGCCAATCTAGGCTTGCAAGCCGCCTTGCGCCCCGTAAAAGCCGCCTCACCATGACGATAACCCAAGACGCCCTCATCGCCGCCGCGACCAATTCCAAGGCCTGGCCCTTCCAGGAGGCGCAGCGCCTCGCCAAGCGGCTGCCGCAGGGCAAGCCCGGCGGCGTGCTGTTCGAGACCGGCTACGGCCCCTCGGGCCTGCCGCATATCGGCACCTTTCAGGAAGTGCTGCGCACCACGCTGGTGCGCCGCGCCTATGAAACGCTGACCGGTCAGCCCACCCGATTGGTAGCGTTCAGCGACGACATGGACGGGTTGCGCAAGGTGCCCGACAACGTGCCCAACAAGGCGTTGCTCGATGCCAACCTCGGCAAGCCACTGTCGCGCATCCCCGACCCGTTCGAGAAGTTCGAAAGCTTCGCTGCGCACAACAACGCGATGCTGCGCGATTTTCTCGATCGCTTCGGCTTCGACTACGAATTCGTCAGCTCGTCCGATTGCTACAATGGCGGCAAGTTCGACGATGCCCTGCGCGGGGTGCTGACGAATTTCGGCGCGATCCTCGACATCATGCTGCCGACCTTGGGAGAGGAGCGCCGCAAGACCTACTCCCCCGTCATGCCGATCAGCCCGACCACGGGCGCGGTGTTGCAGGTGCCGATCGAGGTGGTCGATGCCGCCGCCGGGATCATCCGCTTCACCGACGAGGACGGCTCGGTGGTCGAGCAATCGGCGCTCGGCGGCATGGCCAAGTGCCAGTGGAAGGTCGACTGGGCGATGCGCTGGGTGGCGCTGGGCGTCGATTACGAGATGTATGGCAAGGACCTCACCGATTCCGGCATCCAGTCGGGCAAGATCGCCCGCGTGCTCGGCGGCAATAAGCCCGAAGGCCTGATCTACGAGCTGTTCCTCGACGCCAAGGGCGAGAAGATCTCCAAGTCCAAGGGCAATGGCCTCTCGATCGAGGAGTGGCTGCAATATGGCAGCCCCGAGAGCCTGGGCTTCTACATCTTCGCCAATCCCAAGAGCGCCAAGCAGCTCCACGCCGGGGTGATCCCCAAGGCGGTCGACGATTACTGGCAGTTCCGCGCCGCGATCCCCTCGCAGGACGCCGACAAGCGGCTCGGCAATCCTGTGTGGCACTTGCTGCGCGCTAATGGACGCCATGATGGCGCGGAAGCGCCCGGCGAGGGCGAGGCGCTTCCCGTGCCTTTCAGCCTGCTGCTCAACCTCGTGGGCGTGCTCGGCGCGGGCGCGACGCGCGAGGCGGTGTGGTCCTATCTCGGCAATTATGTCGCGGATGCCGACCCGGCCAGGCACCCCGCGCTCGATGCGCTGGTGGGCCGGGCGCTCGCTTACAACCGCGATTTTGTCGCCCCGACGCTCGAGAAGCGCGCGCCTGTGGGCGGAGAAGTCGGCGCATTGAAGGCGCTCGACGCGGCGCTCGAAATGGCCGACCCGGCGATGAGCGCGGAGGACTTGCAGACCATCGTCTACGAGATCGGCAAGATCGAGGAGTTCGGGTTCGAGAGCCTGCGCGACTGGTTCAAGGCGCTCTACGAAACCCTGCTCGGCAGCGAACAGGGCCCGCGCATGGGGAGCTTCATCGCGCTCTACGGCATCGCGCCTACCCGCGCGCTGATCGCCGAGGCGCTGGCCAAGGCATGAGGGTCAGCGCCATCTGCGGGTGCGATACCACTTGGTGATGATGTATTTCGCCCCCGCCTCCACCGGGGTTCCGGCGTGGAGCGTCGCCTCGTTCGGGCGGCCATCGGGCAGGGCATTGTTCCACAAGAGCAGCACGCCGGGGGTCGGTGCGATCTCGATCCCGAGCAGGGTGAAGGCGGTCGCCCCGCCGGTTTCGACCGGGTTGAGATAGGCCATCGTCGTCCAGCTGCGCTGCCCGCCGCGCAGCTGTTCGCTGGGCCAGTAGCTTTCGGAGGTGTAGAACCAGTCGTTGTGCGGCTTGAACTCTTGCCCCGGCAGATAACGCTGGCCCTGGATCGGCTCGCCGAAGCTCTTGGGCACGCCCAGCACCGCATCGATCCGCGCCGAAATGCCCGCAACCAGGGCATCATAGGGGTCGAGATCGCTCGAGAAGGAGGTGCGAAAGCCGCTCGCATAGTCGAGCTCGTGCAGCGCCGAGGGCTTGGCGACCGCGTCGATCATGGCGCAAAGCCGTCCGCACTCCCCGCCCGACAGGAATCCGCCGATGGCATAGAGCTCGATCCGCTCGTCGGGCACGCGGTAGATCCCGGGCATCGCCCCCAGCCGCGCGCGCACCGCGATGCCGAGCCGGGCGAGGGCATTCTGGTCGGGGGCGGGGCCGGAGGCGGTCATCGGCGCGGAGCCTAGCAAGCCCATGCGCCGGTGCAAGCTGCCCGCACCGTGCAAAAAGAAAGCCCCGCCGGATCGCTCCGACGGGGCCCCTTTAGGCCGGTGAAGACCTACCAGAAGAAGTCGTGGATCACGTCTACGACCTCACCGGTGTAGATATCGACCAGTACCACGTCGTCATAATACCGAACCCACTGATAAGGCCCATAGACCGGCGGGAGGCGGTAGGCGTAGGGATCGTTGATGAAGTAGCGTGGATGGAAGAACAGGCTGTCGAGGAAGAAGCCGACGCCCAGCCGGCTGTAGCGGTGGCTGCGGAACGGCGCGTAGTACGGGCCGGGGCGGAACACGAAGCGGTTGCCGCGGCGGTAATCGTTATAGTCGTAGCGACGGTCGAAACGCCAGCGGTTGTCCCAGCGGCGGAAATCGCGGCGATCCCAGCCTGCGCGGCCGTTCCAGCCCCAGCGCCAATCGTCCTGACGCCAGCCCCGACGGTCGCCGCGATACCCATAGCGGTCGCCCCGATAGCCGCCGCGGTCACCGCGCCAGTCGTCGCGCCGGTCTGCGCGGCGTGCCTCGCGGGCGATGTCGCGGACCTGGCCGTCGAAGCCGCCGTCGCCCCGCCTGTCGAAGCCGCCGCGGGCGCGGATGTCGCCGACGCGGCCGTCACCGCGCCGATCATCGATCCGGTCGGCCCGGCGGTCGCCGCGATCCTCGATGCGGCCGGCACGGCGGTCGCCGCGATCCTCGATGCGGTCTGCGCGCGCGTCGGTGCGGCGGTCGACCTGGTCGGCAGCCCCAAAGCGCCCGCGCCGGTCGAGCTGGCGTGCCTCAAAATCGCCGCGCCGTTCGACGCGGTCCGCGCGCTGCTCGAAGCGCTGATCGACCCGGTCCGCGCGGCGTTCGCTGCGCTGATCGATCCGGCCGGCGCGCTGTTCGCGCTGGGCCTGCTGCTGGGCCGCGCGGGTGCGATCGAACACCTCGCTGCCGAAGCCGCGCGATGCCGGGCGGGCCGGGGCAGTCTGGACTGCCGGCGGCGGCGCGGCACGCTGCGGACGTTGAGCAGCGGGCGCGGCGAAGCGCGGTGCGGCGCGCTCGGGCCGGGGGGTGTCGGCACGCTGGGGACGCGGGGCCTCGGCGCGAGGCGCGCGCGGCAGGTCGACGCGCTGGCGGCCCCCGGAGATATCGCCGCGCGGCTGGACGCGCTCGGCCCGCGACGGGCGCGGACGGTCTTGCTCCGCCGCGGCGGGCACCGCCGGGAGCGCGATGGCCAGCGCCGCAGCGAGCGCGGCGAGCGATCCGCCGGTTCTGGCAAAGGGGGCAAAAAGTGACTTCATGGCAAGTGCCTCCAGTATCGCCAGCCCACCACAGGCCTGTTGTAATGGTGCCGTAATAGACCCCGCAGACTGTCGCAGCGATGAACCGGCTCGCCGATGTTCAGAAAAAATGTGACTTGGCTGAACATTTTTCCGCAAGTCTTGACGCGCGCGCGGTTGCGGCCAAAGGCGCTTCGCGATGTTCGACACCCTTGATGCCGCCCTCACCGATTGCCGCGACCGGCTCATTCGTGCGCCCCGCGAGCGCAAGTCGCCGCTGCACACGCCGGTGATCGTCACCGCCGATGTCGATGCGCGCGTGATGGTGCTGCGCGCTTTCGATGCGTCCGCCTGGCGGCTGCGGCTCCACACCGACACCCGCGCGCCCAAGGCCGCAGCCATCGCCGCCGATCCGCGCATCGCGGTGCTGTTCTACGACAAGGGTGCCAAGATCCAGATCCGGGCGCGCGGAACAGGCGCGATCCTGCGCACCGGGCCGGAGGTCGATGCGGCATGGAACGCCAGCACCAATTTCGCCCGGCGCTGCTATCTGGGCGACGGGCCGGGGGCGGGTTCGGACGCGCCGACCTCGGGCCTGCCGCCCGAATTCGAAGGGGTGGAGCCTGACGATGCGCAGCTTATCCCCGCGCGGGAGAACTTCGCGCTGCTACGGATCACGCTGACTGCGCTCGACTGGCTCTATCTCACGCACACCGGGCATGTCCGCGCGCAGTTCAACCGTGCGGGCGCAGGAGAGGATGCTGCGGAGTGGGAAGGACGGTGGGTTTCGCCCTAGGCAGCCGAGGCAGAGGGTTCGGCGCCGCCAAGGGGCGAAGGAGTCGGGGCGGGCAGCAGCATGATCTCCTCGATCTCGCTCGCCGGGACGACATGATCCTGCCCCTTGGCGACTGCCGCATCCAGCGCCCGGCGCGCGCGTCTGGCGAGACTTTCGTGGCCGTCGCCGAAGCGTTCGGCGGCCACGCCGAAGCTCGCGGTCAGCGGTGCCAGGTTGCCGACATGCGGCATGCGCAGCTGGCCCAGCTCTCGGCGCAGGCGTTCGGCGATGCGCACAGCGGCGCGCTCGTCGGCGCCCGAAAGGGTGATGGTGAAGGCGTCGGTCTCGGCATGCGCCATGCCGTCGCCCCGGCGCAGGCTCGCACGCATGACTGCGGCGACATGTTCGCGCACTTCGTCGCGGGTGTCGCTGTGCCAGAGCGTGCCGAGCGACTGATGCTGATCGATCCGCCCGTGCAGCACCGCCTGCGAGGCTGCACGCATCGCATTGCGGCGCGCGGCGAGATCGATTGCCTTGGAAAAGATTTCGGGCTTGCGGAGCGGGCCGCGCTGGCCGCCGGGAGCGCCGCGAGCCGGATCGGGCTGGCGGCCGTCGCGCCAGCGTCCAGCCCAGGCCCCCGCCGCCGCAAATGCCGCGCAGAGCAACGCGGCCAGCTCAAGTGGCACTTCGATTCCCGTCATCACGCCCCGTTGCCCTTTTCGCGTCCCGTTCTGGACTTAGGTAGAGTGACGTAGGCCTCCTTAAGATTGCGTAAACTATGCGCGGGGCAAGCGGGCTTTGTGCCGCGCGAACGCTATGGTAGTCTGCCGCCATGACCACCCACGATCTGCTCGATCCGGCTGCGCGCCATCGCCTCACTGTGGAGGAGTATCTCCTGCTTGACCGCGAGGGCGCGTTTGGCGACCGCGATACCGAATTGTTCGACGGTGAGGTGTATTACATGAGCCCCAAGCACCGTCCGCATGCGCGCACCGTTGGTGACGTCTACTTCGCTATCCGGACAGCTCTGCGCGACTGCGGTTCTTCGCTGACCGCGCTGATCGACGTATCAGCCCGCCTGTCAGACTATGATGTCCCCGAACCTGATATCGCGGTGACCGACGCGCCCGGTGGCGAGGGCATCCTCCCGCTCGGCGCACTTAAGTTGGCGATTGAAGTCTCAGACACCACGCTGGCCAAGGATCTGGGCTTCAAGGAGCAGCTCTATGCCCGCGCCGGAGTGCCGGAATATTGGGTGATCGACCTCAACGAAAACCGCGTGCTGATGCATGCCAATCCGCGCACCGAAGCCGAGGGCGGCGGGTATGACCGGCAGCTCGACATGCCGTTTGGCGAGGTGCTGTGTTCGGCGACGATTGAGGGGCTGACGGTCGAGACGACGGGCTGGGGATAGCGCCAGCCCGCAGCATTCGTTTGAGTCAGCGTGTAAGCTTCTTGTAAGCCACCCGCGTCGGGCGGTCGGCCGCATCACCCAGACGGCGGCGCTTGTCTTCCTCGTAGGCTTCGAAGTTGCCTTCGAACCATTCGACATGGCTGTTGCCCTCGAAGGCGAGGATGTGGGTGGCGAGGCGGTCGAGGAAGAAGCGGTCGTGGCTGATGACCACGGCGCAGCCTGCAAAGTTCTCGATCGCGTCTTCCAGTGCAGCGAGCGTTTCGACGTCGAGATCGTTGGTCGGCTCGTCGAGCAGCAGCACATTGCCGCCTGCCTTCAGCATCTTGGCCATGTGCACGCGGTTGCGCTCACCGCCCGAAAGCTTGCCGACGCTCTTCTGCTGGTCCGAGCCCTTGAAGTTGAACGCGCCCACATAAGCGCGGGTCGACATGTCCTGCCCGTTGACCTTCATGTAATCGAGCCCGTCGGAGATTTCCTCCCAGACGTTCTTCTTGGGATCGAGGTGGTCGCGGCTCTGGTCGACAAAGCCGAGCCGCACGGTCGAGCCGATCTCGACGGTGCCATTGTCGGGGGTTTCCTTGCCGGTGAGGATCTTGAACAAGGTCGACTTGCCCGCGCCGTTCGGCCCGATCACGCCGACGATGCCGCCCGGGGGCAGCATGAAGGAGAGGTTTTCGAACAATAGCTTGTCGCCATAGGCCTTGGTGATGCCCTTGGCCTCGATCACCTTGCCGCCGAGGCGCTCGGGCACCTGAATGACGATCTGCGCCTTGCCGACCTGGCGGCTGTCCTGGCTGTTCTGGAGTTCCTCGAATTTGCGGATACGCGCCTTGGACTTCGTCTGGCGCGCGGCGGGCGTTTGCCGGATCCACTCGAGCTCGCGCTGCAGCGCCTTCTGCTTGCCGCTTTCCTCGCGGCTTTCCTGTTCGAGCCGCTTGGCCTTCTTCTCGAGGTAGGTCGAGTAATTGCCCTCATAGGGGTAGTAGGAGCCGCGATCGAGTTCGAGGATCCATTCGACCACGTTGTCGAGGAAGTAGCGGTCGTGGGTGATCATCAGCACCGCGCCCGCATAGTCCTTGAGGTGGTTTTCGAGCCACTGGACGCTTTCGGCATCGAGGTGGTTGGTCGGCTCGTCGAGCAGCAGGATCGAGGGCTTCTGGATCAGCAGCCGGGTGAGCGCGACGCGGCGCTTCTCGCCGCCTGACAGGTCCTTGACCGGCCAGTCGCTCGGCGGGCAGCGCAGGGCCTCCATCGCCACTTCGAGCTGGTTGTCGAGCGTCCAGCCATCGACCGCGTCGATCTTGTCCTGAAGCTCACCCATCTCCGCGCCCAATGCGTCGAAATCGGCATCGGGCTCGCACATCAGCGCGCTGACTTCGTTGAAGCGGGCGACGAGATCGGCGGTTTCCTTCGCGCCTTCACGCACGTTTTCGAGCACGGTCTTGGTCGGATCGAGTTCCGGCTCCTGCTCCAGATAGCCGACGGTGATGTTCTCGCCCGGCCAGGCCTCGCCGGTGAAGTCCTTGTCGATCCCGGCCATGATCTTGATCAGCGTCGACTTGCCCGCGCCGTTGGGGCCGACGATGCCGATCTTCGCGCCCTGATAGAACTGCAGCGAGATGTTGTTCAGCACCGGCTTCTGGGCACCGGGGAAGGTCTTGGTCATGCCCTTCATGACATAGGCGTATTGGGCGGCCATCGGAGGGTCCTTCGGGTCTTGGTAATGGGGTCAGGAATTGGGCGTGCAGATAGGGAAGGGGAGGGCTTAGGGCAAGCGGCTAGACAGTGAGGCAGGGCGGGGATAGCACCTGTTGCCATGACCAAGCCCTTGCTCGCGCTTGCTGCGCTCTCGCTCGCTCTGCCCACGCTTGCCACCGCAACGCCGCCGCCGCTCACGCTGGAGGCGCAGTCAGACATTGTGCTTGTGGATGATCGCTATGCCTATGCCTTCGTCGAGGGGTTGACCACCGAGGTCGGCCCGCGTCAGGCCGGGACCGAGGCAGAGGCGCGGGCTCGCGCATGGGCCGTGGAATGGCTCAAGAAAAATGGCTTCACCAATGTCGCCATCGAACCTTTCATGATGGACACATGGGTGCCCGGCGACATCGCCCGCGCCCGCGTGACCGCGCCCTTTGCGCAGGACCTTGTCGTCCTGCCGCTCGGCGATTCCGCCGCCACCCCGGTGGGCGGGATCGAGGCCGAGGTCGTGTTCTTCCGCACCGTCGATGATTTGCGCGCCGTGCCTGACGGCAGCCTCAAGGGCAAGATCGCCTATATCAGCCACGCCATGTCGCGCACGCAGGATGGCAGCCAGTATGGCTTTGCCGGCCCGGCGCGCTGGGTGGGGGCAGGGATCGCGGCGAGCAAGGGCGCGGTGGCCACGGTGATCAAGTCGGTCGGCACCGATAATCATCGCAACCCTCACACCGGCGGCACCAGCTTCCCCGATGGTGTTGCGCCCATCCCGGCGGGCGCGCTGAGCCTGCCCGATGCGGCCAATCTCGAACGCATGTTCGCCCGCGCGCAGGGCCGTCCGGTCACGATGCGGCTGGAAATGAACCCGCGTCAGATCGGCCAGACCGAGAGCGGCAATGTGGTGGGCGAGATTGTGGGGCGCAATCCCTCGCTCCCGCCGGTGCTGCTCGCCTGCCATCTCGACAGCTGGTGGAACGCGCCGGGGGCCTTCGACGATGCGGCGGGCTGCGGCATCATCATCGCAGCCGCACGCCATGTCGCTTCAGGTGGCCGCCCGCTGCGCACCATCCGCGTCCTGCTGGCAGGCGCCGAAGAGGTGGGGCTATTCGGGTCGACCGCCTATTCAAAGGCCCATATCGGCGAACCCATCGCCGTCGGCCTCGAAAGCGATTTCGGCGCGGACCGGATCTGGCGCTTCGATTCGAACTTCCGCGAGAGCAATCCCGCGCTGCACAAGAAGCTTGCCGCCGCCGTCGCACGCTTCGGCGTCTCGAGCGGCACCGATGTCGCGGGCGGGGGCGCGGACCTCAACATCGTGCGCGACCAGAAGGGCGCACTGATCGACTTGCAGCAGGACGGCACCCGCTATTTCGACCTCCACCACACCCCGGACGACACGCTCGACAAGATCGATCCCGCACAGCTGCGCCAGAACGTGGCGGTGTGGACGCAGGTCGTCGGCATTCTCGCCAACGAGAGCACTTCGATCCAGACCGGCAGTCCGATCCCCTCGGCCCCGCCGATCATGGAAGGCAAATAGCTCAGGCCGCGCGGCTCTGTGGCGGCGCGAGCGCGCGCTCCTGCCGCCGGAAGCGGGAAATCTGGTTGGTCAGGTCTTCGGCGCTGCGCAGCAGTTCGACCGAGGCGGCGCTGGTCTGTTCGGCCATGGCCGCGTTCTGCTGCATGCCCTGGTCGAGCAGGCTCATCGCAGCATTGATCCGGCGGATCGCCTCGAGCGAGCCTTCCGAGCCTTGCGCGATTGTGTCGACCTGCCCGGCAATGTCCGAGAAGCGCGCCACCAGCGAGGCGAGCAGGGTGACGAGTTGCTGCACGCGGGCAACCCCGACGGCCACCTCGTCCTTCGAAGTGGCGACCAGCGCCTTGATCGCGGTTGCCGATTGGGCCGAGCGCTGGGCGAGCTCGCGCACCTCGCCCGCGACGACCGCGAACCCCTTGCCCGCTTCTCCTGCGCGTGCGGCCTCGACGCCTGCGTTGAGGGCGAGCAGGTTGGTCTGGAAGGCGATGGTATCGATGAAGCCGATCATCTCGCCGATCTCGACCGATGATGCCTCGATCCGGGTGATCGCTTCGGCGGCGGCGGCGATTTCCCCGGCGCCGCGGTCGGCATCGCTCTTGGCGTCGAGCGCGGTCGTGCGGGTCGCGGCCCACAGGCCCGCCTGCGTCTCGATCTCCTGGAGCAGATCGCCTGCGGTGCGCACGGCACCTTCGATTGCAGCGGTTTGCTGTTCGGTTTTGCTGGCCAGTTCGGACGAGGCTTCGCGCAATTCATGCGCACCGGTTGCCACCAGATCGGAGGTCTGCGCCACCGCGCCGACCAACTGATCGAGTTCGGCGCATGAGGTGTTGAGCAAGGATCGGGCGCGGTCATATTCGCCGGGAAAGGGGGTATCGAGCCGGCTCGACAGGTCGCCCGCGGCCAGCAGGCGGAGCCTTTCGGACAGGCCCGAAAGCACCAGCTGTTGCTCCCGCGCGAGACGCTCGCGTTCGTCCTTGCGCTCAGCCTCGAGTGCGGCTTCGGCGTGGCGCGCTTCCATGAGGCTCCGAACCAGCGCCTCGAACTGGCGGCACAGCACGATCAGCACCGCCGCCTCGACCAGCACGATTGCGGCATGGAACACCACCCGCAGCAGGTCCGCGCCATCGGGAAAGACGAGCGCGGGGGCGATGAAGTTGAGCGCGATGTGGTGGAGCGCGGTCACCACGGTGCCGATCACGATCACCCGCCAGTCGACCAGCGCGGCGAGCACCGCGAGGAAGACGAAGAACACCATGTGCATGTCGAGCAGCCAGCCCGTGCTGCTTGCCATCGCCAGCAGCAGCGCGGCAAACAGCGGGTAGGTGACGCTCATCAAGGCGCGCGCCAGGGGGTCTGATCGTCGGGTCTGTGCGAACCACAGCGGGGGCCCGGTCAGCACAGCGGCAGCCGCCGCCACCAGCGGCGCGCCGCCGACCAGCGCCCAGGTCACCAGCACCGCCCCGACAAGCCCGGCCAGCCACCCGGTGAGGCGAATGCCGGCTTCACGCAGCACGAGGATTTCATCTACGGGCATGGCCTTACCTCCTCGGATCGGTGCCGCAGCCCGGGGCCCGCACCGCAAGCGGCAGAATGCCCTCGCCGAGCGCGCGCAGCAGGCCGGCATTGCCGGTGATGCGGGCGATCACGCGCCCGCGGGTGGTGTCGAGCGCGAGCAGCGGGGCCTCCTCGCGCGCTGCCCAGGCGATCACGCTGCGTGTGTCGCTGCCGCCAAGCGGCACGAGCAGCGCCGCCTGACCGGGGCGCGGCCACACCAGCGCTGCGACCAGCGCCAGCATGACGCCCGCTCCGTGAAGGCCAAGAAGCAACAGGTCAGCGCGCATCGATCTGTTCCAGCGCGTGGCGCAGTTCGCCCAGCCGGATCGCGGCGACCGCGGCCTCGGGATTCGCGGCGCTGAGCACATTGGCCATTTCGCGCAGGGACTGCGCAAGTCGGTCGATCTGCTGGAGCTGCACGAGGTAGCGCGTGGCGACATCGTAGTCGCTGCAAAGTACGATGCCGAAGGCCTCGGCGTCCTCGGCGAAGGCGCCGAGGCGCGCGGCAATTCCGGCCAGCAATGCAGGCGAGTGAGGGGCGCCCGCGCGCGTTCGCGCGGCGGCGGGTTGGGGGCGACTCATGCTCAAGCTGCCAATTCGATCGGCTCGTCGGCCATCAGCCGTGCCAGATCGAGCACCATCACCATGTCATCGCCCAAGGGGGCGATCCCCTCGAGAAAATGGGTGATCGTCTCGTGCCCGACCGCGTCTGGCTGCTGCAGCGTGCCGGCCTCGATCGAGACGATGTCGGCGACGTCGTGGACGATAAGCCCGCGCATCTGGCCCTCGTGCTCGATGACGATGATCGGGTTGCGCGGGGTCGCCTCGGTCGGCGTCCAGCCGAGCCGCGCGGCAAGATCGATCACCGGCAGCACCGCGCCGCGCAGGTTGACCACGCCCGCGACATAATCGGGCACGCGCGGCAGGCGGGTGACGGGCGACCAGGCGCGGATCTCGCGCACGGTCATGATATCGATGCCGAAGCGCTGGTTGGCGATGCCGAAGGTGATGAGTTCGTGGCGCATGGAGCGGCTCCTCAGTGGATCACGCGGCGCAGCGCGGCGGTGAGCTTGTCGGCGTCGAAGGGCTTGACGATCCACCCGGTTGCCCCGGCGTTGCGGGCGCGCTGCTTCTTCTCGTCGGAGCTTTCGGTGGTCAGCACCAGGATTGGACGCTCGGCGTGGAGCGCGCTGGTGCGCAGCTTCTCGATCAGCCCGAAGCCGTCGAGCCGCGGCATGTTGATATCCGTGATGATCACGTCGACCTCGTTGGAGGCGAGCCATTCGAGCGCCTCCTGCCCGTCTTCGCATTGTTCGACCGCAAAGCCGCGCGAAGTCAGCGCCCCCAGCAGGAGCGCGCGCATGGAGGCACTGTCGTCGACCGTGAGGACACGGATCGGTGTCGATTGGGTGTGCATGATGGTCTCCGTTTGGTCCTAGAATAGCTCGACCGTCCCAAGCGCCGATTGCGGCCGCCCCAGTGGTTTTTCCGTAGGGGCCACGTCAGAGGGCACGAGCCGGGCGCGGACCTGGCCGCTGGCGGGACGAAACTGGATGCGGCGCGCCTGCGTGCCCTCGAGATCCTCGAACACGCAGGGGATGTTCTCGCGGGTGAGAAACTGGCGGGCGAAGGCGGCGTTGGCGGTGCCGATGGGCGAGAGGTCGGGGTTGAGGTTCGCGCCCCCGTAAAGCCGCGCGCGCAGCCGGCTCTTGATCGCGCCCATGCCCAGCATCTCGTTGATCAGCAGCTCCATCAGGAACAGGCCGTAATCGCTGTCGAACGCCTGATTGCGCACGTGGGCGGGCGGTTCGGCGAGGAGGAAGTGGTTCATCCCGCCGACCCGCGAGACGGGATCGAACAGGCAGGTCGCAACGCAGCTGCCGAGGATGGTGCTCATCTCGACGCGCGGATCGGTGCTCGCCTTGGCCTCGCCCTGAACGATGGTGACGCGCAGCACTTCGGGCGACGCGTTCGGAAGGAAGGGGGTCATGTCGCTCATGAAAGCACCGCGCGGGCCGGGGTGAAGATCGCGGACGCGATGCGATCGAGCGGCAGCACCTCGCTCGCTGCGCCCAGTTCGATCGCGGCGCGCGGCATGCCGAAGACGACGCAACTCGCCTGATCCTGTGCGATGGTGCGGGCGCCGATGCTGGCGAGCTGGGCCATGCCCTGCGCCCCGTCCTGCCCCATGCCGGTCAGCAGGATTCCCAGACCACGTGCCCCTTTCGGGCCGCCGAGGGTGGAAGCGAGCGAGGCAAACAGACGGTCGACGCTGGGGCGGTGACCGGTGACCGGCTCGCCCTCGCGCAGCACGCAGCGCAGGCCGCGCGATCCGGCGGTGGCGACCTGCAGGTGGCGGTCATTGCCCGGCGCAAGCAGCACCGTGCCGCGTTCCAGCGGCATGTCGCTCTCCGCCAGCATCACCCGCGGGCGCACCGCACGGTCGAAGGACTGGGCTATCGCACCGGCAAAGTGGCCGTTGATGTGCTGGACCACCAGCGTTGGCGGACAATCTGCGGGGAAGCCCGAAAGCACGGTGTGAAGCGCCTCGACGCCTCCGGTCGATGCCCCGATCACGATGATCTCGGGCAGGGATGAGGCGGCAGATGCCGTCGATGGGGCCGCCGCGGCGCGGTGGACAGGGCGAGCCGGATGCGGGTGGAGGTGGGCGCGTGCCGCCTCGCGCACCATCTCGACCAGCGGGCAATCATCGACGACGTCGCTCGGCTGAACGCGCAGCTGCGATTTGGCGATGCAGCCGACAGCGCCGAGTTGCAGTCCGCGCGCGGTCGCGCTCGCTCCCGCCTCGGTCGCGCCCGAGACGAGGATCACCGGGGTGGGGCGCAGCTGCATGATCTTCTCGAGGAAGCTGAGGCCATCCATCCCCGGCATCTCGATATCGAGCGTCACCACGTCGGGGTCCAATGCCTTGATCATTGCGCGCGCCTCGACGGCATCGGCCGCGGTGCCGATCACGGTGATGTCGCTCTCGCGCGCGAGCCGGTGCTGGAGCAGCGCGCGCATCAGCTGGCTGTCGTCGACAATCAGCACCCGGATAGTCATGCATGACCCTTTCGCCGATAGATGGTCGGCCCGACCGGCTCGAGCAGCGCGGTGGCAGGCCCGCTGACGCGTTCGGAATGGCCGATGTAGAGATAGCCGCCCGGCACAAGCTGGCGGGCGAAACGCTCGATCAGCCGTTCCTTGGTCGGAATGTCGAAATAGATCATGACGTTGCGGCAAAAGATCACGTCGAACGGACGGTTCATCGGCCACTTGCCCATCAGGTTCAGCTCGCGGAACCGCACCAGCGCCTGCACCTCCGGGGCGATTGCGAGCTGCGGCTCGCCCGGGGCGCTGGCAGGCACGCACCATGCGCGGCGCAGCGGTTCGGGCAGGGCCTCAAGCGCGCTCGCCGGATAGTGCGCGGCGCGCGCGCCTGCGAGCGCGTTGATCGAGATGTCGCTGGCGAGCGCGATCAGCTTGCCCCGCGCAAGCTTCAGCCCTGCCATGCGGTCGCGCCCGAGCAGCACCATCATCAGCGTCCAGATTTCCTCGCCGGTCGAACAGCCCGCCGACCAGATCCGCACATCCGCGCCGCTGTTCGCGCGGCGCAACAGCTCGGGCCGCAAGACGGTCTCGAAATGCTCGAAATGGTGCGGCTCGCGGTGGAAATAGGTGTGGTTGGTGGTGAGCGCGGCGACCACCTCGGTCATCGTGCGCGGATCGCCCCCGAGCGTGTCGAGAAAGGCACCGAAGCTCGTCAGCCCGCTGCGCCGCACCAGCGGGGCGAGGCGCGAATAGGCGAGCATCTTCTTGCGTTCGGACAGGACGATCCCGGTCTCGGCGTGGATCAAATCCGCGATCCGGCGGAAATCGGACTCGCCATAGATC
The DNA here is from genome assembly GCA_013822695.1 of Erythrobacter sp. Classification (GTDB taxonomy): domain Bacteria; phylum Pseudomonadota; class Alphaproteobacteria; order Sphingomonadales; family Sphingomonadaceae; genus Erythrobacter. The sequence continues at coordinate 9,331 of PNKW01000007.1, read as the reverse complement.
GCCGGGCTGACACCGGGGACCATGGGCTGGCTGTCTGACGGAGCGACCGAAGAGTGCATCGTCAGGCGGCCGCGGCGAGCGGCACGGTGCCGACAAGATTGCGCGCGGCGTTGCTGGCGATGAAATCGACATCGACGATCAGCGCGACCTTGCCGTTGCCGAGGATCGTCGCCCCCGCCACAGAATCGATCTGGCGATAGTGCGCATCGAGCGCCTTGATCACGAACTGGCGCTGATCGGTGATGGCATCGACCAGCAGCGCGACCCGGCCGTGACCCTCGGTCTCGACCAGAACCAGCACCCCCGCGCAGGGGTTGGAAACGGCCCCGCCCGCGCCGGTCAGCACGCCCAAGGGCACGATCGGCACGAAGCTGCCGCGCGCGTTGAGCATCTGCGCGCGGGTGCCCATGCTCTTGACGTCGGCAGGGGTGGGCCGGAGGCTCTCGATCACATGGGTGAGGGGAATCACCAGCGACTGGTCGCCGACCTGTACGATCATCCCGTCCGAGATCGCCAGCGTCAGCGGCAGGGCGAGGCTGAAGGTGGTGCCCTTGCCCGGAGTGCTCTCGATGGTGATGCGCCCGCCCAGCTCCTTCACGTTCTGCTTGACCACGTCCATGCCCACGCCGCGGCCCGAGATGCTCGAGACCGTCGCGGCGGTGGAGAAACCGGGGGCGAAGATCAGCTGGTTGATGTCGTCATCGGTGAGCTGCGCATCGGGAGCGACGAGGCCGTTGGCGATGGCCTTCGCGAGCACCCGGTCGCGGTCGATCCCGCGCCCGTCGTCGGCGATGCGGATGATGATGCGCCCGGCCTTCTGTTCGGCCGACAGCGTGAGCGTGCCTTCGGGGTCCTTGCCCGCGGCGCGGCGTTCCTCAGGGCTTTCGATCCCGTGGTCTACCGCATTGCGGATCAGGTGCGTCATCGGCTCTGACAGGCGCTCGATCACGGTCTTGTCGAGCTCGGTGGTCTCGCCTGCGACCTCCAGCTTCACATGCTTGCCGGTCGAACCGCCAAGTTCGCGCAGCAGGCGCGGCACGCGGCCGAACACCGAGCTGATCGGCTGGGCGCGGAAGGCCATCGCGTGTTCCTGGATGTCGCGCACCAGCCCGTCGATTAGGGCCAGCTCCTCGATATGGGCGAGGTTCTCGTTGGTGAGGCGCTGGGCGAGCATGGCCTGCGCGATCACCAGCTCGCCCACACCGTCGATCAGCATGTCGAGCTTCCTGAGATCGATCCGCACCGACTGGTTGGCCGTGCCGCCAGCGGGCGGCGCGGCGGCAGCGGCTGCGGCAGGCGGTGTCGGCCCAGCAGTGGTGGTTTCGGGCTTGTGGATCGGCTGGGGCGCTTCGGTATGCGCAGCGGCCAGCGCGGGCGCGGAAGGCGCGGCGATGCGCGGCGCGGGGATCGGATCGCCATCATAGGCAAGCGCAACGTCGTCGCCGACGAAATCGAAGATCTCCGATACCGTGTCGCGCGCGACGCTGCCGGGCATGCGGAAGGTCCAGCCGAGATAGCCCTCCTCGACCTGAAGCCGCTCGAAGCTCGGGACGGGAGCAATGTCGCATAGCTCGCAGGTGCCGCCCAGATCTGTGAGTTCGCGCAGCCACAGCAGCGGCTCACTGCCCTTGGTCATCGCGCCCGCATGGGGGCGGATGTGGACCAGCCAGCTTGCCGGCGCGGGTGCGGCGGCAGGCGCAGGCGCGGAGAGTTCATTCAGCAGCGCGTCGAGATCGTCGAGCGAGTCGGGTGCGGCGGCGGGCGCTGGCGCAGGCGCGGGTGGGGAAGCAGCAACCTCCCCGCCGCCCGCCGCCCGTGCGGCTTCAAGCCGCGCGAGAAGATCGGTGTCGTCCGGCGGCGCGCCGCCCCCGCGCGCCGCCTCGACATGATCGCGCAGGCAATCGAGCGCGAGCAGCAGCAGGTCGACCAGCGCCGGTTCGAGCGGCACCTTGCCCTCGCGCACGTCGCCCAGCAGGTTTTCAAAGCCGTGGGTATAGGCGGCGAGCGCGGTGTGCCCGAAGGCCCCCGCACCGCCCTTGATCGAATGCACCGCGCGGAAGATCGCGTTGATCGTCTCGCTGTCGTGGGTGCCCTCGCGGCAGGCGGCAAGGCCGGTTTCGGCCGCTTCGAGCGATTCCTCGCATTCGACGAAGAAGATCTGCTTGATGTCGTCTTCGGTCATGCCGCGATTCCCTCCATCACCACGTGATCGAGCCGGGTCAGCGTGAGCGCGGCGGTGAAGGCGGCGCTCGGCTGGTGGATTGCGATCCCGCCTTCGCTGCGCGCCGCCGAGACCAGCAGTTGCAGCATCGCCTGCCCGATCCGCTCGACGCGGCTCGCATCGACGCCGAGCGGCGCGGGCCCGAGCGATTCCGCGATTTCCGGATAGAGCGCGCTCGCGGCGCTACGGTCGCAGATGGGGGGGAGGCTGATCATGGATGCGAACCTTGTGCGGGCAGGTCGGGGCGGCGTGGCGGAGCGCTCAGAACTCGCTCCAGTCGTCCTCGGCCGGAGCGGACGCGGGCGCGGGCTTGCGGGCGAGGTTTCCGGTCACGGGCGGCGGCGGAGGAAGTGCGGCTTTGCGCGGGGCAGGCGCGGGTTTGCGCGCTGCGGCAAGCGGAGCAGGCGGCGGCGGGGCGTAGGCGGGGGGCGCGGCGGCGTAGGCGGCGTGGCCTGCGCTGCTCACCCGGAACTGCGCCACCAGCTCGCCGAGACGCTGCGCCTCGGAGGACAGGCTGCGCGTGGCCGCGGTCGACTGTTCGACCATCGCCGCGTTCTGCTGGGTCATCCGGTCGATCGTGCCCACGGCCACGTTCACCTGCTCGAGATTGCTCGCCTGTGCGGCGGTGGTCTCGGCAATCTCCTCGACCTGGCGCGTCACCGAACCCACCTGCGCTACGATCTCGGCAAGCAGCGTGCCGGTCTCGCCGACGAGGCTCACCCCGTCGCCGACGTGGGCGGTCGACTTGTCGATCAGCGCCTTGATGTCCCGTGCGGCCTCGGCCGAACGCTGGGCGAGCGCGCGCACCTCGTTGGCGACAACCGCGAAGCCCTTCCCGGCCTCGCCGGCACGCGCGGCTTCGACGCCTGCGTTCAATGCCAGGAGGTTGGTCTGGAAGGCGATCCCGTCGATCACGTCGATGATCTGGGTGATCTCCTTGGCCGACTGCTCGATCGCGCCCATCGCCGCGACCGCCTTGCCGACCACCGCGCCGCCTTCGGTTGCGCGCTGATGGGTCTGGGCGATGGCGTGCTTGGCGGCGCCGGCGTTTTCGGCCGACTGGCGGGTGAGGCTGACCGTGGTGCCGACCGAGGCGGCGGTCTCCTCGAGGCTGGCGGCCTGTTGCTCGTTGCGCAGCGCGAGGTCTTCGGACGCGGCGCGGATCTCGTCCGAGCCGGTCGTGACCCCGCCCACGGTGGCGCGCACCTGGGCGATCATCGCCTCGAGCCGGGCGACTGATGTGTTGAAGGCCTCCTGCAGCCGCTCGTGCTCGCCCGCGGGCATCGTCGTTATGCGGTGCGTGAGGTCTCCTGCCGCCAGGTTGTCGAGCGCGCCCGAGAGGGTTTCGACCACCTCGGCCTGCTCGGCCGAACGGGCCCGATCGGACTTCATTGCCGCGCGGAACGTCTCGATCGCGCGGGTCATCGTGCCGATCTCGTCGACGCGGTGCTCGGTGGTGATCCCGGCATCGACATCACCCGCTGCCATGTCGCGCATGGTCTCGATGGTGATATAGATCGGCCAGAGCACCTTGCGGCGGAAGGCGAGATAGGCCGCTCCAATGCCCACCAGCACGACCAGCACCGCAAGGCATGCGCCGCCGAGGATCAGCATCTGGACGACCGCATTCTCTTCGGTCGCCGCAGCCGTCTCCGCCTCGCTGCGGGCCACGAGGTCGTTGATCCCGGCGCGGTGGTCGCGGTAGATTTCGAGCAGCCGGCGGTGCGAGGCCGCCATGGCCGGCTGATCCCAGCGCCGTGCGGCGGGCTTCAGCGACTGGTTGACCTCGTCCCAGAAGGCCTTGCCAGTCTGCTGCGCATTCTGCGCCAGACCGGCCTTCAGATCATCCGACATCGCGCTCTGCGCCCAGCGACGTTCGGCATCCCAATAGGCTTTCTCCAGTTCCGCCAGCCGCTTTTCGTTGACGGCATAGGCGTCGCGATGAATCGCCATGATGCTGGCGTTGGCGAAGCTTTCGACGAGGAACATCGGCGGCGGCAGGATATCCGCGCGGAAGTCCGATAGCATTTGCTCGCCGTTGTCGAGCGCGCCGCCATTGCGCACGTGGTTCATTCCGATGCCGGTCAGCAGCAGGATCGCTGCCACCATGGAGCACAGCGTTATGCCGGCGATTCGCGAAAGCTTCTCGATCGTCATTGCAGTTCACCCTGTCATGGCCCGGCGATTTGGTCGGCGCGGGCGTGTCACAAGGTCTCACCTATTCCGGCGCTCCATAAGCCAGCACTGCCAAGACCCTATGCGCTTCCCCCTAGGCAGCGCGCGCGAATTTGTTCGGCGCTCTCCGCCTATCCGGGGGGCCTCAATCAAGAGGCTGAACGAACATGGCCAATGTACGGGTACTGGTAGTCGACGATTCCGCCGCGATGCGCGCGCTGTTCTGCGACATTCTCGACAACGCCAAGGGCGTGACCGTGTGCGGCACCGCCAAGAACGCCGATGACGCCCGCGACCAGCTCGAAAAGCTCAGGCCCGACGTGCTGACGCTCGATGTCGAGATGCCGGGCAAGAGCGGGATGGAATTCCTTGAGGAAGTGATGGAGACCCGGCCGATGCCGGTGATCATGCTGTCCTCGATCACTCAGGCCGGCACCGGCACCGCGCGCCGCGCGCTGGAACTGGGCGCGGTGCACTGCTTCCCCAAGCCCCTGCACACCTCGCGCGAGGAATTCGATGCAACCGTGCGCCAGCTTGGCGACATCGTGCTGAAGGCGGCGGCGGGCGAATTGAAGCCCGGCGGCGAGGATGTCGAAGGCAGTGTGGGCGGCGGGGCGAAGTATCGCTCGGACGGCAGCATCGTCGCGCTCGCCTGCGGGACGGCGGGGATCGAAAGCGCGCGCCAGGTGCTCGCTGCCTATGACGCCGCCTGTCCGCCGACCATCGTGCTGTTCGATGCCGATCCCGCCGCCGTCGAGAACGCGGTGCGCGCGATGCGCCATTCGCTGCCGTGCCAGCTGGGCGATGCGATGGACGGCGTCAGCCTCGAACCGGGCAAGGTGTGGCTGGCGCATGATCCCACGCGCCACGTCGTGGTCGAGGCGGGCGAGCCGCCGCGCCTGCGGCTGGTCGAGCGCGACCCGGTCAATGGCTGTCGCCCCTCGGCCGACCTCCTGTTCGGCAGCCTTGCGAGGAGCGGTCTGTCCGCGCTCGGCGGGCTGCTTACCGGGAACGGGAACGACGGGGTGCGCGGCCTTGCGATCCTTGCCGAGACCAAGGGCAAGATCTTCGTCCAGCGCCCCGCCGACTACGCCCCGCGCGACCGCTACGATGCAGTGCGCGCGCAGGGGCTCGATCTTGCCGACCTCAGGCAAGAGGCGATCCCCGATTGGATTCTCGAAGCGACCAACGCCGCCGTCTAAGCGGGCGCGCGCCTATCACTTCAGCCGCTTGGGGTTTTGCGCAGGTGGGATAGTCTCTCCCCCGGATCAGGGAGAGGGACAGGACATGGCGGGATCACTCGCAGGCAAGGCTGCGCTGGTCACCGGCGCGGCGCGCGGGCAGGGCCGCGCGATCGCGCTGGCGCTGGCCGAAGCGGGCGCGGATGTGGCGATCTGCGATGTCGGTGCGGCGGCGATGGAGACGGTCGGCTACGCGCTCGGCGGCGCGTTGGGCGATGTTGCCAAGGCGATCGAGGCACACGGCGTGGCTGCGCTCGCGATGGCCTGCAACGTGCGCGACATGGCGCAGGTCGAGGCGTTTGTCGCAGCAACGCTGGAGGCCTTCGGGCGGATCGACATTATCGTCAACAATGCCGGCATCCTCACCGGTGGCCGCCCCGCACACGAGCTTGACGAGGCGATGTGGACCACCATGATCGACGTCAACCTGACCGGCGCGTGGCGCGTGGTCCGCGCGAGTGTGCCGCACATGATCGCGCAAGGTGAGGGAGGGCGGATCGTCAACATCGCCTCGGTCGCGGGGCACGTGGGGACGCCGGGCTATGCCCATTACTGCGCCTCCAAGCATGGCATGATGGGGCTGACCCGCGCGATGGCGGGGGAGCTGGCCGAACACAAGATCACGGTGAACGCGCTGTGCCCCGGGCTGGTCGATACGCCGATGGTCGCCGCTGCGACCGACGATCTCGCCGCCGCGCGCGGGCTCGGGGTCGAGGAGGCGTACGAGCTCCAGCTCACTCCGCACCTCATCAAGGAAAAGATCACCTCCGAGCAGTCCGCAGCGACGGTGATGTATCTGGTGAGCGAGGCCGCGCGGGTGGTGACGGGATCGGCGCTGATGATCGACGCGGGCTGGTCGGCGACCTAGCCAAGCCTTGCCATCGCCTCTGCGAAGGCGGACAAGGTCGTATGGCTACAGCAAACAGCGCCCATCCCGACGATCCGCATTATGTTCATCGTAGCGGCTGGCTGCGCGCCGCGGTGCTGGGAGCGAATGACGGGATCATCTCGGTCGCCTCGCTGATCATCGGCGTGGCGGCGGCGACGCCTGACACGGGCCCCGTGCTGGTCGCCGGGGTCGCGGCGCTGATCGCGGGCGCGATGTCGATGGCGGCCGGCGAGTATATCTCGGTCTCCAGCCAGGCCGATTCCGAGCAGGCCGATATCGCCCGCGAGCAGGAGGCGCTCGCCGCCACCCCCGCAGATGAAGAGGTGGAGCTGGCGGCGATCTATCGCGCGCGCGGCCTCAGCGAGGCGACTGCCGCGGCTGTAGCGCGCGAGCTAACCGCACTCGATCCGCTCGCGGCGCATGTGCGCGATGAGCTGGGCCTGTCCGAACACCTCGCCGCCCGGCCGCTTCAGGCGGCGATGGCCTCGGGGCTAACCTTCAGCGCGGCTGCCGCCGTGCCGCTGCTGGCGGCGTGGCTCGCCCCGCAAGGCGCGATCATGGTAACGGTGGTCGCGGTGTCGGTATTGGCGCTGGCCGTGCTCGGCGCGCTGGGGGCCAGGGCGGGGGCTGCGCCGCTGGTGCCTGCGACCTTGCGCGTCGTCGGCTGGGGCGTCTTCGCGATGGCGATCACCGCCGCCGTGGGTCGGCTGTTCGGGGTCAGCGTCTAGAGCCTGTCCTGTCGAGGTGGAAGCATTGGCATGGAGCCGATTTGGGTTCAGGGCCACGTTGCTCGTCGCTCACGATGCGCCGCATCGCTCTCTCCTCGCGCCTCACCCTGAACCCAAATCGGCTCCGTCAGGGCGGCCCAGATTGGTCGGAAAATGCTCTAGCCGAGCGGGACAATGATCGATTCTCTTCTGGCAACCGGAAGGAGCGGCTGGCCGCACGCGCGAAAGCTCGGCGCAAGGCGTAGAAGGCGCAGCCTTAGAATGCCAGGGCCATGATGCGGTCTCAGATCGCCGACTTGGCTGGCGGTGCCTCCCCGAGGTGCCCCAGAAAGGTGCCCCAGAAAGTCCACGCGCACAGAATCAGATATCTGAAAAAGATAAAGAAAAGTGGTCGGGGAGACAGGATGCGAGTCCACATTTCCGACCACCCGCAAAGCCCGGAAAACCGCGGGTTGCAGCACGCCGAGACCGGCGTGTGCACAGGCATGTGACATAGGACGAATCCCGCTGCAAGGGCCGAATAGGGAGAGGACAGGGTGCTGATCGGCGAACGTGAACGGGAGACGTGATTGGCCCGCTTGCATTGCTCATTCAGTCGCGAGCCAGCCGCTTCGGCGATCGATCAACGGTTGCGTCGGCTATACCCGGCTCGCGAACATTCCCTGTCCGTGATCTATCGCCCCATAGCCGCCCTAAGTGTGCCAGCTCGATGATGGCAGCGGCTCGCGCTGCCACATTGGGAAATTGTATAGCTTTGCCAACATTGCCCCAATGCAGGCGCTCTATGCGGCAGGAATGCCAAACCGCTTCGCCCTTGTCGCTTTCGCCCCTGCCATCCTGCTGACCGCGTGCGGAAGCGAGCCCACTGCGCCGACAAAGCCGCCGGTCCACAGCGAGGCAATCGCCCACGAGACCGAGCTCGTCCGCCTGAAGCTCACGCCGGAAGCGCAGAAGCGGCTCGGGATTGTCACCGAGCGGATCGGGACGGGCACCGCATCGGCCATGCGCATGACGAGCGGTGAGATCGTGATACCGGCGGGGGCTGGCGGCGCGCCGATCAACTCTGCCAGCAATCTGCAACAGCTTGGCTTGCAGCAGGTCGCAGCCGATGGGGAACTGGCGCGGGCACGCGCCCAGCTGGCCTTGGCGCGCATCGCCTATGATCGTGCCTCGGCTCTGGTTGACGAGGAAGCGGGCAGCATTCGCGCACGTGACGAGGCGACGGCAGCGCTCGGTGCGGCAAAGGCTGCTGCCGATGCGGCGGCAGCCCAGCGCCGCCTGCTCGGGCCATCGGTCGCAAGCCTTAGCAATCAGCGCTACGTCTGGGTGCGGGTGCCGGTGTTCGGGAGCGATCTTGCCGGGGTGCAACAAGGTCAGTCGGCGCTGGTCTCGCCGCTTGGACAGGACGGCGCGAAACGATCGGCGCGGCCCGTCGATGCGCCGCCATCGGCGAACGCAGTCGCTGGCACCGTCGATCTCTATTTCGCGCTCGACAATCGTGATCGGGCCTACCGTGTCGGTCAGCGGGTCAGCGTCGCGCTCCCGCTCGCTGGTGGGCGAAGCGAAGGGCTGTCCGTGCCGACCTCCGCGATCCTGCGTGACATCTATGGCGGCGAATGGGTCTATGCCAAGACAGAGGCCGACACCTATGTCCGCCAGCGGATCGAGGTTGCTGCAACCGAAGGTGGCCGCGCGATTCTGTCGCGGGGCCTTCGTCCCGGAACGCTGGTGGTCACAGCGGGTGCTGCCGAACTGTTCGGCACCGAGTTCGGGGTCGCACACTGATGCTGGCCTGGCTGGTTCGCTCGGCGCTCAAGCAGCGCGTGCTGGTGATCGCAATGGCGGCGCTCTTGGTGGTGCTTGGCCTGCGCGCGTCTGCCGATGTGCCGCTTGATGTCTTCCCCGAGTTCGCTCCGCCCATTGTCGAGATCCAGACCGAAGCACCGGGCCTGTCGACCGAGGAAGTCGAGAGCCTGATCACGGTGCCGATCGAGACTGCGGTCAATGGCGTGCCCGATCTGGCAACTCTGCGCTCGAAATCGGTGCTGGGCCTCTCCTCGGTGACGATCCTGTTCGA
>PNKW01000006.1 GCA_013822695.1 Erythrobacter sp. | reverse complement strand
CGCGCCGACCGCGCTCGCGGTCATCAGCGAGACCACCGCGACCGGGCCCACCGCCAGCGTCCGGCTGGTGCCGAACACGGCATAGGCGACCAGCGGCAGGATCGAGGCATAGAGCCCCACCACCGGCGGCAGCCCCGCCAGCATCGCATAGGCGAGGCTCTGCGGGATCAGCATGATGGTGACGATCACCGCCGCCATCAGGTCGCTGGTCAGCGCAGGCCGATCATAGGTGCGGCCCCACGCGAGTATCGGGAAATAGCGTTCCAGCATGGCGTTATTGTGCGATCAGCCCGCCCGGCCCCGCGAGCCACTCGCGGCCCTTGAGCATCCCGTTCCAGTAGATCCACGGCAGCAGATCGGCCTTGAGCATCCATGACAGGCGCGCGGGCCTTGTGCCGTCGACCAGCCAGGTCGGGAAACTCGGCGCGAGCTTGCCGCCATAGGCGAATTCGGCCAGCACGATCTTGCCGCGCTCGACCGTCAGCGGGCACGAGCCATAGCCGTCATAGCCCGCGGTCGGCCCCTTGCCATCGAGCTGGCGCAGCGCGTTGACTGCCACCACCGGCGCCTGCTTGCGTGCCGCCGCGGCGGTCTTGGCATTGGGCATTGCGCCTGCGTCGCCGAGGCCGAAGACATTGGGATAACGCACATGCTGAAGCGTGTGCTGGTCGACATCGGTAAACCCGCTCGCCGCCGCCAGCGGGCTATCGGCGAGGAATTGCGGGGCGACCTGCGGGGGGACGACATGGAGCATGTCGAAGCTGACGGTCTCCTCGCCTTGCGCGGTGGCGAAGGTCGCCTGCTGGCCGGGTCCATCGACCGCGATCAGGTTGCTGCCGAGCTCCAGCTGGATGCCGTACTTCTCGACATATTCCATCAGCGCGGGGACATAATCCGCCACCCCGAACAGCACCGCGCCCGCGTTGCGGAACTGCACCTCGATCCCGTCCAGCACGCCGGCGCGCCGCCAGTGACCGCAGGCGAGATACATCGCCTTCTGCGGCGCGCCTGCGCATTTGATCGGCATGGGCGGCTGAGTGAAAAGCGCGCGGCCCGCGCGGGTCGTCTGCACCAGCTCCCAGGTGTAGGGGGCAAGGTCCGGGCGGTAGTTGGAGGTCACGCCGTTCTGGCCGAGCGCCGCTTCCAGCCCCGCGATCCGCTCCCACGCCAGCCGGATGCCGGGGGCGACGATCAGCACCTCGTAACCCAGCGTGCTGCCATCGGCGAGCGTGACCTGTCGGTCGTCGGGCTGAAAGCTCGCCGCTGCCGCGCGGATCCAGCGCACGCCCTTGGGCATCACGCTCGCCATCGGACGGATGGTGGAGGCGACATCGAACACGCCGCCGCCGACCATGGTCCAGCCGGGCTGATAGGCGTGCGTGTCCGATGGTTCGACGATCGCGATGTCGAGCCCCGGGCGGCGCTTGAGCATCGAGGCCGCAGTCGCGATGCCGCCCGCGCCGCCGCCGATGATGACGACCTTGTGATTGTGCTGTGTCATGTCCGATCCCTCCGCTTGGCCAGGCCTATCCGCCGGCCTGCATCCGCTCTTCGAACGCCGACAGGTCGTATCCGGCGGCCTTGGCCTGCGCGATCCGCTCGGCGGCAGTGAGGCCGCTCACATTGGCGAGCGCATCGAGCGTCACCGCGCGGGTCCCGGTGCGGCAATAGGCCAGCACCTTGCCCGGCGTGCCGCGCCGCACCGCCGCAAAGGCGGCAACGGCGGCGGGCGGGAACTGGCCGCCGCTGACGGGCAAGTGGTGAAAGGCAAGCCCCGCCGCCTCGGCCGCGGCGCGCATCGCGCCCAGTGGAGGCTGGCCCGGCTCCTCGCCATCGGGTCGGTTGCAGATCACGGCAGTGAAGCCCTCGGCCGCCAGCGCGGCCAGCTCCTCCGGCTGCATCTGCGGGGCGACCACAAGGGTCTCGTCCACGGGGTGACGTTCCATCATTGCTGTCCTTCCACAAGCCGCACCAACCCCATCCCGGCGAGCATCGCCGCGATGAAGATCGCCGCCGAAACCGGCTCGATCGCGAGCGCGGCAAAGCCCGGGCCGGGGCACAAGCCGGCGATCCCCCAGCCAATCCCGAACAGCGCCGACCCGCCCACCAGCCGCGGGGTGATGTCGCTGCGGTCAGGCAGGGAGAACCCCTCGGCAAAGAACGGGCGCAGCATCTGGCGCTGCAGCACCCAGGTGAGCGCCATCACCAGCACCGCGCCGCCCATGACGAAGGCCAGCGTCGGGTCCCATGCACCCGCGATATCGAGAAAGCTGCGCACCCGCGCGGGGTCGGTCATCCCGCCCACGGTCAGTCCTGCGCCGAAGATCGTGCCCCCGGCAAGCGGAACGAGAATATCGCGCATCATCTCAGCACCTTGAGGCCAAGGGCATTCATCGCCGCGACCGTGGCCATGCCGGTCGCCATGAAGGTCGCCACCGCGACCAGCGAGCGCTGCGAGAGGCGGCTCATGCCGCACACCCCGTGCCCGCTGGTGCACCCGCCGCCGAGCCGCGTGCCGATGCCGACGACGAGGCCGGCGATGGCGAGCGTGACCGGCCCGGCAAAGCGCGGCGCAGCGCCGCCTATAAGGCTGGTCACGATCAGCGCGCCGAGCGGAAGTCCGATCAGGAAGGCCCAGGCACCAAACCGCGGCATGGTGCCCGACCCGATGCCGAAGGCGCGTGCGGCAATGCCGGAGACCCCGGCGATCCGCCCCGCCCCCAGCAGCATCAGCGCCGCCGCCATGCCGATCAGCACCCCGCCTGCCAACCCGGCGAGCGGCGCGGCCTCAGGAAAGCCCGGCAGGGTCGTTGCCAGCAGGCTCATACGGCATTCACCGGGAGCTTGAGGTAGGTCACCCCATTGTCGTCCGGCGGCGGCATGTGCCCGGCGCGCATGTTGACCTGCACCGAGGGCAGGATCAGCCGCGGCATGTCGAGCGTCGCGTCGCGCGCCTCGCGCATCGCGACGAATTCATCCTCGGTGATCCCGTCATGGGCGTGGACATTGCCCTCCCGCTCGGCGGCGACGGTGGTCTCCCACACATATTCGCTTCGGCCCTTGGGCAGGTAGTCGTGGCACATGAACAGCCGTGTCTCAGGCGGCAGCGACAGAATGCGGCGCAGCGAGCGGAACAGCGTGCGCGCGTCCCCGCCGGGGAAATCGGCGCGGGCGGTGCCGTAATCGGGCATGAACATGGTGTCGCCCACGAACACCGCCTCGCCCACCACATAGGCGATACAGGCGGGGGTGTGGCCGGGAACGTGCAGCACCGTCACCGGCACCGCCCCGATGGTGAAGGTGTCGCCGTCGTGGAACAGCGCATCGAACTGCGATCCATCGCGTGCGAACTCGGTCCCGGCGTTGAACAGCTTGCCGAACACCTGCTGCACCGTGGTGATCGCCGCGCCGATCGCGATCTTCCCGCCGAGCTTCTCCTGAAGATAGGGCGCGGCCGAGAAGTGATCGGCGTGGGCATGGGTCTCCAGCAGCCAAGTCACTTTCAGATTATGCATAGTAACGTAAGCGATCACCGCATCGGCCGAGGCGGTTGCGGTGCGGCCCGAGCTGGGATCGAAGTCCAGCACCGAGTCGATGATCGCCGCTTCAAGCGTGGCGGGATCGTGCGCGACATAGGTCACGGTATAAGTGGCGGGATCGAAAAAGCTTGCGATCACTGGGCGCAGCGCGGCGTCAGCGGCGGCGCGCAACACCTGATCAATCGCCCCTTGCAGAACCGGATCATGCTGAGTCATGGCCTATTTCCCATTAATTTCATAAATCGGGTATATGTATTGCAATGCGCGTGTCAAGTGCTATGAGGAGCCCATGACCGAACCCACCGCTCGCTCTGCCCCCTGCGCCGGCCTCAGGATCAGCGACCTCGCCCCGGATTTCGAGGCGCGCAGCACCATCGGCCCGGTGCGCCTTTCCGCCTTTCGCGGGCGCTGGCTGATATTCTTCTCGCATCCGGCCGACTTCACCCCGGTCTGCACCACCGAATTCGTCGCCCTCGCCCGCGAAGCGGCGGCCTTCGCGGCGCGCGACTGTGCGCTGATGGCGCTCTCGGTCGACAGCCTGTTCTCGCACTTCGCGTGGCTGCGGATGATCCGCGACCGGTTCGGCGTCGAAGTGCGCTTCCCGATTGTCGAGGACCCGACGCTGGTGATCGGTCGCGCTTTCGGCATGGTCTCGCCGCAGGACAGCGACAGCGCGACCGTGCGCACCACCTTCTTCATCGACCCCCGGGGCGTGATCCGGGCGATGACCTGCTATCCGGCGAACCTCGGCCGCTCGATCCCCGAGATGCTGCGCATCCTCGACGGCTTGCAGGCGGTCGATGCGCAAGGTGCGCTGGCCCCGGCCAATTGGCAGGTGGGCGAACCGCTGCTGGAATCGCCGAGCCATGATCTCGATGCAGTGTTCGATGCCGAGGAGGCGACCGCGTGGTTCCTGCGCGATGCCGGAGGACAGGATCGATGACCGAAGACGATCTGATCGAGGCGCTCAAGGCCCTCGCCCACCCGCTGCGTTGGCGCATCCTCACCACGCTGGCGAACGGCGAGCACAATGTCGGGGAGATCGAGCAGGCCACCGGGATCGGCCAGCCGGGCCTCTCCCAGCAGCTCGGCGTGCTGCGCAAGGCGGGGCTGGTGGTGACCCGCAAGGATGCCAAGCTGGTGTTCTATGCGCTCGCCGCCGACGCGATCGGGAGCATCACGGATGCGCTGTCGGGCCTCGCGCCGGAGCGCCCCGCCCCGGCCCTCGCAGTGCCTGCACCGCAGCGCTCGGCCGCGCCCGGCGTCGCCAACTTCGCCCGGCTGTCCTAAGCGGCGGGCGGCGGCCCTGCGAGCGCCGCCCGCAGGCGGCGCCGAACGAGGAAGGGCTCGAGCCAGCGGCCGACCAGATAGATCGCCGCAAAGATGCCCGCCAGCGCATAGCCTTCGTCGGGCGAATGGCGGCCCTCGTCCTTCTTCTCGTCCTTCTTCTTCTTGCTCGGGTCCTCGGGCGCGGGCGCGCCGAGGAATTCGTCGATCGGGTTCAATTTCTTGACCGGCTTGGGCTTTTCGTCCTTCTTCTCGGCCTTCTCGCTGGCTTCGGCCCCGGCCGCCTCCCATTCGTTGATGGTGATCGCCATTTGCGCAAAGCCGAGGAACAGCAGCGGGGTGAGGAAGCAAAGCAGCAGCGCGTGGCTGAACAGATCAAAGCGCAGCACAGCGCCCGCGCCCGCCTGCTCGATCCACATCCGACCGCGGGTGAACGTCGCCAGCTTGTCCTGCGCGGCCGGATTGCGCTTGGTGTAGGTCAGCACGCCGCCCTCTTCCGACATCGTCGTGCCGGGGGTGCGCAGCAGCGGATCGATCCGCGCGAAGGCTTCGGCCGCGGACATGGCCGGATCGACCGGCACTTCGCCGCGCACGCGCCATATACTGTCGATCAGCGGCAGGCTGAGCCCGGGCATGGCGCGGCGAGGGTTGGCGAGCGTTCCGGCGGCCCCGCTCACTCGGCCGGTTCCAGCTGGGGCTGCATCGTGCCGTCGCTGCCGCCGCCGAAGCGCTTGGCGAACCACGCCTTGCTGTCGCGCCAGCCCTCGCGGAAGGGGAAGATCATCGTCTCGCCGATGTCCATGCGGCGCCCGCCTTCCATGCCGAGCACTTCGGCCTCACCATCGACGCAGGTGCCGAACATGCGGTCCCAGATGATCCAGGTGCCCGAATAGTTGCTGCGGGTCGCTTCGTAATCCTGCGAGTGGTGCACCGAGTGGTGCTCCACGGTGTTGAAGATGAAGCGCCACCAGGCGGGCGTGTTGAAGCGCACGTTGATGTGCTGATAGACCGACACCGTCATCCCGATCGCCCCCGCCAGCAGGAAGGCGCGCGGCAGGAAGTCGAAGAAGCCGCCGATCCCCAGCCCGATCAGGAACAGCTCGACCGGATTGCCGACCGCGCCCTTCTGGACATTGAGCTGGGTGATATAGTGGTGCGGCGCATGGGTCAGCCACAGCGGATGCCAGTTGTGCATCGCGCGGTGCATCCAGTACTGGCCGAAGTCGAAGATCATCGAGATGATCACCGCCTGCACCAGCAGCGGCAGGCCGGTGAACCAGCTGAACTTTTCCCAATCAAAGGCGCCCTGCACCGCCTCGATGATCGCGCCGTCGCCGATATAGGCATCGACCATCCCGAGGAAGGTCATGCCCAGACCGACATAGAACACGTCGGTCGCGAATTCCTTCCAGGTCAGCTGCCAGCTTTCATAGCACGGGTTGACCCATTCGAGCACCAGCAGCAGCACCGTCCAGCCCAGCCGGATCGCGATTGCGGTCGAGGCAACGGCGAGCCAGTTGGGCGCGTAATACCAGAAGGCAATCGCGGCGAAGAGCATGACGGGCTGGAACCAGGTGAAGACGAACTGCTTGATCGGCCCGCCTTCGACCTTGCCGATATTCTCCCAGCCGACGGTCACGGGCGCATCGGCCCCGATGATCCGCTTGCCAACTTGAACTCCGGCCATGACGCACCCCGTTCGACAATTGTCGCATTCTTGCCCTGCCAGCCATGGCAACCGCGCGCGCGCGAGGAAGTGGGCAAATGACGTAGGCTTGTGCGAACCCGAAGCAAGCAACTGATAGTAGGCGTTTCAGTTGGTCAATCGGACATAATTCTGACAGCAACGGCAGTCGCGGCCGCGCGGGTTTCGACCCCCAGCTTGCGGAACACCTGTTCGAGGTGCTTGTTGACCGTACGCGGGCTTATACCAAGGATCTCGCTGATCGTCTTGTTGGTTTTGCCATAGCTCACCCACAAGAGCACTTCGGCCTCGCGGCGGGTCAAGCCGGCCTGCTTTTGGAGCGCGGCGATCTTCCCGTCCTCGCGCACTTCGGTGAGCTTGACCAGCACCTCGCCCGGCCGGTCGCTGTCGAGCAGCGTAAGGTCGATCTCCATGCCCCGCACGCTGGTGCGCATGGTGGCGGTGGGCTGCACCGCATCGCCCGCGGTGAGCAGCGCAATCGCCTCGCCGAGCGCATCGGGCAGCCGCGCGCTCTCGGGAGTCCAGGCCGGATCGATTGCGACGAACAGGCTATCTGCCTGCGGGGTCGACCAGACGAGCGCGCCGTCCAGCCCGAGGGCGGCCAGGCTGCGCCCGGCAAACCCCAGCGCCACGCGCGAGCGGTGCGCGCCGCGCGCATTGGCAAGGTGGACGCGGATGCGCGCCAGCAGCTCCTCGACGACGATCGGCTTGCGCACATAATCCACCCCGCCCGTGCCGAATGCGGCGACGACGTGGTCGGGATCATTGAGTCCGGTCAGGAAGATCACCGGGATATGGGCGGTCTGTGGCGTGCGCTTGATAGCTTGGGTCGTCTCGATCCCGCTCATCCCGGGCATCACCGCGTCCATCAGGATGAGATCGGGCAGGGTCTCGCCGAGCAGTTCCAGCGTCGCCTCGCCGCTGCGCGCGATCAGCACGGTCATGCCCTCGGCATCGAGGGTGTCGACCAGGAACCGGAGCGAGTCCGGGTTGTCGTCGACGACGAGGATGGTGTCCTTATGCGCCAATGGTCCGCACAGCTTTGGCAAGACCCGCGAGGGCCTTCAAGTCGAAGCTGTCAAGCGCGGCCCGCATCCGCTCGGCGAGCGGGCCGGCTTCGGGCGCGAGCGCGGCGAGCGCGTCGATCTCGGTCTCGATCGCGCGGACATGGCCGATCCGCACCAGCCGCTCGATCTCGGCACAGTGTGCCGCGGCCACCGGCGCGATGACCAGCGGCAGCCGCGGGGCCGCTCGCGCCTCGGGGGTGGCCGCGCGCGGCTCGCCCGAGGCCCGCACCCATTCGATGCCGAGCTGGTCGGCGACACAATCGAGCAATGTGTCGAAGGCGAAGGGCTTCATGATGAAGCTGTCATGGTCGGGGCCTTGCGCCAGCGGCGCCTCGCCCGAGAGCATCACGATCCGCAAGGCCGCGCCGTGGCGGCGGCGCAGCTGGGCGGCGACCTCCCAGCCGTTGTCGTCACCCAGCGCCACATCACACAGCACCAGATCGGGCTGGCTCTGCGCGGCGAGCGCGAGCGCGGTGTCGGCATCGCTCGCGGTGCTGACCTGAAAGCCCAGGGGCTCGAGCAGCCCGCGCACCACCGCAAGGTGCTCTGCATCATCGTCGACCAGCAGCACCCAGCGTTCGCGGCCGACATAGCCGGTCACCGCGCCAGCCTCGGGCGCGGGCTCGCTGGGCGGGCTGAGCGGCTGCGAGAGCATCAGCCGCACGGTGAAGCGCGATCCTTGGCCCGGCGTGCTGTCGAGCCGGATCTCGCCGCCCATGATGTGCACCAGCGCCTGCGTGATGGCGAGTCCGAGCCCGACACCCGGACGTTCGGCCGCGGGGCCGCCGACCCGCTCGAAGGGCGCGAATATCCGTTCCGCATCCTCGGGCGCGATGCCGATGCCGGTGTCGATCACGGTGAAGGTCGCCAGTTCGTTGCGGTAATCGACCTTGAGCGTCACTGAGCCGGCATCAGTGAACTTGATGGCGTTGGCGAGCAGATTGATCAGCACCTGCCGCAGGCGCTTGGGATCGGCGTGGACGAATTCGGGCAGGCGCTCGGGCCGCTCGAGCACCAGCGCAAGGCCCTTGGCCTGCGCCTGAAGGTCGAGCATCGCGACCAGCTGATCAAGGAATTCGGGGAAGCGGATCGCCTCGCGGGTCAGCGTCATCGCCCCGCCTTCGACCTGCGCGATGTCGAGCAGACCTTCGACCAGGTGTGCAAGGTGCTCGGCGCTGCGGCGGATCACGCGGGCGGCGGCGAGCGCGTCCCTGCCCTCCCCGCGCTCGATCAGCTGGGCGTAGCCGTAGATCGCATTGAGCGGCGAGCGGATCTCGTGGGCGACGTTGGCGAGAAAGCGGGTCTTGGCTTCGTTCGCGGCCTCGGCGGCGTCCCTTGCAGCGCGCAGCTGATCGAGCGAGGCCTCGCCCTCTCCGCGCAGCCAGTTCGAGATCCGCCCCGGCATCATCTCACCGCGAGGCGATGTAGGCGCGCCAGCCGCCAAGGTGGGTGATGTCCTCCGCGCCCGTCAGCGCGCGCGGCTCAGCGACGAAGCCCTTGACGCTGCTGCCGTCGGCGAGCGTGACCGTGCCGATCGCGAGCGGCGGCGGAACCTCGGCGACGAAGCTGCCGAAGCTGGCGAGGTCGAGTTCGTAGACCTCGAGCGCAATCGCGGCACCGTCTTCGCTGTGCACCAGCGCGGGCTTGGGCGGCACAGAGTCGGCGATGGCGTAGAGCCGGTAGTTGGGCGCGGTGGTGTTGGCGCCGATGAAGGTCGCATTGCGGCTGGTCAGCTGCCAGTGCAGCGGCATGCCTTCGAGGTGGGCGCCGACGACGGCGAGTTTGACGGTGTCCATGCGATCTCCAAGGTCAAGGGGCGGGAGGGGGGCAAGGGCGGCTACCGAAAGATAGGCACCCGCGAGGGCGATCAGGCCTTTGTCGCTATGGGCCGGGCCGATCAGGGTGATCCCGAAGCCGGTGCTGTTGGACCTTGCCCCGGCCGGGACGGCGATTGCGGCCATGTCCAACAGATTGACGAAATTGGTGTAGAACCCGAGGTTGCTGTTGAGCGCCACCGGCGCCTCGAGCAATTCGGCCACGCGGTAGGTCGTGCCGGTGGTTGGAAAGGCGAGCGCATCGACCTCGCCCCACAAGGCCTCGGCCCCGCGGGCGAGTTCGGCCAGCCGGTAGATCCCGCTCCACAGCTCGGTCGCCAGTATGGTGCTGCCGGGTGCAATCACCTCGCGCACCACGGGGTCGATGGCGAGCGGATTGCTTTCCAACAGCGGCAGGATCGCCGCGGTGCGCTCGGCCACCCAGGGGCCGCCATAGAGCAGCCGCGCGGCCTCGATCAGCGGGGCGATGTCGATCTCGACCAGTTCCGCGTCTTGGGCGAGCGCGGCCAGCGCGCAGTCATAGAGATACTCCGCCTGCACATCGCCGAAGAACTGGCGCTGGTCGCGGCGCGGCACGCCGATACGGCGCGAGCCTGCCAGCGGCACATCGCGCGCCGGGCGCGACCACGCGTCCTCCGCATCGAACCCGGCCAGCACATCATCGACCAGCGCTGCGTCGCCCAGCGCGTCGGTAAACACCGTGATGCAATCGAGCGTCCGGCAGGCCGGCACCAGCCCGCGCGTGCTCCACCGGCCCTTGCTCGGCTTGAGGCCCACGAGATGGTTGAACGCCGCCGGCACGCGTCCCGATCCGGCCGTGTCCGTGCCGAGCGCGAAAGCCACCAGCCCCGCCGCCACCGCCACCGCCGAGCCGGAGGACGACCCGCCGCTCACATAGTCGCGGTTATAGGCGTTGCGCGGGATTCCATAGGGGCTGCGCGTGCCGACAAGGCCCGTCGCGAACTGATCGAGATTGGTCTTGCCGACACAGATCGCGCCTGCCGCCTCGAGCCGCTCGATCACCGTGGCTGATCGCTCGGGCTGGTAGGCGAAGGCGGGGCAGGCGGCGGTGGTCTCGAGCCCCAGAACATCGATATTGTCCTTCGCCGCATAGGGCACGCCCGCCAGCGGCAGGCGCTCGCCAGCGGCCACGCGCGCGTCGATAGCGGCAGCGGCCGCGCGCAAGGCCTGCGGGTCGGCGCGGCTGATCCACACCTGCGGCTGGTGCGCGTCATAGGCGGCAACCCGCGCGAGGGTCTCTTCCATCACCGCGAGCGCGGAGGTCTCGCCGCTGTTCACGCCTTGCGCGATGGCCCCGGCACTGAGGCGGGTGAAGGCGCTCATGATGCCCTCCGCAGCGCCAGCATCGGCGCGCCGGGATGCAGCGACTGGCCTTGCGCGATATAGACCGCCTCGACCGTGCCGCTTGCCGGAGCTTCGAAAGGACATTCCATCTTCATCGCCTCGATCACCGCGATCACCTCGCCCTCGGCCACCGTATCGCCGGGCCCGACAAGCAGCTTCCACACGCTCCCGCCGAAGGGGGCCTCGATGAGGTCGGCTCCCTCGGGCGCCTCGACCGCCGCCGCATCGCCCGCGCCAGCGTCTGCGCCGAGCAGCGCGCTGACCCGGTCGAACTCGCCGCTCGCCTCCCAAGCGGCGCGTTCGGCATCGAAGGCTGCCTGGCGGGTCGCCTCGAAAGCGGAGATGCTTTCTGCGTTGTCGGCCAAGAAGGCACGGTAATCCGCAAGGCGGAAGGTGGTCTCTTCAATGCGAATTGACCGCCGCCCATTGGGAAAATCGCGCCGCCATTCGGCCAGCTCCTCCGCGCTGACGGGGAAGAAGCGGATCTGGTCGAAGAACCTGAGCAACCACGGCTTGCCGCCCACGAATGCATCGGTCTGGCGATGGGTGTTCCAGACTTGGATAGTGCGCCCGAACAGCTGATAGCCGCCCGGCCCCTCCATCCCGTAGATGCACATATAGGCCCCGCCGATCCCCACCACATTGGGCGGAGTCCATGTGCGCGCGGGGTTGTATTTGGTGGTGACGAGCCGGTGGCGCGGATCCACGGGGGTGGCGACCGGCGCGCCGAGATAGACGTCGCCGAGGCCGAGCACGAGATAGCTCGCATCGAAGATCAGGTCTTCGACAGCCTTGGCGTCGGGAAGGCCGTTGATGCGGCGGATGAACTCGATGTTGTCGGGGCACCACGGCGCATCGTCGCGCACGGCGGCGATGTATTTGTCGATGGTCTCCTGCGTCGCCGGATCGCGCCAGCTCAGCGGCAGGTGGACGATGCGCGAGGGGGCCTCGAAGGTGGCAAGGTCGCCCATCGCCTCCTCCGCCGCCATCAGAGCCTTCAATGCCTCCGCCTGATCGAGCGCCGCCCCATCGAAATGCAATTGCAACGAGCGGATGCCGGGGGTGATGTCGATCACACCGGGCAGGTCCATCGCCTCCAGCGCCTGCATCAGCGCATGGATGCGGATGCGCAGTTCGATATCGAGCACGATTGCGCCATATTCGACGAGGATATTGCGATCCCCCTGCTGGCGATAGGTGGTGCGCGGGCGCGTGGCGGTGGCGGGCAACTCGGCGAGGATGGGGGAGAGGTCGGCGATGGGCTTCGGGGCCGCGGTATCGGCAATGCTGACGGGGATGAAGCGCACGCGGTCATCGGGGGCAAGCTGCCCGATCTTCCAGCGGTCTTGCGCGATCACGGTGAAGGGGCACACGAAGCCGCCCAGCGACGGCCCGTCCGGGCCGAGGATGATCGGCATGTCCCCGGTGAAATCGACCGCGCCGATTGCATAGGGATTGTCGTGGATGTTCGAGGGATGCAGCCCCGCCTCGCCGCCATCGCGCCGCGCCCATTCGGGCTTGGGACCGACAAGACGCACACCCGTGCGGTTGGAATTGTAGTGCACCTGCCATTCGGCTTCGAGGAAGGTGGCGATGTCTGCTTCGGTGAAGAAATCGGGCGCGCCGTGGGGGCCGTAGAGGACGCGCAATTGCCATTCGGTTCCTCCCCCACCGGGGGAGGGGGACCACCCGCAGGGTGGTGGAGGGGCAAGCGCCGTTGTTCCGGACCCGTCACCCTCTTGAGCCGCCGCGCCTGCCCCTCCCCCATGCTGCGCATGGTCCCCCTCCCCGTTCCGGGGAGGATTGAGATGCAGCACATCCCCCGCCACCAGCCCGCGCGCGGCGGGGCCGCCGAACTGGCCGAGGGTGAAAGTGCTCGCGCTCCCCAGATAGGGCACCACATCGAGCCCGCCCGCAATCAGGATATAGCCGCGCAGCCCCCCGCCGCTCGCCCGCCCCATGGCGAGGGTCTGCCCGGCCTTGACGTGCAGAGCCTCGCCCCGCGCGGCAGGCACGCCGTCAATGGTCGCGCCGAAATCCGCGCCGGTGAGGCAGATGGTGGCGGGGGCCTCGAACAGAAGGGTCGGGCCGCTCGCCGTGACTTCGAGCCCCGCGATGCCCTCGGGGTTGCCGAGGATGCGGTTGCCGAGGCGGAAGGAGAGGTCGTCCATCGGCCCGCTCGGCGGCACGCCCACATTCCACAGCCCCAGCCGACCGGGCCAGTCCTGCACCGAGGTCGCCGCTCCCCCGCCGAACACGCGGATCGCGCGGCGCTGGTAGGCGACGCCTTCGAGCAGTTTTGTGGAGACATTGCCGCTGGTGAAGCCCTCGTGCCGTACGACCTCGCGCAGCCAGCGCAGATTGGTCTCGATCCCGTCGACGCGGGATCCATCCAGCGCGCGCTGCATGGCGGCGATGGCGTCCTCGCGGGTCTTGCCCCGCGTGATCAGCTTTGCCAGCATCGGATCGTAAAAGGCGCTGACCTCGCTGCCCGCCATCACCCAGGTCTCGGCGCGGATATTGTCCGGGAACTGGACGTTGGTCAGCGTGCCGACGGTCGGGCGGTCGTCCATCGCCGGGTCTTCGGCATAGAGCCGCACCTGCACGCTATGGCCGCGCGTTGCGGGCGCAGGCGCGTCGAGCATCGCGAAATCGCCCGCCGCGCCGCGGATCATCCACTCTACAAGGTCGATCCCCGTCACCTCCTCGGTGACGCCGTGTTCGACCTGGAGGCGGGTGTTCATTTCGAGGAAGAAGAAATCCTCGCGCTGCGCATCATAGAGGAACTCGACCGTGCCTGCGGACAGGTATCCCGCCGCCTCGCCGAGGCGCACGGCGGCGGCGATCAGCTCGGCGCGCTTGGCCTCGGAGAGGCACGGTGCGGGGGCCTCCTCGACGACCTTCTGGTTGCGCCTCTGGAGCGAGCAGTCGCGCTCGCCCAAGGCCATGACGCGGCCCTTGCCGTCGCCGAAAATCTGCACCTCGAGGTGGCGCGCGCGGGGCACGTAGCGTTCGAGGAACACGCCTGCATCGCCGAAGCTCGCCTCGCCTTGCCGCACGACGGCGGCAAAGCCTTCGCGCAGCATCGCCTCGCTCTCGCAGATACGCATGCCGATGCCGCCGCCGCCTGCGGTGGCCTTGAGGATGACGGGATAGCCAATCCGCGCCGCAGCGTCTGCCGCCTCGTCCTCGCCCGTCAGCAGCCCGGTGCCCGGCGCGAGCGGCAGGCCATGCGCCTCGGCGAGCGCGCGGGCGGAGTGCTTGAGGCCGAAGGTGCGGATGTTGTCTGGCGTGGGCCCGATGAAGGCGATGCCCGCCGCCGCGCAGCTTTCCGCGAACTCGGCATTCTCGGCGAGGAAGCCATAGCCCGGGTGGATCGCTCCTGCCCCCGTCGCCTTGGCCGCTGCCAGAATGGCGCCGACGTTCAGATAGGACTGCGCCGCCGGCCCCGGCCCGATGCACTCCGCCTCGTCCGCCGCGCTGACATGGAGCGAGCCTGCGTCGGCGTCCGAATAGACCGCCACCGTCCGCAGCCCCATCGCGCGCGCGGTGCGGATGATCCGCGTCGCAATCGCGCCCCGGTTGGCGATCAGGACGGTGTCGAAACTCATTCTGCCGCGATGATCATTCGCACCGGCGTCGGGTTGAAGCCGTTGCAGGGGTTGTTGATCTGCGGGCAGTTGGAGACGACCACGATGACGTCCATCTCCGCCCTGAGATCGACCGTGAGGCCGGGTGCCGAGATACCGTCGACGATGCCCAGCGTGCCGTCTTCCTCGACCGGCACGTTCATGAAGAAGTTGATGTTGGAGACGATATCGCGCTTGCCGCGACCCTCGGTCAGGTTGGCTTCGAGGAAATTGTCGACGCAGGCATGTTGATGCCTCGTGTGATGTCCGTAGCGCAAGGTGTTGCTTTCGCATGAACAGGCGCCGCCAATGGTGTCGTGATACTCGACCGCGGAGGCGACGATGGTCATCAGCGGATTGCCCTCGTTCGAGAGCAGCACGGAGCCGGTCCTGAGGAACAGGTTGCCCTGCGCCGCGACCGTATCCTGCGCCGAGTAGCGTTCGGCATCGTCGGCGGCGGCATAGATCAGGAAATCGACCGCCTGATTGCCCTCGACATCGACGATCCGCAGCACCTGGCCCTTGGCGACATGGTGCAGCCAAGGCGCGCGCGCGGGCACGATCTCGTCGTGGATGATGGTGCCGGTGAGGCCGGAGAGGGCCGGGTCTGCGGTCATTTTTATGGTGCATCCAGTGGAGGTTAGCGGCGGTAGTAGTCCTCGGTGTTGTGGTAGGCGCGATGCCCTTCTGGCGTGGCATTGCGCACGGGGTCGTCTTCGTCGGTCACGGCCCCGCGCCACGCGGTCACGCGCAGCGGGGTCGAGGCGTATACAGGGCGCGGGTCGAGCACGTGGGGGCAGTTGGCGATTACCACGATCACCTCCATCTCGGCGCGCAAGCGCACCTCGCGGCCCGCCTCGAACGGGCCGACCAGCGGGGTAATGCCCCCGTCAGCCTCGATCCGGGTGCCCTTGAACAGGTTCACCGCCGGATGGACATCGCGGCGCGTGAGGCCATGCTTGGCCGCGCCGAGGATCAGCCGGTCGCGCCCGTTGGGATAGGCACCAGAGTTACGGCCTTCCCCGTATTTCCGAAGGTTGCCACCCGCATTCGAGACACCGCAGAAGGTGTCATGCGTCCCCGCACCATCCTCCAGAATGCTCACCAGCACCCGGCCCATGTCCGAGAGCAGCAGCTTGCCAGCGCCCAGATAGGCGTTCCACTGGACCTTGACCGTGTCGGCGACATTGAGCCGCTCGGTCGGCATTTCGGCATTGAAGATGTTGAGCGACGCGCAGGCATCGCCCGCCTTGTCGATCAACCGCAGCCGCGTGCCGCGCGCGATGCGGCGCGAGGTATAGCCGCCGGGCGCGACGGTCTCTTCCCAAACGAGGTCGGACGCAGCCACCCCCTCGGGCAGATCATCCGCCACAGGTGGCAGGATCGGCATGGTCTCGACCCGCGTACCGCCCTGGGCGCGGGCGTGCTCGCGGGCGGCTTTGGGATCGGCGGTTCCGCTCATTCGGCGGCTTCCTTGGCTTGCGGCTCATCCTGTTCGTGGAGCGGCGGCAGCAGCGCCGTGGTGGTGACCAGCTGCAATTGCTGGACGCCGCGGATCGCCCGCAAGGCATCGCACAGCTGCTTCAGCCGCACCGCCGGGCCCTGCACCAGCAGCACCTCGAGCGACTGGTCTTCCTCGAGGAAGACATGCTGCGAGGAGATCACCTCCTTGAGATAATCCACCTGCGTTTCGGCAAGCTGCTGGCGCACCCGCCCGGCCCCGCCCGCGTAGACAATGGTGATGGTGCCCGCGAGCATGTCCTCGGGCCGGGTCAGCGCCTCGTGCTCGGCCAGCGCATGGCGGATCAGCTCGGCGATCAGCTGGGAGCGCGATGGCAACCCGCGCTCCTCCACCATCATGTCGAGTTGACGGAACAGCTCGGCGGGAAGGCTCATCGAGAGGCGCGCGAGGCGGGAGGGTTCGGGAGAGCTCATGCGACCGGCATCTCAATTATTACCTATCGTGTCAATCGTAATACCAGCCTCGTCCTGCACCGCAGGCGACGGGGCATCGGCGGCCTGCTTGCGGGTCAGTTCGAGATCGTAGACCACCCCTGCCCCGTAGCGTTGCGGGGCGTGCGGATCGTGGCGGCGCTTGTCCAAGGTGAGCACCCGCGTGCCCAGTCCGAAGGCCTCCTTGATGTCGTGGGTGACCATGATGATGGTCAGCCCATGCTCGCGCCACAGCCGGGTGATGAGCGTGTGCATATCGCCCCGGATGCCGGGATCGAGCGCGCCGAAGGGCTCGTCCAGCAGCAGGATGCGCGGCCGCTTGATCAGCGCCTGGGCGACCGCGAGGCGCTGCTGCATCCCGCCCGACATTTGCGCGGGGTAGAGGTGGCGGCTGTCCGCGAGGCCCACCTGTTCAAGCATCGCCTCGGCCTCGGCAATGGCAGCGCGCCGCGCGGTGCCGAACAGCCGCGCGATCAGCGGTGAGGCGGCGAATTCGAGCCCCAGCAGGGTGTTGCCCAGCACCGTCAGATGCGGGAACACCGAATAGCGCTGGAACACCACCCCGCGGTCCGGCCCGCATTCGGTGGGGAGCAAGGCACCGTCCAGAGTGATGCGCCCGCGCGTCGGCTGCTCCTGCCCGAGGATTACGCGCAACAGACTGCTCTTGCCCGCGCCCGAAGGCCCGATGATCGAGACGAAGGACTTCTCGGCAATTTCGAGCGAAATGCGCTCAAGCACGACCTTGTCGCCATATTCGACCCAGACGTTCCTGAGGCTCAGCATGGCTCAGCGCGCCCCCATGTGGGCCCAGCCAAACAGCCGCCGGCTGCCGCGGGAGAGCGCGAGGTCCATCACCACCGCCAGCAGCGCAATCCACGCTACGTAGGGGATGATCACGTCCATCGCGAGAAAGCGGCGCACGAGGAAGATGCGGTAGCCGAGGCCAACGTCCGCCGCGATCGCTTCGGCCGAGATCAGGAACACCCATGCCGGGCCGAGCGAGAGGCGCAGACCCTCAAACAGCCGGGGCAGCGCCTGCGGCAGCGCGACGCGCAGGATCACGCCCCACGAGTTCGCACCGAGCGTCAG
Source organism: Erythrobacter sp. (assembly GCA_013822695.1). Taxonomy (GTDB): domain Bacteria; phylum Pseudomonadota; class Alphaproteobacteria; order Sphingomonadales; family Sphingomonadaceae; genus Erythrobacter. The sequence continues at coordinate 49,983 of PNKW01000006.1, read as the reverse complement.
CGCCTTGACCACCTGTTCGCGCGGCAAGGCACCGATGTGGCCCGCGACATCGCGGATCATGAAGGGCGCTACACCGATGACGATCAGCGCCACCTTGGCGGTCTCGCCAAGGCCGAAGACGATGAACAGGATCGGGAGCAGCGCAACCGGCGGGATCACCGCGATTCCGGTGACCAGCGGCCCGAAGGTGCTTCTGACCGGCGGCAGTGCGCCCAGCATCAGGCCGACCAGCAGCGCGCTGAGCGTCGCGATCCCCAGCCCCGCGCCGAGCCGCCACAGGCTCGCGATCGTATCGGCCCAGAACAGGTATTGGCCCGAGAGCTGGTCGGGCTCGAACAGGAGTCCCGCCATCGCCGCCGCCATCGCTCCGGGGAGCGGCAGGATCTTGTCGGCGGGGTTATCGGCATGGCGCGCGGCGGCGGCGATGACATAGCCGAGCGCCAGCGCCAGCAGCGGGGCTGCGCCCAGCAGCAACGCGCCCCGGCGGGCCGGCGAGGCGGTCACCCAGCGCATAGACTCAGAGCTTTCCGTCCGCAGCGAGCTTCATGAAGGTATCGTCAAACCGCAAGGTGATCGCCGCCTTGTCGCCCAGTGTCTTGCCGCCCGGAAACGCCATCCCCACCGCTTCGGCCGAGCGCGCGCCCTGCCCGAACAGGCCTTGCGCGAAGGAGAAGTCGCGCACGCGGGTCATGCTGGCGATGATGTCGCCCGATTGCATCGCCGCCACCGCCGCCTTGGGATCGGCATAGAGGAAGGTGGTGGCCAGCTGGCCCTCGAAGGCTTCCGGCGTCGTGCCCGAAAGCTTGGCCATCGCCGCGCGGGCGGCCCGCCCTTCCGCATCTTGCCGCACCATCAGCGCCAGAGTCTCGAACCAGATCCCGGCGAGCGCCTTGCCGAGGTTGGGATTGGCCTTGAGCGTGGCGGTGTCGACCACCATCAGGTCGAGGATTTCGCCCGGAATATCGGCCGAGGTGAACACCGCCTGGGTGCCCACCACGCCCTTCATGGTGGTGACCTGCGGGTTCCAGGCGACCGCGGCGTTGACTTCCGGCGCTGAGAAGGCGGCAGCGATGTCGGCATCCGAGGTGTTGACCGTCTTCACATCGGTCAGCTTCATGCCATTGGTCTCGAGCGCGCGGGCGAGGGGGTAGTGCGAGACCGACAGTTCGGCGAGATAGACCTGCCGCCCCTTGATCCCAGCGACATTGTCCGCGCCCTTGAGCAGCACAGCGTCATTGCCATTGGAATAGTCGCCGAGGATGATCGCGCTAGTATCCTTGCCGCCTGCCGCGGGGATCGTCAGCGCGTCCATGTTGGCGACCGTCACCCCATCCAGCTTGCCCGCGGTGTACTGGTTCACGCTCTCGATATAGTCGTTGACCTGCACGAACTTGATCGTGATCCCGTATTTGTCGCCCCACTTCTTCACGATCCCGGCCTGCTCGGCATAGGGCCAGGGCATCCACCCGGCGTAGATCGACCAGCCGATATTGAATTCGGTCTTGGGCGTCGACGCTTCCTCTTCGCCGCCGGAACACGCTGTGACCAGCAGAGCGGCGAGGCCGAGGAGGAGGAAGCGGGCTGCCCGGGAGAGGTGGTGGAGCATGATTCGTCCCCTATGTTGCGCCTGCGAACATCCGCGCCTTCGGGGCGTTTGTCCACCATGAATTATTACGATTGATTGGAAACGTAATATGGGTGAAATTGGTTCCACGATGGCAGGCATTGTGCCCTTCTGACGGGCGCTCCTCTCCCTCCCCTGCCCTCGCATGGAGGCCGATCAGTCATGAAAAAAGACGCCATCCGCCCGCTTGCCGCTCTTGTCGCTGCGAGCCTTGCCACCTCTGCCTGCGCCGATGACGGCCCGCCGCCGAACGATGCGGTCGGACCTGCGCCCGACCTCACCGAGAACGCGATGAAGGTGCCCGGCTTTGCCGACTTCATGGCGATCGATGGCGATGCCGTGTGGGTGACGAATGACGGGCGGGTCGAGAAGTGGACGCCCGCAGGGCTCGCCGCCTCGACCCCGGTGCCGCGCCCCTGCGGCGCGATGACCACGGCGGCAGGGTCGCTGTGGGTCGCCAATTGCAAGGACGGCGATGTCTACCGCATCAACCTTGCGACGGCTCAGGTCGAGGCGAAGATCGCCACCGGCCTGGGCAATCCCAAGGGTGAGACCAATGTGGTTGCGGGCGCAGGATCGGTGTGGGTGCCGTCCGACCCCGCAGGCAAGGTCGCGCGGATCGATCCGGCCACCAACACCGTGATCGCGACCATCCCGGTGACCGCAGAGACGTGGTATCTCGCCTTCGGGTTCGACGCGGTCTGGGCGGTGTCGAGCGAGGGCAGCTCATTGGAGCGGATTGATCCCGCCACCAACACCGTCACCGGCAAGGTCACGATGGGCAACACCCCCGGCTTCCTTGCGGCCGGAGAAGGCGCGGTGTGGGTGCAGGAACAGGGCGACGGTACGGTCGCCAAGGTCGATCCGGCGAAGCTCGAAGTGCTGGGCCGCACCAAGATCGGACCCAAATTGAAGTGGGGCGATATCGACACCGGCGCGGGGGCGGTATGGCTGCGCACCACCGAGGACCAGACGATGGTGGTGATCGACGCCCAAAGCCTCAAGATCCGCGCCCGCATGGGGCCTAGCGTCGGCAGCGGCGCGCTGCGCTGGACGCCGAAGGGCGTGTGGACCTCGGCGCATGACAACCAGACGCTGTCATGGTGGAGCAAGCCTGCTGCAAAGTAAGAAAGCGCGCAGGGGATATCGGGTTTAGGCCCCCACGCGCTTTCCCGTTCTCTGTTCCCGCGTAACTGACCCGAAAGGCCCGGGAATCAGAACTTGTAGCCTAGCTCAACCCCGAAGCGCTGGCGACCCCCCGGCGAAATAAACGAGCCGCCGAATTCCACAGCGGTGATGACCTCGTTCAGATACTTCTCGTTGAACAGGTTCTCGGCATAGGCGGTGACCGACCAGTTTTGGCCCTCGACCCCGATGCGCAGGTCCATCACCGCGAAGGTGTCGCGCCGCGAGATCGAGTAGTCGGCATCGCCCACGAAGGCCGGCAAAGCCAGCGCCGAGCCCGGCAGAAGGCCGCTGAACAGCGTCGGGTTGGTGTCGTCCTGCAAGGTGTGGAACCACGTCGGCCCGGTGATGCGGTAATCGGCGCGCGTGACGAAATCGATGCTGCCCGTCACAGGCAGATCGATCTGGGTGCCAAGGTTGATGGTGTAATCGGCGGTGTAGGGCGACTTGTTGCCCACCGTCACGGGCCGCGAGGCATTGGCCTTGATCTCGCTCTCGGTGACGTTGCCCGAACCGTAGATCGTCCAGCCCTTTATCGGTTCGACGCTGAGGTTGAGCTCGCCCCCGTAAACCTCGACCTCGTCGATGTTCGAGACCACGCGCAGGAGGCCGAACCCGCCGACGAAGAACTCGAAGAACTGCATGTCGTCGATGGTGGTGTAATAGCCCGCAAGGTCAAACGTCACAGCGCCGTCCAGCAGTGTGCCCTTGATCCCTGCCTCGAAGGCGCTCGAGGTTTCCTTGCGGTATTGATCGTCAATCTGGACGTTGGTGCCGATGAACTGGTTGAACGCCTGATCGACGATCGCGGCCGAGCCCTGGTTGTTGAAGCCCCCCGATTTGAAGCCGATCCCCCAGTTGCCGTAGAGATTGATGTCCGGGGTCAACTCGTAGCGCAGCGAGATCTTGGGCTGGAACTGGCGGAAGGTTTCCGATTGCGGGGCGATCGGCTGGACCACGCCGCCCACCACCGCCTGGCCGGGGTTGATCGGCCCTCCGGTGAAGGGATCGAACACTGCCGGCACGAGGCTTGCGACATTGCGGTCCTCGATGTCGTAACGGCCCGCGACGCTGATGTTGAGCCGGTCGGTCAGGTCAGCCTCGAGAGATCCGAACACCGCGTAAACGTCGGTCGAGAAGGCGTCGTTGTAGAGCTGGGTGGTGGGGTTGGTCGAATCCGGCGCATTGAAGAGCTGGCGGATAACCCCCTGCCCGAGATCCGCGCCGAGGCTCACCCCGACCTCGCGGTCGATGTGGAGGTAATAGGCCCCCACCTGCCAGTTCACCGGCCCGTCCCCGTTGGAAGCGAGGCGGATTTCGCCGCTGATGTCTTCCTGATTGCGGATCTGGAACTGGGTGCCGTCGCAGGTCGTCGGGCTATAGGGGCCAAAGGTCGATCCGCTGGCGGGGTTGAAGATGAAGGGGATCGGGCTCGCCCCGATGAAGGTCGGCGGATTCAGAGGAAAGCCCGTCAGCGCGGTGGTGCTCGCCGCGCAGGCATTGGCCGCCGCGACCGAGGCAGGTGTCGCGCCCGGGAAGGTGAAGCGCGCGAAATCGGCCGAGGTGCCGTCGGCGGTCAGCGACTGCTGGACATCGCTGTAGAGCAGCCACGCGGTCAGCGTCGCGCTTTCGAACTTGTGCTCGATCTTGGCAGACGCCTCGAAGGTGGTCTGGTCGTTGGTCGGGCGGATGTTGGAATAGAAGTCGAAGGGGTGATCATTGACGTCCTCGAAGAACGCGGGGTCGACGGCTGCGAAGTTGGGCAGGTGGAAGGCGGCGTTGAAGGCGATCGAGGCGCCGGTGAGGTCGGCATAGCGCGCCTTCAGGTCGATCTCGGTGTCAGGGCCAAGCTGCGCGACGAAACGCCCGTCGATGCCCCACACTTCCTGATCGTCGACCGTGTTCGGATCGGCGAGGAAGCGGTTGCGGAAGAAGCCGTCGGTGGTGGAGTAATTGCCCGACAGCACCAGCCCCGCATTCTCGCCCACCGGGGCCGAGATATAGGCGTTGGCGAGGTAGGTGTTGTCCTCAGCCGCGCGCACCAGCACGCCGCCTTCCAGCGTGTCGCTGGGCTTCAGGGTCTGAAGCACGATAGCACCCGCAGCCGCGTTGCGGCCATAGAGCGCGCCCTGCGGGCCCTTGAGGATTTCGACCTGCCGCAGCGTCCCCTGGTTCTGGTTCAATTGCGCAGTGTTGGTCTTGAGGATCCCGTCGACCACGAGCGCGACCGAGCTTTCCGCGTCGCGCGCGCCGTTGATGCCGCGGATATTGATCTGGGTGTCGCCTGCTTCCGCTGTGCCGGTGACGATGGTGACGCCCGGGGTCAGCTGGACGAAGTCATCGGCGCGCTGCACGCCCGATTTGGCGAGGGTCTCGGCGGTGAGCACGGTGACCGATGCGGGCACGTCCGCCAGGGTTTCCGACTGGCGGCGCGCGGTGACGATGATCGCGCCCTCCTCTTCGGCCGCGGGCGCAGCGTCGGGGGCCTCCTGCGCCATCGCAGGCGCGGACAGCGCAATGGCGCCAAGAGCCGCGCCGGAGGCAAGAGTGAGACGGATATTCATAAGGCGGCTCTCCTGAGAGGGATCGAGAGGATGAAGGATCAGACGAGCGGATTGGCCCCGCTCATGTAGACGCAGACTTCCTGGAACTTCGGGCCTTCGGGTCCGGGGCGCAGGCGCCAGAAATTGGTGTTGGTGAGCAGGGTGATCCCGCCATCGTGATCGTGCAATTCGGCGGTGAAGCAGGCCGTGATGCGCCCGTTCGCCGCGTCCACGGTGCAGGTGAAGTCGCGGTGGATGATGGTTTTATAAGCCGCGAAGAAATCCTCGAACATGCGGCGGATTTCGGCTTTCCCGGCATGGCGGGTGAAGGCGGTCTGCACGCAGAACAGCGCGGTATCGTGGAAGCACGCGAGCGCGGCCTCGAGGTCCTTGGCGTCGACGCGGGCGAAGTACTTGTTCAGCGCGAAATCGATCAGTTCGGCGCGCGACAAGGTGGGCTCGTACTGCATCAGGCGTCCCCTTGCCTAAGCAGGTTGTCACCCGACATGTAGACATAGACGCGGTGGAACAAGCGGTCCTTCAGGTAGAAGCGGTTGCAGTTTTCATACCGCAACTCCTCGCCCCCGTTGGGGGTGATCAGCACGGTGAACTGCGAGCAGACCGCGTTGGTTTCGGGATCGGCGGTGTGGACGAAATTGCCGTGCCAGATGCTCTCGAAATCCGCGAAGAGCTTGACGAACATCGCCCGGATCGCCTCGCGCCCCTGATGCACGGTGTTGCTGGTGACCTCGGTCAGGACCGCGTCGGGCGTGAAGCAGTCAAGCACCTGATCCATGATCTTGTTATCGACGCCGTCGAAGTAACGCTTCGTGACGATATCGACGTAGAAGGGATAGGGCAGCGGCGTCTGGCCGGGGCCTCCCTCTTGCCATTCACTCATCAGTACCAGCCCTTTCGGATATCGGCGTGCTTGGGCACTTCGGGTGCGGGGAAGGCTTTTTTCGAGTGGGTCAGGCCCAATTCGATCAGCATTTCGAGGTTCTTGTAAGCGACCTGTCCGGGGTTCAGCACCGGCACGGGCAGTTCGGATTGCAGGTAGGCGGCGGACTGGTGCATCGTGGTCGAGCCAAGCACGATCACGTCCGCGCCATCCTCCTCGATGGCGCGCAGAGCCTCGGCCTTGAGCTTGGCGAAGACCACCTCTTCCTTGCCTTCGAGCAGTTCGGTGACGTCGGGGCGGGTGTCGATCGAGCGCACAGAAGCGCAGCGGTGGCCCCAGCCGTGATCGGTCAGAACCTTCTCGTAAAGCGGGAACCACTGCGGCCACATGGTGATGACGCTGAATTTCTTGCCGAGCATCATCGCCGCAGCAAAGCTCGCCTCGCCTGGACCGACGACCGGGATGTTGAGCGCCGAACGCAGCGGGCGCAGCCCGGAATCGCTGACCGTGTCGATCAGCACGCCGGTATAGCCTTCCTCCTCAGCGGTGATGCCAGCCTGGAACACGGTCCAGTCCATCAGCAGCGTGTCGTGGTAGGAATCGCCAAGCGCCGCACCCCAGCGCACGGCCTCAAAGGTGGGGGCAAAGCCGGGACGCACGAAATCGGCCGGAAGCTGCTGCGCCCGGTTGGCGACGCCAGCTTCGTCCATTGCAATCGGCACGATGACCTTGATGCGCTTCACGGCACTCCCCAGTTGCCTAGGGATGTGTGGTTATTGTATACAAATCGCGCTCGTCAAGCATTTTACACAAATGTTGCGACAAGGGCGCCCGGAGTGTGTTTTTGTCACCTCACAGGCTTGCGGGCCGGGAGCCCAGGCCGCACAAGGAAGCCCATGGACGAAAGCCCTCTCTTGCCCGCCGCACAGGCATTGCACCCATGAGCCGCGCCTCCGAACACGCCTATGCAGCGATCCGCGCGCATGTGCTGAGCGGGTCGGTGGCGGCGGGCGAACAGCTCACCGAAGACCAGCTCGCACAGATCACCGGGGTCAGCCGCACCCCGGTGCGCGAGGCGGTGCGGCGGCTGGAGGACGAGCTGCTGCTGGTGCGCTCCGACACCAAGCGGCTGTTCGTTGCCGACTGGAGTCGCGACGACATCGAGGAGATGTTCGTGCTGCGCCAGATGCTCGAATGTCACGCCGCAGAGCGTGCAGCCAAGCGCCTTTCCCGAGAGCAGATTGCCGCGCTGGAGGCGCTCAACCGCGATCTCACTGCGGCGGTCGAACAGAGCCCGCCCGATGTGGCGCGATTCCTTGAGGCCAACCGCGCCTTCCACGAGGCGATCATCGATGCAGCGCACTCGCCGCGGCTGGGGCAGTTGCTCGCACGGCTGGTGGAGGCGCCGGTGGTGCTGCGCACCGCACGCATCTATTCGCAGAGCGACTTGCGCCAATCGGCGCGCGATCACGACGAGCTGGTCGCAGCCTTCGCCGCACGCGATAGCGATTGGGCGCGCGCGGTGATGGGCAGCCACCTGCGCCGCGCTTTCCACACTTTTGCCCGCGCAGTCGGTCCGAAAGCCGATGAGCCAGCGAATGATCGGGACGGCAGCGAGCCCTAATAACGCTCTTGCCACGTTGCGGTTCCTGCATCTTTCATCGCACCAAGCATGATTGCAATTGTATACAAACCGGGTAATTCACCCTCCCGAGCTCAGGCAGCAGCAACAGGCGATTCACGATGTCAGGCGGCACAATCGAACTGGTCGAGGTAGGCCCGCGCGACGGCTTGCAGAACGAGCCGGATATCATTGCGACCGCGACCAAGAACGAATTGATCGCCCGCATGATCGGCTTTGGCGCGCGGCGGCTGGAAGTCGCGAGCTTCGTCCACCCCGCGCGCGTGCCGCAGATGGCCGACGCCGAAGCCGTGATCGCGGGGCTGCCGGATCGCGCCGACTGCACTTATGTCGGCCTTGTCCTGAACAAGCGCGGCGTATTGCGTGCGTTGGCGACCCGCGAGGGCGGCGCACGCGGGGTCGATCAGATCGGCTGCGTCGTGGTCGCCAGCGACACCTTCGGGCAGAAGAATCAGGGCCAGACCATCGAACAAGGAATCGCCGAAACCCGCGAAATGCTGCGCTTCGCCCGCGCCGAAGGAATCCGCGCACAGGTCACCATCAGCGCCGCCTTCGGCTGCCCGTTCGAGGGCGAGGTGAAGCACAACACCGTGCTCGCCATCGCCGAGGCCATTGCCGAAGAGGCGCCGGAGGAAATCGCGCTCGCCGATACCATCGGCGTCGGCACGCCTTGGGAGGCAGGCGAATTGTTCGGCAAGCTCGGCGGATTGCTCGCAGGGCGGATACCGATGCGTGCGCATTTCCATAACACCCGCGGCACCGGCATCGCCAATGCTTGGGAAGCTTACAAGGCGGGCGTGCGCATCTTCGACGCCTCATTGGGCGGGCTCGGCGGCTGCCCCTTCGCCCCGCGCGCGACGGGCAACATCGCGACCGAGGATCTCGTCTACATGATGCAGCGTTCCGGCGTGGATGCGGGCATCGATTTGGGCGCGGCAATCGCCGCCAACAAGTGGTTTGCGGAAGTCCTGGGGCGGGATCTCCCCTCGGCGGTCGCCCGCGCGGCATAATCAAGAGGAAACGGCATGACATACAGGCTGGGTGTGGATGTGGGCGGGACTTTCACCGACCTCCTGCTGTTCGACGAGGCGAGCGGCGCCTTCTGGCGGCACAAGACCCCCTCGACCCCGCATGACAGCTCCGAGGGCATCCTCAACGGCGTGAAGGCGATTCTGGCGCAGGCCGGAATCACGGCAGCGGAAATCAGCTATTTCCTCCACGGCACCACGGTGGCCACCAATGCCGTGTTGGAGGGCAAGGGCGCGAAGGTCGGCCTCGTCACCACGCAAGGGTATCGCGACATCATGCAGATCGCGCGCAGCTTCGTGCCCGGCGGGCTTGCCGCGTGGATCGTGTGGCCCAAGCCGCAGCCGCTTGCGCGCCTCGAACACACGGTCGAAGTGCCGGGCCGCATGGATGCCCAAGGGCGCGAGGTTGCACCGCTCGATGAAGACGCGGTGCGCGCAGCGCTGCGCAAGCTGAAGGGCGAGGGGATCGAGGCGCTGACCGTGTCGCTGATGAACGCCTATCTCAACGGCGCGCATGAGGCGCGGATCGGCCAGATCGCGGCCGAGGAACTGCCCGGCATCCCCGTCTCACTCTCCCACGAAGTCCTGCCCGAAATGCAGGAATATGAGCGCACGCTTTCCACGGTCGCCAACGCTGCGGTGCGCCCGGTGGTGAGCAAATACGTCTCCAACCTGCGCAACAAGCTGGAGGCAGAAGGCATGAAGGGCCGCCTCTCGCTGCTACGCTCGGACGGCGGCTTGATGTCGAGCCAGAAGGCGGAAGAGCACCCGGTCAACATCCTCATGTCCGGCCCCGCAGGCGGCGTCACCGGCGCGCTGTGGGTCGCGAAGAATGCGGGCTTCGAGAATATCCTGACGCTCGATGTGGGCGGCACCTCCACCGATGTCGCGCTGATTCAGGGCCTCGAACCGCGCCGCCAGCGCACCACCGAAGTCGGGCACCTTTCGGTGCGCGCCTCGGCGCTCGACGTGAAAACCGTGGGGGCAGGCGGCGGCTCGATCGCCCACGTGCCGCAATTGACCGGCGCGCTGCGCGTCGGGCCGGAGAGCGCGGGGGCGGTGCCGGGGCCGGTCGCCTACAACAAGGGCGGCACGCTGCCGACCGTGACCGACGCCAATGTGGTGCTCGGCTACCTCCCCGAAGACCTCCTCGGCGGCAGCTTCAAGCTCGACCGCGAAGGCGCCAAGGCGGCGGTGCAGACCATCGCCGACGCGCTCGGTGTCAGCCTCATGGAAGCCGCACGCGGGATCATCGATATCGTCAACGAGAACATGTTTGGCGCGCTGCGCATGATCTCGGTCCAGCAGGGCTATGACCCCCGCGAATTTGCGCTGATGGGCTTTGGCGGCGCGGGGCCGCTGCATGTGAATGCGGTCGCGCGGTTGATGGGAAGCTGGCCCGCGATCTCCCCCGTCTCCCCCGGCGTGCTGTGCGCACTGGGCGACGCGACGACGCGGATGCGCACCGAAACCGCGCGTAGCTTCTCGCGGCTCGCCAAGGACACCAGCATCGCCGACCTCGTCGCGGTGCTCGACGAGATGGCCGCGCAGACCCGCAGCGAATTGCTCGCCGACGGCATCCCTGAGGACCAGATCACCTCGCTGTTCGAAATCGACGTGCGCTATGCGGGCCAGGCCTTCGAGGTGCCGCTGACGATCACGCAGGACATTCTCGAGGCGGACGGCATTGCAGGAATCCTCGCCCGCTTCGATGAAGAGCACCTCAGGCTCTTCACCTTCAACATGGATACGCCGCACGAGATCGTGAACCTGCGCGCGGTGGCGCAAGGGCAGGCCCCGGCCCTTCCCGCGACGGAATTGCCCAAGGGCGACGGCGATCCTTCTGCTGCCAAGATCCGCGACCACGTGGTGTGGATCGACGGGGCGGAGCGGCCTGCCGTGATCTACGACCGTGCGAAACTGCGACAAGGCGACGTCATCGAAGGGCCCGCGATCATCACCGAGATGGATTCGACCACCCTCGTCGAACACGATTGCCGCGCGGCTGTCGACGCAGTCGGCAACATTCTCATCAATCTGAAAGCGAAGGGCTAAACCCATGCCGGCTCGCATCATCGAACCCAACACCACCCCCTTCGCCAAGATCGCAATCGATCCCGTCACGCTCGACATCATCGAGAACGCGCTGAGGAACGCGCGCATCGAGATGGACGCGACCCTCGTGCGCACCGCCATGTCGCCCGGCATCCGCGAACAGGGCGACGCCTTCCCGCTGATCTCCGACCCGGCTGGCAAGATGATCGTCGGCCAGTTCGGCAGTTTCATCGACGGCTTCCTCCAGAGCTTCGACGGCACGATCGAGGATGGGGACATGATCTTCCTCAGCGATCCCTATTCCTGCGGCGGGGCGATCAGCCACTCGAACGACTGGCTGGTGCTGCTCCCCGTGTTCAAGGACGGGCGCCTGCTCGCCTACACCGCGATGTTCGGCCACCAGAGCGACATCGGCGGAAGCGTGCCCGGTTCGATGCCGATCGGCGCGTCCTCGATCTTCGAGGAAGGCGTGCGCATCCCCCCGGTGAAGATCTGGAAGCGCGGCGAATACAACGAAGACCTGATGAAGCTGGTGATGCACCAGACCCGCAAGCCCGACTGGTGTCAGGCGGACCTCAACGCGCTGATCGCCTCGTGCCGCGTAGCCGCGCGCCGTGTGGTGGAAATGGCCGACCGCTTCGGCGATGATGTCTATGTCTCGGCCACGCAGGAATTGCTCGCCCGCAACCACCGCGCGATGAAGGCGCTGCTGGCGATGGCGGTGGCCGAGGAGCCGGTCAGTTTCGAGGATTACATCTGCGACGACGGCAAGGGCTACGGCCCCTACAAGATCCGCTGCACCATGAGGCGCGACGGGGACCGCGTGATCCTCGATTTCGAGGGCACCGACCCGCAATCGGCTGCCTCGATCAACTTTTTCCTCAACGAAAACATGTTCAAGATGTTCTTCGGCATCTACATGATCATGGTGTTCGATCCGCAAATCCTGTTCAACGACGGGTTCTACGATCTGATCGAGGTGCGCATTCCGGAAGGCTCGCTGCTCAAGCCGCACTTCCCCGCCGCATTGTCGGGCCGCACCCATGCGCTGGGCCGTATCTTCGACATTCTCGGCGGGCTGCTCGGGCAGAAGACGCCGGAGTTCCTCAACGCCGCCGGGTTCTCCTCCTCCCCGCACCTGTTCTACTCCGGATGGGATTCCCGCGAGGGCGGGACGCGCGACTGGTTCCAGCTGTTCCAGATCGGCTTCGGCGGCATTCCGGGCCGTCCGCTGGGCGACGGGCCGGATGGGCACTCGCTGTGGCCGGGGTTCACCAATGTCCCCAACGAGTTCCTCGAACGCTACTTCCCGCTGCGGATCGAGCGTTACTCCACCGCGCCCGACAGCGGCGGGGCGGGCCTGCACCGCGGCGGCAACGGCATTCACATGACCTACCGCTTCCTCGCCGATGGCGAGATCGCGATCCATGACGACCGCTGGTTCGTGCCGCCGTGGGGCGTCAATGGCGGGCATCCGGGGGCGCGGGCGAAGAAGGTGCTGGAGCGTGCCGATGGCTCGCAGGAGATCGTCGGCAACAAGGTCGAGAGCGTCGCGGTGAAGGCGGGCGATCTGCTCCACTTCATCACCTGGGGCGGCGGCGGCTGGGGTGACCCGCTGGCGCGCGATCCCGCGCTGGTGGGCCTCGAAATCCGGCAGGGTCTCGTCACGCCCGAAGGCGCGCGTGCCTATGGGGTGATCGCCGACGCCGATGGCGTGGTGGACGACGCGGCAACCGAAAAGCTGCGCGCGGAAATGTCGGCCAGCCGGGGCGAGCTGCCGCTGTTCGACTACGGCCCCGGCATCGAAACGCTGCGTGCGAACTGCGAGGACGAAACGGGGCTGAAGGCCCCCATCCAGCCCGTATGGGCGATGCAGGAGGCAGCAGAATGAAGCTCCCGGCACATCCCATACCCCTCCGCGCCTCCGCGTCTCCGCGTGAGCCAATTTTAATCACGCGGAGACGCGGAGACGCGGAGGCGGCGCGATGACCAGCACTGGGGCGCTTCACGGCATAAAAGTGGTTGAAATGGGCCAGCTGCTCGCCGGCCCCTTCTGCGGCCAGTTGCTCGGCGACATGGGCGCGGACGTGGTCAAGATCGAGCCGCCGGGCGCGGGCGATCCGATGCGCAACTGGGGCCAGGGCGAGGAGAAGGTGCAGTGGGAGGTGATCGCCCGCAACAAGCGCTCGGTCACCTGCAACCTGCGCGTACCCGAGGGTCAGGCGCTGGCCAAGCGGCTGATTGCCGAGGCCGACGTGCTGATCGAGAACTTCAAGCCCGGCACGCTGGAACGCTGGGGTCTCAGCCCGGCGGAGCTTCACGCGATCAACCCCGGCCTGATCATCGCCCGCATGTCGGGCTACGGGCAGGACGGGCCCTATTCCGACCGCGCCGGTTTCGGCGGGATCGGCGAAGCGATGGGCGGCTGGCGCTATATCGTCGGCGAACCCGACCGCCCGCCCAGCCGCATGGGCATTTCGATCGGCGACACGCTGTGCGCGACCTATGGCTGCATGGGCGTGCTCGCCGCGCTCCACCACCGCGCCAAGACCGGTGAGGGGCAGGTCGTCGACTCCGCGCTCTACGAGGCGGTGTTGCAGGTGATGGAGGGCTTGGTGCCCGAATATGACCGCAACGGCGTGATCCGCGAACGCTCGGGATCGGTGCTCAAGGGCATCGCACCGTCCAATGTCTACACCTGCAAGGACGGCGTCTACATGATCGGCGGCAACGGCGATGCGATCTTCGCGCGGCTGTGTCAGGCGATGGGGCAGCCGGAACTGGCGACCGACGAACGCTATGCCACCCACATCGCGCGCGGGATCCATCAGGACGAGCTGGACGCACGGGTCAATGCGTGGACGAGCACGCTGACGGTCGACGAGGTCGATGCGCTGATGACCGAATATTCGATCCCCGCGGGCCGCGTCTACCGCGCACCCGAGATGCTCGCCGATCCGCATTTCCAGTCGCGCGAGGCGATCATCGAGGTCGAGACGCAAGCGCGCGGACGCATCAAGATGCAGAACGCCTTTCCCAAGCTCTCCAAGACCCCCTCGACCATCCGCCGCCCCGCACCCGCCGCACCCGGGCAGGACAATGCCGAGGTTTTTGCCGAGCGGTTGGGTATGGACGCAGCCGAACTCGAGCGGCTGGCTGCGGCGGGGATCATCTGATGACCGGCCCCTCGGCAGCCGACAATTATGCGGGGGTGTTCGAGGGGCGGCTCCAGCCAGGGACGCGCCCGGCGCTGCTGATCGTGGATGTGGTGGCGGCCTACCTGACCGAAGGCTCGGCGTTGTTCATGGAGACAGCAGCGGCGGCGCGGGACAGCAATGCACGGCTCGCGGCGGCTGCGCGCGCGGGCGGTGTGCCGGTGGTGTTCACCAATGTCTCCTACAAGCCGGACGGATCGAACGGCGGGGTGTTCTACCGCAAGGCCCCGGTCCTGAAGGCCTTTGTAGAAGGCTCACCCCTCGGGGCCTTTCCGGCAGAGCTGGCCCCGCAGGCCAGCGAGCGCGTCGTGACCAAGCAATACCCTTCGGCCTTCTTCGGCACAGGCCTTGCCGAGGCGCTCCACGGCGAGGGGATCGATACGCTGCTGATCACCGGCTACTCCACCTCGGGCTGCGTCCGCGCGAGCGCGCTCGATGCGATGCAATACGGCTTCGTCCCGCTGGTGGTGCGCGAGGCCTGCGCCGACCGCCATCCGGCCCCGCACGAGGCGAACCTGTTCGACCTCCAGGCCAAATATGCCGAGGTCATCAGCGAGGCCGAGGCACTTGCCTATCTTGGCCAGCGCGGCGCCTGATGCTGCGCGCCCGCAGGGCGCGTCCAAGCCGCAAAACTGACCTCGCCAACCATTGGTGAATTTTCCCAAGCTTTCGTTTGGATGAACCGCTTGTTTGCTGCGCGCAAGCTATGAAAGCGCGGAATTCCGCCATTTTTCGAGTTTGGCACGGCTCCTGCAAAGTATCCGGCATCCCCGGGATGGCCCGGGAAACACCGCAAGACACACCAAGGAGACCCACCATGTACGCCAACGAAACCTCGAGCCGCTTCTTCGCCGCCGCCTTCTCGGTCGTGATTTCGGCCGCCTTCTTCGCCTTCGCCATCATCCCCGCCAGCCCCTCGCTCGTCGCCTGATCGGCGCGAACCCCGACCAAAGGACCAGACCCATGTTCGCTTCCGACACCGCCGCCCGCCTCGCTCCTGCTGCCTTCGCCGTCGTGCTGACGGTTGCCAGCTTCGCCTATGCGATCATCCCGGCAAGCCCGACGCTGATGGCCTGATCGGGTCCGGAGGGTTCGATCAACCCTTCCACCCGATCCGCCCGGTATTCCCCGTTTGCTTACTTTCCTATCATTCCGGCCTGCCCCGATAGCCTCGCAGCGCCCACCGCTTCGTCAGGCCAAATTCGGGCCACGGCCCGCTCGCTGCGGCTGACGCGCAGCGCCCCGCCGCCCGCTTCGGGTGGGAATTCATGGATGAAGCCGTCGCTCGCCGGGTCCTGCCATTGCCAGTCGGCCAACGGCTCGCCTGGCAGCGTCAGCCAACGACCGTTCTCGGGAAAGCCCCGGACCTGGGCGAGGCGAGCGGCGCGCTGGCGGGCGAGGTGTGCCACCTCCGCCTCGAGCGCCATGTCGCGCGCCGCCCAGTCTACGGGCATGAACTGGCAATAGGCGTTGTTGTTGCCGTGCTGGGTGCGACCGAACTCGTCACCCGCGGTCAGCATGATCGTGCCGGTCGAGGCGAACAAGGTGCCCAGAAGCGCGCGCATGTCGGCCGCGCGGCGGGCGAGAATTCCCGGCGCGTCAGTGGGACCCTCCACCCCGCAGTTCCACGAGTGGTTCTCGCCATGCCCGTCGCGATTGTCCTCGCCGTTGGCGTAGTTGTGGCGGTGCTCGTAGCTGACCGTGTCGGCGAGCGTGAAGCCATCATGCGCGGCGAGGAAATTGACGCTCCGACAGTCCGCCCCGAACAGGTCGGAGGAGCCCGCGATGCGGGTGGCCAGCGTGCCAATGGTCGCCTCGCCCTTCCAGAAGCCGCGCACATCGTCGCGGTAGCGGTCGTTCCATTCGAGCCAGTTGGGCGGGAATTGCCCGAGCTGATAGCCGCCGGGGCCAATGTCCCACGGCTCGGCGATCATCACCCGGTCGGCAAGGCACGGTTCGGCCGCGAGTTCTGCGAAGATCGGGGCTTGCGGGTCGAACCCGGGCCCGCGCGCGATCACGGGGGCCAGGTCGAAGCGGAAACCGTCGATCCCGCAGTGACGCACGAAGTGCGTCAGGCTTTCGATCATCAGCTGGCGCACCGCCGGGTTGGCGAAGTCGAGCGTATTGCCGCAGCCCGTGTCGTTGATCAGCGTGCCCACGGGCGTACGGGCATAGGCCGCCGGGTCGAGACCGCGCAGAGACAGCGTGCCGCCGTGGACATCGCTCTCGCCCGAATGGTTGAACACCAGATCGAGGATCACGCCGATCCCCGCCGCTTGCAGCGCCGCCACCGTCTCGCGCAATTCGGCGACCCCGCCCGGGCACAGGCCCGGATCGAGCGCCATCATCGCCACCGGATTATAGCCCCAGTGGTTCGCCAGCCCGAGCGGCGGGAGGTGGCGTTCGTCGATCCAGCCGATGATCGGCATCAGCTCGACGGCCGTGACATGAAGTGACAACAAGTGCGCAATGACGGCACGATGACCGAGCGCGGCGATGGTGCCGCGCTGGGCCGCGGGCACATCGGGGTGGAGCGCGGTGAACCCGGCGACGTTCAACTCGTAGATCAGCCCGCCGCGCTGGAAGCGGGGCGCTTGATGCGGCACCTCGGGCAGCGGCCCTGTCACCACCGCGCGCGGGACGAGATCGGCCGTGTCCTCGCCATAGATGCCGAGGCGCGGGTGCTGGACGAAGCGGCGGTCGAGTTCGAGCGCGTAAGGGTCGACCAGCAGCTTGGCGGGATCGAACCACAGGTTGGCGGGCGGATCGTAGGAGCCGTGAGCGCGGTAGCCGTAGCGGGTGCCGGTAAGGTCGCCGGGCAGGTCGAGCGTCCACACCTCGCCATCGCGCGCCATGGCGTGGCGGGACTCGGCCTTGCCCGCGAACAGGCAGAGGTCGAGCGCCTCGGCCAGCGGCGCGCGGACGGCGAAGCGGGTTGCGCCGCCCGCGACTTGCGCGCCGAGCCTTGGCGTCACGTCACCACATCGGGCGAAGTGCGGCCCGTGTGCGCCGCGATCCCCGCAATCGCCTCGGCTGCTGCGATCAGATCGGCGAGCATCGCCGGGGTCTCTTCCGCAAGCCGCCCTTGGGGCGCTTCATATCGCTCGAGATAGACCCGCAAGGTCGCGCCCTCGGTGCCCGTGCCCGACAGGCGGAACACGATCCGCGAACCGCAGGCGAACATCACCCGCACGCCCTGATTGCGGCTTTCCGAACCATCGACCGGATCGGTGTAAGCGAACTGGTCAGCGGCGGCGACAGTGAGCGGCCCGAACGCCCTACCGGGCAGGCCCGGCAACGAAGCCTCCAGTGCCGCCATCAGCGCGCCGGCGTTTGCCGTTTCGATCGCCTCGTAATCGTGCCGGGCGTAGTAGTTGCGCCCGAACCGCGCCCAGTGCTCGGTGGCAAGCTGCATTACCGGCTTGCCGGTCACCGCGAGGATGTTGAGCCACAGCAGCACCGCCCACAGCCCGTCCTTCTCGCGCACGTGGTCGCTGCCGGTGCCCGCGCTTTCCTCGCCGCAGATCGTCGCCTTTCCGGCGTCGAGCAGCGTGCCGAAGAACTTCCATCCCGTCGGCGTCTCCCATGCCGGAATGCCGAGCGCGTCCGCCACCTTGTCGGCGGCCGTGCTGGTCGGCATCGAGCGGGCGATGCCCTTGAGGCCCCCGGCATAGGCGGGCGCGAGGTGCGCATTGGCCGCCAGCATCGCCAGCGAATCCGAGGGGGTGATGAAGACGCCCTTGCCGATGATGAGGTTGCGGTCCCCGTCCCCGTCCGACGCCGCGCCCAGGGCAGGCGCATCGGGCGACATCATCAGGTCATAGAGCACCCGGGCATGGACGAGGTTGGGGTCAGGATGGTGCCCGCCGAAATCCTCGAGCGGGGTGCCATTGTGGACCGTGCCCGCCGGAAAGCCCAAGCGGCGTTCGAGGATCTCGTGCGCATAGGGGCCGGTGACGGCGTGCATCGCGTCGAAGGCCATCGACAGCCCCTGCCCCGCCGCCGCCCGAATGGCGTCGAAATCGAACAGCTCCTCCATCATATCGGCATAGTCGGCGACGGAATCGATCACCTCGACAACCATCTCGCCAACCTGCGAGGTGCCGATGCGGTCGAGATCGACCTCGTCGCCGCCCTCCACCATCAGCCAGCGGTCGATGGTCTGCGTGCGCGCGTGGATCGCCTCAGTCACGGCCTCGGGCGCGGGGCCGCCATTGGCGATGTTGTACTTGATGCCGAAATCCTCGTCCGGCCCGCCGGGGTTGTGGCTGGCCGAGAGGATCAACCCGCCGCTCGCCCCATACTTGCGGATCACGTGACTGGCGGCGGGGGTAGAGAGGATGCCGCCCTGCCCGACCAGCACCCGGGCATAGCCGTTCGCCGCCGCCATGCGGATCGCCTTGGTGATCACGGTGCGGTTGTGGAACCGCCCGTCGCCGCCGATCACCAGCGTGGAAGCCGCCGGGCGCTCGGCCACGTCGAACACGCTCTGAATGAAGTTTTCGGCATAGTTCGGCTGCTGAAACACCCGCACTTTCTTGCGCAGCCCCGATGTGCCGGGCTTCTGCCCCTCGAAAGGCGTGGTGGCGACAGTCGTGATCATCCCTGTTCCTCGATCAATTGCCGGTAGAGCGCGGCGTAGGCAGCGCCGCTCGCACCCCATGAGAAATCCGCCTTCATCCCGCTTTTCTGGAGCCGCTTCCACTCTGCGGGCCGATGGTAGAGTTCGACCGCGCGGCTGATCCCCATCGCCAGCGCCCCCGCATTGACCGCGTTGATCTGGATGCCGGTCGCGACCCCGGCCGCGAGCGCAGCGGGGTTGGCGTCGATCACTGTGTCGGCGAGCCCGCCGGTGCGCGAGACTATGGGAACGCAGCCGTAAGCGAGGCCATAGAGCTGGGTCAGGCCGCAAGGCTCGAAGCGGCTGGGGATCAGGATCGCATCGCCCCCGCCCTGAAGCGCGTGCGCAAGCGGCTCGTCATAGCCGATCCGCACGCCGATGCGCCCCGGATGGCGCACGGCGGCAGCGTGGAAGGCAGCCTCGATCTCCGCATCGCCCGAGCCCAGCAGCGCGAGCCTTCCGCCGATCCCGACCAAGTGATCGAGCACCTCGGCGAGCACATCCATGCCCTTCTGCCACGTCAACCGGCTGACGACGACGAACAGCGGGCCATCATCCCGCTCAAGCCCAAACTCCCGTTCGACCGCGCGCTTGTTCTTGGCGCGCGCGGCGAGCTTTCCGCCGGTGTAGCGCGCGGCAAGGTGCGGGTCGATCGCCGGGCTCCACTCGGCAGTGTCGATGCCGTTGAGGATGCCGTGGACGCGGTTGGAGCGGGCGAGCACCAGCCCTTCGAGCCCCATCCCGAATTCGACCGAGCGGATCTCGCCCGCATAGGTCGGACTGACCGTGGTGATCGCGTCCGCCAACTGCATCCCGGCCTTGAGGAAGCCGACCCCGCCGTAGCTCTCCACCCCGTCCACCGTCCATGCCGAGGGCGGCAGACCGAGCTGCGGGAAGATGTCGCCGGGGAAGTAGCCCTGGAAGGCCATGTTGTGGATGGTGATGACGCTCGGCACCGGGCGGCCGCCTTCGAGCGGCGCGAGGCGCAGGTAGGCGGGCACCATGCCGGCCTGCCAGTCATGCGCGTGGACGAGATCGAAGCTGCGGCCCTTGACTGCGCCCGCGCCGATATCCGCCGCCGCGCGCGCGAAGGCAGCAAAGCGCCGCCAGTTGTCGTCCCAGTCTTTGCCCGACGCGTCGGTGTAAGGCCCGCCCTCGCGCCCGAAGAGCGCAGGCGCATCGAGCACCAGCAGCGGATGCTCCCCCAGCTTGCCCGCCAGCAGCCGCGCAGGGCTTCCGAGCAGCGCGCCCCACTTGTGCACCGCCTTCGCCTTCCCCAGCCTCGCCAGCACCGCCGGATAGCCGGGGAGGAAGGTCGTCACATCCACGCCTTGTGCCGCCAAGGCGGCAGGCAGCGCGCCCGCCACGTCGGCCAGCCCGCCGGTCTTGACCAGCGGGGCGGCCTCCGAGGCAACCGATAGAACCTTCAGCGTCATAGTTGCAGGCGCGCCATCATGTCGCGGGTGACCAGCACCACGCCCTTGTCCGAGATGCGGAAGCGGCGCGCATCAAGTTCGGGATCTTCACCGATCACCATGCCTTCGGGGATGCGCACGCCGCTATCGATGATCACCCGGCTGAGCCGCGCCCCGCGCCCGACGTTGCAATAGGGCAGGATCACCGCCTCGCGCACGTTGGAGAAGCTTCCGATCTTGACCCCGGTGAACAGCAGGCTGCGGCGCACCTGGCTGCCGGAGATGATGCAATCGCCCGACACCAGCGAAGACACCGCAAAGCCGCGCCGCCCGTCCTCGTCATGGACGAACTTGGCCGGTGCTGCCACGATCGCATCGGTCCAGATCGGCCAGTCGCGATCATAGAGGTTGAGCTTGGGCACGGTGTCGGTGAGGTCGAGATTGGCCTCGAAATAGGCGTCCAACGTGCCGACATCGCGCCAGTATTCCTCGATTTCTTCCGCTGCGCGGATGCAGCTGCTGGTGAAGCGGTGCGCGACCGCTTTGCCGTGCTTGACGATGTAGGGAATGATGTCCCCGCCAAAATCGCGCTTCGAGGCCGGATCGGCAGCGTCACGTTCGAGCTGTTCGAACAGGAAATCAGTGTTGAAGACGTAGATCCCCATCGAGGCCAGCGCCATGCCCTCGTTGCCCGGAATGCCGGGCGGGTCGGCCGGCTTTTCGACAAAGGCAGTTATGGTGTCGGCGGCGTCGACCTGCATGACGCCGAAGCCGGTCGCCTCCATCCGGGGCACGACAAGGCAGCCGACGGTTACATCTGCGCCCGAATTGACGTGCTGCTGGAGCATCAATTCGTAGTCCATCTTGTAGATGTGATCGCCCGCGAGGATCACCATGTATTTGGGCGCGTGGGCCGCGATGATGTCCATGTTCTGGAACACCGCGTCGGCCGTGCCTTCGTACCACTGGTTTTCCGACACGCGCTGGCTCGCAGGCAGGATGTCGAAGCTTTCGTTACGCTCGGGCCGCATGAAATTCCACGCGCGCTGCATGTGGCGGATCAGCGAATGCGCCTTGTATTGCGTCGCCACCCCAATGCGGCGGATGCCCGAATTGATCGCGTTCGACAGCGCGAAATCGATGATCCGCGTCTTGCCGCCGAAATAGACCGCAGGCTTGGCGCGCCGGTCGGTCAGCTCCATCAACCGGCTGCCGCGCCCGCCGGCCAGCACATAGGCCATGGCATCGCGTGCCAGCGGCCTCCCAGACGTCCTCTCAATCATCCCATTCTCTCCCCAGAGTATTGGTGTTTTGGCTATTTATCCGGTGAATTGCAGCATTATCGTGGCAAGTGGCGGGAGCACGATCTGGGCGACGCCGTCTGCCGCGGTTACTTGCCCCATATTGCCCTGCCCGCTGCCGCCGTAGATCGCCGCGTCCGAGTTCAGCACCTCGGCCCAGGTGCCGTCATGCGGAAGCGGCACGCGGTAATGGGTGTGAAGCGCGGGAGTCATATTGGCGATCACCGCCACCGGAGGCTCGCCGGGTGCCTTCCTTGCCCAGGCAAAGACCGAATTCTCGGCATCGTCGGCAATCAGCCATGCGAAGCCGTCGCCCTCGCAATCGCGTGCGTGGAGCGCGGGGGTTGCGCGGTAGAGGCGGTTGAGGTCGCGGATCAGGTCTGAAACCCCGCGGTGCGCGGGTGCGTCCAGCAGCTCCCAGTCGAGGCTGCGCTCCTCGCTCCATTCGCGGCGCTGGGCGAATTCCTGACCCATGAACAGGAGCTTCTTGCCGGGATAGCCCCACATCATCGCATAGTAAGCGCGCAAGGTAGCGAATTGCTGCCAATCATCGCCGCTCATCTTGCCGAGGATCGTGCCCTTGCCGTGGACCACCTCGTCATGGCTCAGCGGCAGGACGAAGTTTTCCGAGAAGGCATAGACGAGGCCGAAAGTGATCTCGTTGTGGTGGTACTTCCGGTGGATCGGATCACGCGCCATGTATTGGAGCGTGTCGTGCATGAAGCCCATGTTCCACTTGAACCCGAAGCCCAATGCCGTGCGCGGGCCTTCGTCGAAGGCGGGGTGCGAAACGCCGGGCCATGAGGTCGATTCCTCGGCGATGGTCATCACCCCGCCGTGGGTGCCGTAGAGCGCGCGATTCGTGGCGCGCATGAATTCGACCGCCTCCCAGTTCTCGCGGCCCCCTTCGGCATTGGGGATCCACTCGCCCGCGGCGCGGGAGTAATCGCGGTAGAGCATCGAGGCGACAGCATCGACGCGCAACCCGTCGACATGGTACTGCTCGGCCCAGAACAGCGCGTTGTTGACGAGGAAGCTCCGCACTTCCTTGCGCCCGAAATTGTAGATCGCGGTGTTCCAGTCAGGGTGGAAGCCGAGGCGCGGGTCTTCGTGCTCGTAGAGCGCCGTGCCGTCAAACCGGGCAAGGCCGTGTTCGTCGACCGGGAAGTGCGCGGGCACCCAGTCGATCAACACGCCGATGCCAGCGCGGTGCGCCC
This sequence comes from Erythrobacter sp., assembly GCA_013822695.1. Taxonomy (GTDB): domain Bacteria; phylum Pseudomonadota; class Alphaproteobacteria; order Sphingomonadales; family Sphingomonadaceae; genus Erythrobacter. Next base: position 27,236 of record PNKW01000006.1, on the reverse strand, counting down.
CGTCGACGAAGCGCGCGAAGCCCTCCACGTCGCCGAAGCGGGCGGAGGGGGCATAGAGCCCGGTGGTCTGGTAGCCCCAACTGGGGTCATAGGGGTGCTCGGAGACCGGCAGGAACTCAATGTGGGTGAAACCCATTGCGGTCACGTAAGGGATCAGCCGCGCGGCCATTTCATCCCAGGTCAGGAACCAGCCATTGTCGTCGCGCTGCCAGGAACCGGGGTGGACTTCGTAGATCGATATGGCCTCCCGCCGGGGATCGACGCTGGCCCAGTGCGCGCGGTGGGCCGCGTCGCCCCATTCGCGCTTGCCGGGGCGGGCGACGATGCTGGCAGTCTTGGGGCGCAGCTCGCTGGCGAAGGCGAAGGGGTCGGCCTTCAACGGGAGCACCGTGCCGTCGGGGCCGGTGATGCGATACTTGTAGGCCGCGCCCTCGCCGATGTCGGGAATGAAGATCTCCCACACGCCGATATCGACCCGGCGGCGCATCATGTGGGCGGCCGGGTTCCAGCCGTTGAAGTCGCCCACCAGATTGCAGCTGCGCGCATTGGGCGCCCACACCGCAAAGTGGACGCCGTCCGCGCCCTCGTGATCGATCACATGCGCGCCCAGCTTGTCGAACAGGCGAAAATGGGTGCCCTCGGCGATCAGGAAATCGTCCATGGGGCCGAGCACCGGGCCGAAAGAATAGGGGTCGGTCACCCACCATTCGCTCCCGTGACCCCGGCAGCGATACTTGACCGGCTTGGGCTTGCCCCGCAATTTGCCCTCGAACAGCGGGCCATCGACGCGCTTCATCCTGCCGAGCCGACCGCCCTTCAGCGAGTAGGCCTCGGCCTCTTCCGCCCCGTGCAGGATCGCACGGGCGAAGGTGCCCTCCGGCCCCGCATGGGCCCCAAGCAGCGAGAAGGGATCGGCGTGGGTGCCGTCCAGCAGCGCGGCGAGAGCCTCTGGCGGCGGCCTCACTTAGAGCACTTTCCGACCATACAGACCCACCCTGATCGTGTCAGGAAGTCCGCTGGACAGGAACAGTGCGCAGCAGGGGCTGGTTGCCCCTGCAAGTGCTGTGACGAAGCCAGCGGACTTCCTGACGCGACCCCGAAGGGGCGGGCCGCTTTTGGCCCAGCGCGGCGTCTCTTCTCGTTCACTATGCTTCAGCATGGCTCTCTCGTCGTTCCTTGCGCTAGGCCAAAATCGGCTCCGTCAGGGTGGGTCTGTATGGTCGGAAAGTGCTCAAACGCCCCAGATCTCGCGCGCATATTCGGAGATGGTGCGATCGGACGAGAACCAGCCGACATTGGCAATGTTCTGGATGGCCGAGCGCCGCCACGCCGCCCGGTTTTGCCAGCGCGCGTCAACATCGCGCTGAGCGGCGGCATAGGCGTCAAAATCGGCCGCCACCATGAACCAGTCGGAATCGTAGAGCGAGTCCATGAGGCCCTGATAGCGCGTCGGCTCATTGGGGCTGAACACCCCGTTGGCGATGGAGTTGACGGCCTGGCACAGCTCGCGGCTGCTTTCGATCACTTCGCGCGGGACATAGCCATTGGCGCGCTTGGCGGCGACTTCCTCCGCCGTCATCCCGAAGATCACGATGTTCTCGCGGCCCACATGCTCCATGATCTCGATATTCGCCCCGTCGAGCGTGCCGATAGTCAGCGCGCCGTTGAAGGCGAACTTCATGTTCCCCGTGCCCGAGGCTTCCATGCCCGCGGTCGAAATCTGCTCGCTGAGATCGGCGGCCGGAATGATCCGCTCGGCGAGGCTGACGTTGTAATTGGGGACGAACACCACCTTCAGCACCTCGCCCACCGAGGGGTCGGAATTGATCCGCCGGGCGATGTCGTTGGCGAGTTTGATGATCAGTTTGGCGTTGTGATAGGTCGGCGCGGCCTTGCCGCCGAAGATCTTCACGCGCGGTACCCAGTCGCGTTCGGGATGGCTGCGGATCTGGTCGTAAAGGGCAACCGTCTCGATCAGATTGAGCAGCTGGCGCTTGTATTCGTGGATGCGCTTGATCTGCACATCGAACAGCGCGTCGGGATCGAGCCTGAGGCCGGTCAGTTCCCGCAGATGGTTGGACAGGTCGACCTTGTTGGCGCGCTTCACCTCGTCCACCCGCTCGCCCAGCGCCGCATCGCCCGCCATTGCCGCCAGATCGGCGAGCTTCTCCGCATCGGCGATGAAACCGTCACCGATCGCCTCGCGCACCAGCCCCGTCAGACGCGGGTTCGACTGGTGCAGCCAGCGGCGCGGGGTGACGCCGTTGGTCTTGTTGTTGATCCGGTCCGGGTAAAGCTTGTGAAGGTCGGCAAAAACCGTCTCCTTCATCAACCCGGTGTGGAGCGCGGCCACCCCGTTGATCGAATGCGCGCCCACGAAGGCGAGGTTCGCCATCCGCACGCGCCGCTCGCCATGCTCGTCGATCAGCGAGATCGCGGCGATCGCGGCATCGCCAAGCCCGGCCTTTCTCGCCTCGCGCAGCACCTTGGCGTTGATCGCATAGACGATCTGCATGTGGCGCGGCAGCAATCGTTCGAACAGCGGCAGCGGCCAGCTTTCGAGCGCCTCGGGCAGCAGCGTGTGGTTGGTATAGGCGATGGTCGCGCGGGTGATGTCCCACGCCTCGTCGAACATCAGGTGATGTTCGTCCATCAGCAGCCGCATCAGCTCGGCCACGGCGACCGAAGGGTGGGTGTCGTTGAGCTGGATCGCCGCCTTGTCGGGCAGCGTGCGCACTTCGCCGTAATACTGGACATGGCGGCGCACGATGTCCTGGATGCTGGCGCTGGAGAAGAAGAACTCCTGCCTGAGGCGCAGCTCCTGCCCCGCGGGGGTGGAATCGGCCGGATAGAGCACCCGCACCAGCGTATCGGCCCGCACCTGCGCGGCCAGCGCCCCCACATGGTCGCCCGCATTGAAGGCGGCGAGCTGGATCGGATCGAGCGCGTTGGCGGTCCACAGCCGCAGCGTGTTCACCCGCTTGCCCTGCCAACCGACCACCGGCGTATCGACCGCGGTCGCCTCCATCTTTTCGGCCGGTGACCATTGGATCACGCCGTTCTCGCTGGTCACCTCGCCGCCGAAGCCGACCAGATAGGAGCTTTCGCGCCGTTCGAACTCCCATGGATTGCCGTGGGCGAGCCAGGTTTCGGGCAGTTCGACCTGCCAGCCCTCGTCGATGCGCTGGCGGAACATGCCGTTGATGTAGCGGATGCCGTAGCCGAAGGCCGGGATATCGAGGCTGGCAAGGCTCTCCATGAAGCACGCCGCCAGCCGCCCGAGCCCGCCATTGCCGAGCGCGGCGTCGGGCTCGAGCTCCTCCAGCGCCGCCAGATCCATCCCGTGTTCGCTGAGCGCCTGCTCCATCTCGCGGGTGACGCCGAGGTTCGACAGCGCATCGCGCAGCAGACGGCCGATCAGAAATTCGAGGCTGAGGTAATAGACCCGCTTGGCCCCGGTCTCGTGCGCACTCGAGGTCGAGGCAAACCAGCTGTCGATTATGTCGTCGCGCAGCGCCAGCACGCTCGCCTCGTACCAGTCGTGCGGCTTGGCGGCCTTTTCGGTCTTGCCGACGCGGTGACGCAGCGCGCCCATGATGCGCGCTTCGAGTTCCTTGGACTTGCCATCGGGGCGGTTGGGCACGCGGGCGACACTCCTTGGCTGAACCCGAGGGGAGCGTGTCCGACGGATCCCTTGCCGCCACTCTTGCCCCCCGGCAATACTCTGCACACTAACCAGTTGCGCCGCTTGGCAGCAATCGCAGAAGTGCCGCGACATTCCTATTCATGCGCCGAATTGGCAAATGAGTGGCCTCGAATGCTTGTCAGAGGCAGAGAAGCGCCCGATGCGAGGATTTGAGGAGGCGGCGATGGACCAATTGCACGCGCTGGCGCAGGCGGCGGGGGTGGCCCGCGAATGGACCGATGTCGAAGGCCGTCATCAGATCGTGAGCGATGCGGCGCTGGCGGCAGTGCTGGCGGCGCTCGGCCACGAAGCGGCAAGCGAACGCCAGATCGTGCGCAGCCTTGCCGTTATCGCGGAACAACGCCGCGCCCTGCCTGCCATGCTGGTCGCCGATTGCGGGGCGACGATCACCTTGCCTTTCTGCGTGACACGCGCCGAGGCGACCGGGGAGGACGGCGTCCCCCGCGCGCTCGCGGTCGAGGGAGACCGCCTTACGGTTCCCGATGCGCCGGGCTATTACGACCTCGCGCTGGGCGGGCGCACGGCGAGGCTCGCGGTTGCGCCGCCGCGCTGCCCGCTTCCGCCTCAGGACAAGGGGCGCCGGCCGTGGGGCGTGTCGGTGCAGATCCCGGCGCTGCGCGGTGCGCACCCCTTCCCCTTCGGCACCTTCGGCGAGTTGGCGGAAGCCGCGCGCGCGTTCGGCACGGCGGGGGCGGACGCGCTGGCGATCAATCCGGTCCACGCGCTGTTCCCGGGACATGGCAAGGGCTACAGCCCCTATTCGCCCTCGAGCCGCCTGTTCCTCAACGGCGCGCTTGCCGATCCGGCGCTGGCGGGGCTTCTGCCGCTGCCCGCCGATGACGGCACCCCGCTGATCGACTGGGCCGAGGCCCTGCCGCGCCGTCTTGCAGACTTGCGCGCAGTCTTCGCCGCGCTCGAGCCTGCCCGGCGCGCCGCTTTCACCGCCGCGGACGAACCTATGCTGCGCCGCCACGCGCTGTTCGACGCGCTCGACTGCCACTTCCGCGCCGCGAGCGGAGCACATGGCTGGCGTGACTGGCCTGCGGCTTTCCACGATCCCGAAGGGGAGGCGGCCGCGCAATTCTCCGCCGAAAACGCCGACGAGATCGCCTTCCACCTGTTCGTCCAGAGCCTCGCACGGGCGGGGCTGGATGCCGCACAGGCCGCCGCGAAGGATGCGGGCATGGGCATCGGCCTGATCGGTGATCTTGCCGTGGGCGTCGATCCTTCGGGCAGCGACGCATGGTCGCTCAGGCACGCGATGCTCGATGGCCTCACTATCGGCGCCCCGCCCGATCCCTTGGGGCCGCTGGGGCAGAACTGGTCGATCACCGGCTTTTCGCCCGACGGCCTTTGGGCGAGCGGTTACGCACCGTGGATCGCGATGATCCGCGCTGGCCTCGCGAGCGGCGGGGGCCTGAGGATCGACCACGCCTTCGGCCTCGCCCGGCTCTGGGTCATCCCCGAGGGCGGCGCAACGCAGGACGGAGCCTACCTCACCTATCCCTTCGAAGACCTCATCCGCCTGGCGACGCTCGAGGCGCACCGCGCGGGCGCCTTCATCATCGCCGAGGACCTCGGCACAGCCCCCCATGGCTTCACCGGCGCGGTGACCGCGAAAGCGATGCTGGGGATGCGGGTGCTGTGGTTCGAGCGCGCCGCCGACCACGGGTTCATCGGCGCGGGCGACTATGAGCCCCTGAGCGCCGCAATGAGCGGTACGCATGACACCGTCACCGTCGCGGGCTGGTGGCGCGGGCGCGATCTCGACTGGGCGGAACAGCTCGGCCGCCTGCCCGAAGACATGACCCGCGCCGAGGCGGAATCGATCCGCGACTGGGACCGCGGGCTCCTATGGTCGACGCTCGACCACACCGCCCCGCGCCCTTCGCCTGATGATGCTGCCCCTGTGGTCGATGCCGCGATCGCGCACATCGCGGCCACCCCGTCGGCCCTCGCGCTGGTGACGCTCGAGGACATGCTCGGGCTCGAGGAACAGCCCAACCTGCCGGGGACGGTCGATGTCCACCCCAACTGGCGCCGCCGCCTCGCCGCACCGATCGCGCAGAGCATCGCAGACCCGGACACCGCGCGCCGCTGCGCCATCCTGACGGGGCCGCGCGGCGGCGATGCGCCATCGGGATAGGGGGAGAAGGTTCCTGCTCGTCCGGCAGGCGACCGTAAGCCTGAGCGAGTTCATGTGTTAGCATCTGCGTGCCTTTCGGCCTCAGAACCGTGCAATCAGGCTGATGCGGGCGATGCCGCGTTCGAAACCGGTCGAAGAGGCCGCGCTCGACGAGCTGTAGTCGTAGGCCGCCTCGATATCGACAGCCGGCGTAAGCTGCTGGCGCAGGTAGGCGCTGGTGCTGAGGATGAAGCGCTCGCCGCTACCGACATCGCGCTCCGCCCCGGCGCTGGCGCGCAGGCCATACCACGTGCGCGCCCCCGCCTGTCCGTCGATCCGCAGCGTCGCCTCGAGCGCATGATATTCCCCCGGGCTGAAATAGCCCGGCTGCCCCACCAGGCGAAAGCTGGTGCCGGTATAGCGCGCCCCGACATGGACGCGCGGCGTGATCGCGAGGCGTTGCTCGAACTCGGCCTGCCACCACCATTGGCGGTTGCCGTCGCTGTAGTCGGCGGTGGCCGCGCGGGCGCTGAGGCGGCTGCGCTCGGTCGGGAAGAGATCGGTTGAGGCCTTGACCTGATCCACGATCACACGGCTGCGCAGTGTCGGCTCGCTGTCGAGCGTGAAGCGCTGGACGCCGAGGTCGATCCGCACCCGGTCTTCAGGAAAGAAGGTGGCATTGGCATCATAGGTCAGGAAGGCCTGTGTGCCCCCAGGCCCCGGATCATCGATGCGGTCGGCGCCCACGGTGGCATTGAGATCGACCGCGTCCGACAGGCGCCACCCGCCGCTCGCGGCGATGCGGGTGACGGTGAACACGTCGCCCGCCGCGTCCGAAGGATCGAAGGCGGCATGTTGCAGCCGCGGCCCGATCCGCCCGCGCCCCTCGCCGAAGCGGTAATCCGCGCCGAGGTTGTATTGCTCGACATCGAGCCCGTCGGACTGGTCGAAACGGCGGGCATCCAAGCGAACCTCGCTGCGCGTATCGCGCTCCAGCCGGCCGAGCAGCCAGCGCGCGCGATCATCGCCCGGCGCCTCGGCGAGGCGCGCGCGCAGGGTCGCGGCGGCGCGGTCAGGGCGGCCCAGCCATTGCTGCGCCTCGGCGGTGATGGTGACGGCTTCCACCGGGTCGACGGGCCCATCGGGAAGCCGCGTGAGGGTCGCCAGCGCCGCGCGTTGCCGCCCGCGCCAGCTCTGCACTCGCGCAAGGCCGAGCAGCGCGCGCTCGTCTGCCGGGTCTCTTGCCAGCAGCGCGCGGTAGCCTGCCTCGGCCTCGGCCTGGCGGTTGTCCCACGACAGCGCCTGCGCCCGCAGCAGCGCCGCCTCGCGGTCGGCGGGATCGAGCGCCAGTGCGGCATCAAGGGCGGCGACCGCCGGGGAATAGTCTCCGCGCCGCGCCAGTGCCCGCCCGAGGCCGGTCTGCGCCTTGCGCATCAGATCGCCCCGCCCCCTGGCGATCACCGCGCGATATTCGGCGATTGCCGCATCGAGCGCGCCCGCCCACGTGAGCTGGTCGGCGAGTTCGAGCCGCCAGTCGGGCCGCTCCTCCCCGGCCTGCCGCAGCGCCTCGCGATAGGGTGCGATCGCCTCAGCCGAGCGCCCGGCGTCGGCGGCGCGGCGGGCCTCGGCCAGCGCGGCCTCGGCGGCATCCTGCGCCAGCGCCGGAGCGGCGGGCAAGGCGGCGGCAAGGGCAGTGCCCAGCAGCAAGCGAACAAAGGGAGTCTTAGCGGGCATGGGCGGCATCCTTGGCAAGCAGGGCTGAGAGGGCAGGCGCGGCGCGCAGGCCGACCACGCAGGCGAGGATCCACAGCGACCAGAAGGCGGCAAAGGCCTGTTCTGCCTGGATGAAGAACCCCGCCCATGCGATGAGCGTGAGGCAGAAGAACAGCTCGAACTTGAGATAGGCCGGGTCCTTGATCCGGGCCTTGGGGCGCTGCGCCTTGGAAGTGCCCGCAGCGCCGGTCGAGGCGGTCTTGGGCGTGCGCACGAATTCGGCGTGGAGGGGCCCGAACATCCCTTCGATAAAGGCGCAGAAGTGATGCGGCATCATGCCGGTGTTGAGGATCATGTAGGGCACCACCCGCGCCATCCGCAGCAACCGCGCCCGCCAGCCGTTGCGGCCCTGCTGGGCATAGGTCGGGCGGGACTCGTTGGCGGCGATCATCCCGGCGAGCACCGCGAAGAACAGCGGCGGGAAGACATAGGCGGCGACCGCCAGCTCCATCCCGAGCGCCCCGAGCCACAGGCCCGTCGCGATCAGGAAGGGCAGCACCATGATCCACACGGTCCACAGGAACCACTGCCAGCAGATCCCGGCGAAATAGGCGAGGTACAGGCGGCGGACGAAAGGTGTCTGGTAGCGGGTCAGCAGGGTACGCATGTGCAGCCGCTCGAGCTGCGCCCACCCTTGCGTCCACCGCTTCTGCTGCGAACGGTAGGCGGCGATGGTCGATGGCAGTTCGGCCGGCGCGACGATGGTGCCGACAAACCGCGTGCGGTATCCGGCGAACAGGGCGCGCATCGACAATTCGCAGTCCTCCACCAGGCTCGCTGCGCGCCAGCCGCCCGCCGCCTCGATCGCCTCGCGCCGCCACACCCCGGCGGTGCCGGTGAAGTTGACGAAGCCGATCACCCCGCTGCGCCAGGTCTTCTGAAGCGTGTGGTGATCGTCCACCCACAGCGCCTGCGCGCAGGTGAGGAAGCTCTCGCGGTCGTTGAGATGGCCCCACTGCGCCTGCACCACGGCAAGGTCAGCGACGGGATTGCCCGTGATGTCGTAGAAATGCGGGATCGCGCGGGTCAGGAAATCGGACGGGGGCACGAAATCGGCATCGAAGATCGCGAAATACTCCGCGTCGGTCTGGTGGCGCGCGGCCTCGAGCGCGCCGGCCTTGTAGCCCTTCCGGTCGGTGCGGTGCATCCAGCGGCAATCGACCCCGGTGCGCGCGGCGATTTCCTCGCAGAAGGCGCGCACCTTCAGCCTGGTCGCCGCGTCGGTGGAATGCACCACGAGGCTGGCACGCGGCCAGTCGAGCGCGCAGGCGGCGGTGATGACCCGTTCTGCCACGGCATCCTCGTTGAACATCGGCAACTGCACGCAGACCTTGGGCGTGCGGGGCGGGAGATTGCCCGGGCACGGCGGGCGGGCGGCGATGCGGAAATAGTCGAAGCGTTCGATCAGGCCGAACATCAGGAAGGAGAGGATCGCGAGGAACGGCAGGTGCAGCGCGGCGGCCAGCAGCCATTCGCGCCAGCCTGCAGGTCGCTCGCCCGGCTGGTGATGCATGATCGCCAGCGCGAACGGTACCAACCACAGCGCCATGGCGGTGAAAATCGCGACATCGGCGCGCGTAATGGGGAGCCACCGGCGCGAGGCATGGGGGATCGGCGTGACATGCACGGTCTTCTCCTTGACATGAGGGAAGACCCGCCGCCGACCCGCGACGGGGAGAGGGTGCCAGCCGGTCGGGTCGTTCCGGCTGGCGTATGGTTAACGGTTCGGGAGCCTGGCCTATTCCCTGCGCATTCAAGAAACCTCGCGGCGAATTTCAGCCGGGCGGGCACGACTGGGCGGGGTCCGACCCCAGGCCGAACCCCGCCGCTGCGACCGCGATCAGATGCAGTGGCTGCTTGCGATCAGGCCGCGAGCGACGCCGGGATGGCCAGTGCGCCGGACAGTCTTGCGACCGTCTCGCGCCCGGCATCGCGCAGCGCGGTGCCGACATCCCTGAGCGGTTTTTCGGCGGCAGGACGGCTTTGCGCCATCCCCGCCCGCTTTGCCGCGCGCGCACGCTCGCGTTGCAGGCGCTCCACCAGCGCAATCCGCGAGCCCAATCCAGCGCCGTTGATGTTCTGGATCTCGAGCCCCGGATAGGCATTGCATTCGAGCACCTGCACGCCCCGTGTGGCATCGATCACCAGATCGACCCCGACATAGCCCAGCCCCAGCGCGCCCGAGCAGCGCCGCGCGGCAGCCACGGTCTCCTGCCAGTACGGGAGGCTCGCCCCGATCAGCGCGGCATTGGTGGAGGGGTGGTGCGACACCTCGTCCTGCCCCAGCACGGCGCGGAAGATCGATCCGTCGCGAAAGTCGATCGCGGCGCCCACCGCGCCCTGATGGAGGTTCGCGCGGCCCCCGCTCTCCTGCGTCGGCAGCCGGGTCATCGCCATCAGCGGGACATCGCCAAGGCAGATGATGCGGATGTCGGGGAGGCCGAAGGGCACCATCCGCGCGAAATCGGGATGGGTGCGGATCAGCGGTTCGATCAGCGCAGTGTCGGAGTTGCCGCCGTCGAGCGAGAGTTCTCCGGCAAGGATGCGGGCGACATGGGCGCGCAACGCCCTTTCGGTGAGCACCTCGCCCGAAAGCTTGCGCCAGCCGCCGTCAACGCGACCATCGACGAGGATCACCCCTTCGCCGCGCCGCCCGCGATTGGGCTTGATCGCGAAGGCATCGGGCAGGCTGGCGTAATCGAAACCCGCCGCCTCGGCCTCGCCCGCGATCAGCGCGACGGTCGGGGGCACCGGCACCCCGGCGGCTGCGAGGCGCTGCTTGGTTTCGAACTTCTGGTTGACCCCCTTGATCGCCTCGCGCGGGTTCAGCTTGGCGATCAGGGCATTGCGGCGGTTCATTCCGAGGATGGCCATGATGTCAGGCTCCCTGTTGGGCAGCGCGGAAGCGCGCAAGTTCGGCAAGGCGCAGACCCTGGTAGCGGCCCAGCACGATCATCAGACCGATGCTCGCCAAAGGCAGCGCAAGCGGGAATTCGGCCGCCAGCCACACCACCGGCGGGGCGGCGACCAGCAGTTGGATCGCGATGGCGACGCCGAGCGTGGCAATGGTCATGCGCACCGCCTTCTTCGGGCCGTCGGCCTCGTAGGCGTTCCACCACCGCTCCACGATCAGCGCGGTGACCACCACCGGAAAGGCACTGACGAGGGCCGGCTGGTTGAACTCCAGCGCCATCGCCCCGAGCGCCGAGACGACGATAGCGATCAGCGTGCCGAGAAAGCCGACGCGCGACAGGTTCAGCAGCTTGAGGAACGGCACCGCCAGCATCCCGATCAGGATCGCGGTGGTCGAGATCACCGGCCCGGCAATCGGCCCGGATTGGAGATAGGCCAGCGCCAGCAGCATCGGAGTGAACAGGCCGAAGGTCTTCCACCCCAGAACCGAGCGGACGAACACCACCACCGATGCACCCATGGGCATGACCAGCAAGAGATGCATTCCCGGCAGGTTCCACGGACGCGAGGGATCGCCGATCATCGCGGTAACGGCGCTGGTGACCAGCGAATCAGAGCGGTCGAACAGCGCCCAGACAATCGCCCCGAAGGTCGCAGCAAGGGCTGCGGCAAGGGCATAGCCCGCGCGCTGCAGGGCGATATCACCGGGCAGGGTCAGATCATCAGAACGCATGGGAAATCTCCACTTCAAAGCGGTAGCCCGACCGGTCGAAAGCCGGATCGGTGGAATTGCGGACAATGTATCGGGCCTCGCCCGCGATACGCCACGGGCCGGGGCTCCAGATCAGGGTCAGCTCGGGCCAGAACAGATCGTCCTCGCGCGACCCCCCGCCCGCGACCGGCCGGCCGCCGAAGTCGAGCCGCTGGTAGCTGAGCTCGCCGCGCAGACGCAGATCGCTGACGATAGGGCGCTGGTAGCTCGCCTCGGCCAGCCAGCGGGTGAGGTTGCGACGGGCTTCCGCCGAGTTGATCTCGTCATAGCGCCCGCGCAGGAAGGCGTAGTGGTTCGGCCCGAAGCGGTAGCGATATTCGCCATCGACGCGGATACCGTCGCCGCTGGAGCCCGCCGCATCGTCATAGCTGCGCTCCCGCCAGCTCGCGCCCAGCGTCACGCGGTTGGCCGCATCGACGCTGTGAATGATCTCCCCGCCGAATTCCCATTCGTCGGTAGAGGTGAATTCGGCGGCGAGGATATTGTCGCTGCGCTCGCCAAAGGCGGTCAGGCGGGTCGCGTTCGACAGGTCGTAGGCCACGGCCAATCGTGCGGCGTTCTGCCAGCGGTCGGTGCGGGCCTCGTCCTCGAATTCGAGCCGGGTCGTCGCATTGCGCAGCGTCACGGTGACATCGTCCTTGGCGAGCACCAGCGACGGAGTGATGACCACGGCGAGTGCATTGCCATCGACCACCTCGTCCTCGGCCGGCGCGGTCGAGCGGGCAGTGATGCCGCGCGCGGTGAACCTGAGGCCGGGATCGAGGCTCCAGCCGGAACCTGCCTTGGCGGCAGCTTCCTCGCTCTCGACGTCGATGGTGCTGCCTTGGGAATCCTGATCGGGCGCGGCGGTCTCGGCGAAGGCGGCTGTGGCGAAGCACATCACGGGGATTGCCAGCGCGAAGGCTTGCAGCAAGCGGCGCGGCACGGGGTTGCGAGAGGTCACGAAAGTCTCCTGTTGCGGTCCGGCGTTCATGCCGGTTCGAGGGCCAAACGGGGCAAGCGGCGGACTTATTCCCGAGCTGCGTGCAGAAAATTTTCGGCTCCGGCGGGGGAATAGGCGCGGGCGCTCGCCCGTTAGCCGAAGGTCAGCCTTGCAAAGGGAGTAGCCCCATGTCGCAGCCCTGTCCCTCCGATCCTTCCCATGACCCGGGCGAAGGAGGTACCCGTGCTGGCGCATCGCCTGCTACCCCGGTCTGGCTCATGCCCGGACTTGCGCTGGGCGTGGTGGCGGTGCTCGATATCGGCCTCGCAAGGCAGCTTGCAGGGGCGATCGGCATGGTGCTGGCAGAGCGAGACGCGCCCTTCGTCCCGGTGCTGGCCGCCACCGGCTATGCGATGATGACGGGAGCTGCGCTGGGGCTTACCGGGCTGCTGATCGCGGATCTCGCCAGCAGTGACCGCAGCTTTTTGCCTGACGCGCGGCACAAAACCTAAATCAGGTGATTGTATCACCTGATCCATGCAACGGCATTTTCCTGAAGGTTTGAAGATGAAGACAAAAGCGATGATCCGCAGCCTCGGCGCTGCGGCGGTGCTCGGCACGGTGATGGCGGGTGCCTCGGCAGCGCAAGCGCAGGCTGACGACGAACAGAAGACCAGGGCACTTCCCCGGCTCGAAGTGCAGTGGGAGGGGATCGACATCCGCCTCACCGCAGGGGCCGCGGCGCAGGGCGCGGTGTTCGACGATGACGATCCGCTCACCGATTCCCCCGATGCCCAGGTCGATCTGTTCGCACGGCTCAATGCCCAGTGGACCTCGCCCGGCGGGATCATCATCGGCGCCAATGTCGAACAGAACAGCCGCCGCCGTGCCTCGGAAGTGCTGGAAGCGGGCGAAATCTACGGCTTTGTCGCCAGCGATTACGGGCGGATCGAAGTTGGCTTGCAGGACGGTCCGGCCGATACCCTCGCCTTTGCCGCACCGCTGGTGGCGCTGGGGCAGGTGCGCGGCGAGTTCTCGCGCTATGCCGGGACGCAGGCGCTGCTGCGCGCGCTCGACACGCAGGATGCCTTCAAGGTGATCTACCTCTCGCCCCCCGTCGGGGGCCTGCGCGGGGGCGTGTCCTATTCGCCCAAGGTGCGGCGCAACGCCGATGCGGTGGACCTGCGCGACCGGATCGACGTCAACGACGCCTTCGAATTCGGGGTGCAATATCAGCAGCCGGTGGGCGACTGGATCCTGGGCGCGAGCGGCGGCTATGCGATTGGCCAAGCCGAGCCGGTCACCACCCGCGCCGACCTCAACAGCTGGAGCGTGGGCGCCGAGGCCCGCCGCGGCCCGTTGCGGATCGGAGCGGCCTACGTGGATCGCGGCGACTCCAACCGGCTCGAACGCGGGTTCGACCAGTGGGAGGTGAACGGCGGCGTCGGCTGGGTGACGCCCGAGTGGGGCGTGGCAGGCAGCGTCGCCTACACCAGGGCCTCGGACCGCGAAAACCGGCTTATCGGCGTCGGCGGCTTCTACCAGCTGCACCCCAACATCCAGATCCGCGCTGATGTGGTGTCGTTCCGTGAAGAGCGGTTTCTGGTCTCCACCGACAGCGGCTTCGCCAGCGTGGTCGAGGTGCTGTTCACCATCTGACGCCGGACCGGCGCAAGCCACACCAAAAAGCCCGGGCGACCCGCTGGTCGCCCGGGCTTTTTTGTTGACGCGGCCCCGCGCCTACTTCTTCCCGAGTTCGGCGATCTCGTCGGCGCCCGTTAGGGGATCGCTGTCGATCATCGCATCGACCGCTGCGACCACCGCCGGGGCGGCATCGCCGCCGGCGAGCTTCATCTCGCCGACCGGAGCCGCGCGCCGACCATAGGCCTCGATCTGCCAGCCGGTGCCGTTCCCGCCCGCGCAGGCGAGCGCATCGCTAGTCGTCCCGCCCTTGCCCTCGATCAGGAACTGGCGGCACAGCAGGCCATCGGCATTGCGGAAGGTCAGCACTACCTCGCCCTCACCCAGCGCGGCCAGATCGGTCTTCTGACCGCTCGGCGCAGAATCGAGCATGGCGGTGAGATCGGCGCTGGCGAGCACCAGGCTTCCGCCTTCGGGCGCCCCGGCCCCACCACCCTTGAGCAGCGGGCCGCCGATCAGCACGCCCAGCGCCAGGCTCGCCGCCATCGCGCCGAATTGCGGCCAGCGCCAGCTGCTGCGGCCGGTGTCATTGGCAGGCGTCGGCAGCGGCGCAGCAGACTTTGCCGCGCGCGCGGCGGCGAGATCGACCACCTCTGCCGCGCGCGGGGTTGCCGCCGCGATCAGGCGCTCGGGCACGGGCGCGTCCAGCACCGGGGCAAAGGCCTCGCGCACCGAGGCGTCCATGGGCTCTGCCGAAGCCAGCGCCTCGGCGCGTGTCGCCAGCGCCGGATCGGCATTGATCGCCGCCTCGATGGCATCGATCAGCGTCTCGTCCTCGAGCGTTCCGGTGAGGAAGGCGGCAAGCTGGGCATCGGTGAAGGGCGCGCTCATTGCACGGTCCCTTCGGCTGCGATCCGCTTCGCCAGCGCCGCCTTGGCGCGCGACAGCCGGCTCATCACCGTGCCGATCGGCAGGCCGAGCATGTCAGCCGCCTCGCGGTAGGTCAGCTCCTCGAGCATCACCAGCGCCACCACATCGCGCTGTTCGGGCGGCAGGCTGTCGACCGCCGCGCGCACCATGCGTGCCTCGGCGCTCGCCTCGACCACCGCCACGCCGTCATCGCCGGCCAGATCGAGCATCTCGCCGATGTCGTCATGGCCCATGCGGTTGTGCGCCCGGCGCCGGTCATCGACCCAGTGGTTGCGGGCAATCCGGAACACCCAGGAGTCTAGCCGGGTGCCGGGCTGATATTGTTCCAAGTTGACCATCGCTTTCTCCAGCGCCGCCTGCACGACATCATCGGCATCGGCGATCGACCCCGTCAGCACTCGGGCGAACCGACGCAGGCGGGGTATCAGCGCGATCAGCGCCTGCCTTGTCGTATCGTCCGGGTTCATCGGGCGGTTCATGGGCTCAACGGTTCAGCTGGTGGCAATATTCCGCCCATAGACAGAACGCCGGAATAAAAGAACAGCCAGTTTCGTATGTAGCGAGGTAAGGAACGAAACAGTCGCCCTGGCTTTATTTGCTGGGAGGCACAGGGGGCATTCGATGCGAACGCGGGTCATCATCGCATATTTGTTGATGCTGGGGCTGACACTCGGCCCGGTCTCATGGGCCTGGCACGCCCCGCTCGCCGCGCAGGACGCGGGCGATGACGACGATGATGACGATGACGATGCCGGTGATGACGACGACGACGTGGCCGATCCCGACGATCAGGATCCCGGCGGTGACGCAGGCGGCGATGACGCCGGAGGCGACGATGTCGGCGGCGACGATGTCGGCGGCGATGACCCGGGCGGCGATGACGTCGGCGGTGACGACCCGGGCGGCGATGATGCCGGTGGTGACGATGCCGGTGGAGATGATGCCGGCGGAGACGACGATGGAGCCTCTGGCGGCGGCGACGATGACGACGGCGCGACCGGCGGCAATGACGATGATGACGACGGAGCCAATGGCGGCAACGACGACGACGATGATGGCGCTGCCGCGGGCGGCGACGATGACGATGACGGCCCGGCCGCTGGCGGCGACGACGATAACGACGATATCACCGATGATCGCGGCGACACCGATGACGGCGCCGACGATATCGACGATGATCCGGGTCAGTGGCTGCTCCCCAGCGGCGAGACCGAGAACGAGCGCGCCGCAAATGACGAACGCGACCGGATCGACACCGATGGCGACGGTTTCCGCTATCGCCGCGGCGAATTTGTCGCGCTCGATCTGACAGCCGCAGACCTTGCCGAGCTAAAGGCAGGAGGCTTCGAGGTGGTCGCCAGCGAGAAGCTCGCCTCTGTCGGCGGCACGGTGCTGCTGCTGCGCGGCCCGGCCCAGATCGCCGACGAGGCCGCGCTCGACACGCTCGAGACGGTCGCCGATCCCGACACCATCGGCTACAATCACCTGTTCGACAGTTCGTCGGTCCAGACCAAGCGCCGCAAAGGTGCGGCCCTGCCGCAGCGCGTGGCCTGCGGCTGCCAGATCGGGCTGATCGACACGGGAATCGCGACGGGGCTCGCCTATTTCAAGCATGTCACGCTGAGCCAGCGCGCCTTCAATGGCAAGGTTGCCGAGGCGCGGTTGCACGGCACCGCGGTGGCCCATCTGATGGCGGGCACCAAGGCTGACCCGGCGGCGCGCACCAAGATCTTCGTCGCCGACATCTTCTCCGGCCCGCGCGAGTCCGCGGGATCGAGCTTCGCGCTGATCAAGGCGCTCGACTGGCTCGCGGCGCAGGGCGTGCCGGTGATCAACATCAGCCTGTCCGGCCCGCGCAACCCGGCCGTGGCAGGCGCGATCGCGCGCATCACCAAGCGCGGCCATGTGATCGTCGCGGCAGCGGGCAATGACGGCCCTGCCGCGCCCCCGGTGTTTCCGGGCGCCTATGACAATGTCGTCGGGGTGACTGCGGTCGATGCCCAGAACCGGGTCTATCGCTACGCCAATCGCGGCGCGCATGTCGATTTCGCGGCGCGGGGCGTGGCCGTCCCGGCGATCGACGCCAAGGGCGAGGTGCGCGACGCGACCGGCACCTCCTTTGCCGCGCCGCTGGTCGCCGCGCGGCTGGCGCACCAGCTCGGCAAGCCCGATGCCGCCGCCGCGCAGAGAGCGATCCGCGCGCTCGAGGCCGAGGCGCGCGACCTCGGCCCGCGCGGGCGCGATCCGATCTATGGTGCGGGTCTGGTGGGAGGCCAGCCGTGAGCCGGGGCCTGCGACTTGCCGCCGTGCTTGCCGCCGCGCTTGCCGGTACCGGTGCCCTCGCGGTTCCGGCCTCGGCTCCCGCGCCGGTGCCGCTGCCCGAATATGAGCCCGGCGATGCCTTCGTCTTCTCCGATGGCCGGGTCGAGCGGGTGATTGATACCGATGGCCCGCGCATGACCTGGGCTGGCCTGTCGGGCGCGAGCTACCAGCGCAGCCGCAATTTCGTGGTGCCGGTGCTGCAATGGCGCAGCGGCCGCGCCACCGGTCGGCGCGAGGTGCACGGCAATCCCGACGCGCTCTGGCCGATCGGCAAGAGCCGTTCGGCGCGCTTCCGGGTGGTGACCGAAACCAAGGCCAATGCCCAGGCCTCGGCACGGCGGTCGGTCAGCCTGTGGGTGTGCAAGACCACCAAGCCCAAGACTTTCACTGTCACGGCCGGGACCTATGAGGCGATCCCGATCAAGTGCGACCGCTATTCGCCCACCACCATTCGGCTGATCGAGCAGCGCGAGTGGGACTATGCACCGGAGCTTGGCCACTATGTCCGGCGCGTCACGGTGAATTACCTGCGCGGAACCACGCGCACGGTCGAGCTGGTGACGGCGCTTTCCGGCCCTGCGGCGAGCAAGGCCCGGCTGACGGCGCTGGCCCGCGCGGCCCGCAAGGCAGACGCAGGCGGCAAGCGATAGCCAATGGCATCGGGGGCCGCACCGATGCGTGCAATCGGGTGGTCGCTCGAGACACCATTTCCACCCCGCTGCGAACATACGCCGCCGCGCCGAACGCTACATTGCGCAAATCGGGCCGGTGTCTGCGTCACTTGCCGCCAAGTGATCCCTGCCGTCGCCCGGAGGATTCATGGTCTCGCTAGGCAGTGCAGGATGCGCCGCCCAGCACGCAGAAGCGCGCGCAGTGGGGATGGTTGAGCGCGACCGCCCCGCTCGCCTCGATCAGGCTCGCGCCGAGGTCGAAGCCCGGATCGTAGGGCAGCAGCGTGCAGGCGACCACGCGCGGGGCGGGCTCGTGCTTGCGCTTCACCACCATCCGGCTCGAGGCGCACATCATCTGCGCGGGGTCCTTGCCGAGAATGCCCCAGCACGAATCGCTGATCTCGGCGATGTCGGCTTCGGGGTCCATCGCCGGGAACAGCACCAGCTGGGCAGGATCGTCGGCATCGATCGGGAGGGCATGGCGCTTGAACAGCTCACGGTAGCCGGTGCGGGCCTCGCCTTCGGCTTCATGCTCCAGCTGCCGCCCCGCCACCGCGATCCGGAACCCGTGCGCGGCGAGCCATTCGAGCCCCGCCATCGCCTTGTTCCAGCTCACGCCTCGCTCGGCCTCGTGCACCTCGCGGGTATAGTGATCGAGGCTGACCCGGATCGTCAGCCGCTCGCGCCCTTCAAGCGCCAGCAGGGCCGCCTCGGACCGGCGCATCGGCTGCATCGCGTTGGACAGCACCAGCACCTCGAACCCGCGGGCGAGGCACAGCTGCAGGATCGGCAGCATGTCCGGGTTCATGAACGGCTCGCCCCCGGTGAAGGCGATCTCGCGGGTCGGCAGGCCCTCGCGCGCGATCTCGTCGAGGAAGGTCTCGACCTCGGCCAGCGTCAGATAGACCAGCGCATCATTGCGCGGCGAGCTTTCGATGTAGCAGGTGGTGCAGGCCAGATTGCACAGCGTGCCGGTGTTGAACCACAGCGTGTCCAGCCCCGTCAGCGCCACCTGCGCCCGCGGCTCGCCCCTGGCGGTCACGCGGGGGTGTTCGAACTTGCCGGGCGCGAGCGGCCGGGGGGCTGTCAGGGCGAAGGGCGAAACTTTGGTGGCCATGGCGGGAATTCGTTTCACCTCGGCAAAAGATTACATAAGACGCGCATGATCGCTTTCTGCTGTAACGGCATGGCGCTGCATTCCGAATAATGCGTAAGGCGCGCAGGACAATCAGACAATCAAACGCAGGGGTTAAAGCATGAACCTTGATAACAGTCAGCACTATTATGGCGAGGTCCTGCAAGGTTCGGGCGATCTGTTGACCGACGCCTGCACCATGGCCGACATGCCCCCGCGCCATGTGCTGACCGCGCTCGCCAATGTCCATCCCGAGGTGAAGGCGCGCTATTACGGCTGCGGGCTGGTGGCCCCGGCAGCGATCAAGGGGGCGCGTATCCTCGATCTGGGCTCCGGCTCGGGGCAGGATGCCTATGTGCTGGCGCAACTGGTCGGGGCTGAGGGTGCGGTGGTCGGTGTCGATGCCACGCCGCAGCAGCTCGAAGTGGCCCGCGCGCATGACGAATGGCACCGCGACCGCTTCGGCTTTGCGGCGAGCAATGTCACCTTCCTTGAAGGGGATATCGAGCAGCTGGGCGATCTCGGGCTGGAGCCGGGCAGCTTCGACGTGATCGTATCCAACTGCGTGATCAATCTGGTCGCCGACAAGCAGGCGGTGTTCGCCGCCGCCCATGCGCTGCTGAAGCCGGGCGGCGAGATGTATTTCTCCGACGTCTATGCCGATCGCCGCGTGCCTGCGCCGCTGCTCGATGATCCGGTGCTGCATGGCGAGTGCCTGTCGGGCGCGCTCTACTGGGGCGACTTTCTGGCGCAGGCCAAAGCGGCGGGCTTTGCCGATCCGCGCCTGGTGAAAGACCGTCCGCTTGGCATCGGCGATCCCGAAATCGCCGAGAAGCTCGCCGGGATCCGGTTCTTCTCGGCCACCTACCGCCTGTTCAAGCTCGAGGGGCTGGAGCCCGAATGCGAGGACTATGGCCAGGCGGTGATCTACCGCGGCGGGGTGCTGGGCGAGGAGCGCGTCTTCACGCTCGACAGGGGTCACGTGATCGAGGCCGGGCGGGTGTTCCCGGTGTGCGGCAACAGCTGGAAGATGCTGGCCGAGACGCGTTTCGCGTCGCATTTTGATTTCATCGGCGATTTCAGCCGCCATTTCGGCGTGTTTGCCGGGTGCGGTGGGGGGATGCCCTTCGACGTGACGCAGGACGCGCAAGCAGCAACCTGTTGCTGACGACAAGCAGGTGGCTGTTCTTGTCACCGGCGTGGCAGGATTGCTTGGCGGAGCGCTCGTCGCGGCGCTGACCGGGGCGGGCCACCCGGTGATCGGGCTGGTGCACCGCGAAGCAACCATCCGCGACAATGCCGGCAAGACGCTGGCCGCGACCGAGTTCGATCCCGCATCGCCACCGCATGGTCTCATCGTGCTGCACGGCGATGTCAGCCAGCCGGGGCTCGGACTGGACAGCGCGGCGCGCGCGTGGCTGGATCGCCACGTCTCCGCGATCATCCACTGTGCCGCGCTGGTCCGCTTCGATGCGGATTGGGATGCGCTTGAGGCGGTCAACGTCGCCGGGCTGCGCCATGTCGCATCGCTCTGCCCCGATGCGCGCTTCATCCATGTCAGCACTGCCTATGTCTGCGGCTTGAACAATGGCACCATCGCGGAGGCCCCGTGCGATCCTGCCGGGCCGTTCGGCAATCTGTACGAGCGATCCAAGGCGATGGGCGAGGCCGAGCTGCACCGCCTGCGTCCTGCCGCGGTGATCGCGCGCCCGTCAATCATCGTCGGCGAACAGGCCAGCGGGCGCATCCGCAGCTTCGATACGATCTACCGCGCGTTCAAGTTCATTGCCGAGGGGAAGATTGCAGCCGTCCCGGCATCACCGGAGGCGACGCTGAACTTCGTGCCGATTGACCACGTGGTGCGCGGGATCGTTGCGCTGCTTGCCCTGCCGATAGAGGTTGGCCAGATCGTTCACCTCGCAGCGCGCGAGGCCGTGACGGCCGCGCGCTTTCTCGGCTTGATCGGCCATGTCCCAGGCTTGCGGAGCCCGCGCATCATTGCGCCGCGGCAGCATGGAAAAGGCGGCGAAAGCGTGGCCGAGCGCCTGGCGCGGCCCTATTGGGGCTATTTCCAGCGCCATCCGGAGTTTGCCTCGAACGCGCTGGCTGACCTCACCGGGATCGCTGCGCCGCAGTGGGATGATCCCGCCCTGCTGCGCCAGATCGCCTTCTGTGCCGAGGCCGGGTTCCTGCGCGCGGTCCGCCCTGCGACTTCGGATCAGCGCACGTCGGGATAGTGATCGGCCAGTTCCTCGCGCGCGCCCATCGCCCACATCGCGCCGACCTTGAGGTAGATCCAGTTCGCCCGCCACCGCCCCCAGGCTGTGATCCGGCGGTCGGAGGTCCACACCCAGCGCCGCACCATCCGCGTCCGCCCGAGGCTTGCAAACTTGATGCAAAGCTCGGCTTCCTCGAGAACAACCACCCGCTCGTCACAGCCGCCCAGATTGAGGAAATCCGCTCTTCGGAAGAACATCGCATGGTCGCCGAACAAGAGCCGCACCCCGCGTGCGAACAGCAGCGGGCGGAAGATCAGCGGGGCGTACCAGGTCTTGATCCAGTTGTGGAAGGTCGACCCCCAGCGCGTGCCCTCCGGCCCGGCAATGCGCGGCATGAAGCTGGCGAGCGCGGTGCCGGGATCGGCCATGGCGGCACGGATCACTGCGACCGCATCGCGCGGCAACAGGCTGTCGGCGTGGAGCACGCAGACGATGTCGCCTTGTGCCTGGGCGACCCCGTGATTGATCTGCCCGCCGCGCCCCTTGCGCGGCGCGGCGAGGCAGGTGAGCCCCGCCGCCTGCGCCAGCGCAAGGGTGGCATCGGTGCTGCCGCCATCGACCAGCAGGAGCTCGTCAGCGGGCGGATCGAGCGCCGTCAGCGATGCGATGGTGGCGGGCAACGCCGCCTCTTCATTCCAGGTCGGGATCAGGATCGTGACGCGGCTCATCCTGCCAACTCCGGCCAGCGGGCGAGATCCTCGGGCCGGTCGCAATCGGCGAGCGTGGCGAGGATCGCCGGGGCAATCTCCATCCGCTCGAGCCGCCGCAGCGTTTCGGGCAGCACCTCGGCGGTGCTCCACGGCATGTCAGTGAGCAGTTCGGGCAGGGGCTCGCGCATTGCGATCAGATAGTAGCCGCCATCCTCCGCCGGGCCAATCGCGACCCGGTGGCTGGCGAGCGCCTCCACCGCGGCCGAGACATGGGCGGGCGCGAGATCGGGCGTGTCCGCACCGAAAAACACCACCGGCGCGCGCGCGGCGAAGGGCAGCAGCCGGGCTGTGAGATCGCCCTCGGCTTGCTTCTCATAGGCCAGATCGGGGCCGAGCCAGTCGCGGAACGCCGCTTCCTCCGCCCCGGTATAGGCGATCGTGACAGGACAGCCCGCCTGCCGCAGCACGCCCACGGTGCGTTCGGCGAGAAGGCGGTGGAGCGCCGCCGCGCCCTGCGGCCCGAGCGCCGGGATCAGCCGGGTCTTGCACTGTCCGGGGACCGGATAGCGGGCAAACAGCACGAGTTCGGGACAAATCGCCATGCCGACCCCCTTGGCAAGCGCACGCCCACTGCGCAACCGGGCAATCGCATCCTCAGGCGGCGTTGAGGCTCCAGTTATAGTCATAGGCAGCAATCGCGTCTGCGCCTTCGAGCAACTTGGCGCTCGGCCCCTCGGCATATTTGCGGGCGTGGTCGAGCACCGCTTCGACCGAACCCCAATCGGCCCGATACCAGTCGTAGATCGACGAGGCGACCACCCGCCCCGGCTCCCCGCCGAACCCGCGCGGATGGTTGACATAGGCGCGCGCCGCCGCCTCCAGCATCGGTTCCAGCCGCGCGCCGGTATAGGCCTCGCGCGCAAGGTTGGGGCATCCGAACGAGGCGCAGTTGACCGCGTAGTGGATGCGCACGTCCTTCCACGTGGCGCGCAGGATGTCATGTTCGATATTGTCGAGCGTCAGGTCGCGCCCCGCGACCGTCACCGCCTTGTCGCGCCACGGCCCCGCGCCAAGCACGCCGATATCGCGGATCGATTCGAGCGGCAGGTTGGCGATAATCACCGACACGGTCGCAGCGTTGTAGAGATTGACCCAATAGGCGAATTGCTCGTCCGGGCCGAACGCCTCGATCGTGACCGCCTCCATTGCGGCGATATAGGCAGCGAGGCGATCAGCCGCCTCGGCCTTGAGGCGGGCATAGGCGACGAGGTTCACGCCTTGCGGACCCTCGGAGACATATTCGCCGAGCAGGCTGTTCCAGGCGCTGTGATCGATCACCTGGCCCGAGGCGGGGTCGGCCTTGAAGCTCTCCTCCCCCAGCCCGCCCCCGCCGCAGGCAGCGAGGAGCGCGGTGGCGGGGGCTGCGGCCAGCAGGTGGCGGCGCGAGAGGGTGGGGTTGGATATGGTCATGATGGGCTCCCGGAGGTGGTGGCGGTGGAAAGGATGGCAGGGGATCGCGGCAGCGGGGCGGACGCGCGCCGGGCGTTGCCGCGGTCGAAATCGCCGAAGGCCTCGCGGGCAATGACGTAGAGGATCTTCCAGCCAGCAGCGATCACACCGCGCACCGTGCCAGAGATCTTCGATTGCCCCACCCGCTTGCGATAGCGCACCGGGCGCTCGGCAATGCGCAGGCCGAGCTTTGCGGCACGCACCTGCATCTCGATCGTCCAGCCGAAATCGCGGTCGGCCATGGCGAGCCGTTCCAGCGCATCGCGGCGAACCGCGCGGAACGGGCCGAGGTCGGTATAGCGTACGCCCCAGATCACCTGCACCAGCGCCGGGGCGAGCCAGTTGCCGAAACGCTGCGGCGCCGTCATCGCGCCCGGCTCGATCACGCCGGTTGTGCGCGAGCCGATCACCATGTCGGCCTCTCCGGCAATGATTGGGGCAAGCAGCGCGGCGGAATCCTCGGGGACGTCCGAAAGATCGGCGTCCATGAACAGCACCACATTGGCGCCCGGATCGAGCGCGGCGAGCGCGGCGAGGCAGGCCGCGCCATAGCCACGCTCGGGCGCGGGCACGACGCGCGCGCCCGCGGCGGCCGCCACGGCGGCGGTCGCATCGCTCGAAGCATTGTCGGCAACGATGATCGCAGCGAGTCCCGGCGGAGCGGCGGCACGGATGCCGCGCACCGTCGCGCCGACCGAGGCTTCCTCGTTATAGGCAGGGATCACCACGGCGAGGTGCGGCGCGGCCAGCGGCGTCGGCGCGGCGACGGCATGCTGGCCGCGATGCCGGTGTCGCCACAGATCGAAGCCGAGCGCGCCCGCGATCACCACCCATTCGGCCCGCTGCGCGAGCGGGTGCAGGGCAAAGCCGTCAAGCTCGTAAAGCTCGAGGTTGAGCCCGGTCAGGTAGGACAGCGGCACGGCAGCGCTCGCCGCATAGGGCCACACCTCGCGCCGATCGAGCGCGAAGGGCAGCAGCCATAGCAGGTACCAGGCATTGACCGCAGGGGCGAACAGCAGGATGGCGCCGAAAATCGCCGCCAGCGGCACGCAATCGATGTCGCGCGCGCCCGCGTGCAGACGCAGCACCAGCAGCCCTGCCAGCAGCAGCGCGGCCAGTCGGCCGATCCCCGGCCCCAGCAGCCACAGCAGCGGCTCGAAAGCGAGCGGGTTGAAATACCAGTCGGTCGCAAAGGTGGCCGTGGTCTCGAAGCCGGTGCCCTGCCCCTGCAACGCAAAGGGCAGATAGAGTGCGCCGAGCACCGCCAGGGCGGCAGCCAGTGCGCGCGGGTCAAGGCGCAGCAGCAGCGGCCAAGCGGCGAGCGCGACGATCTTGATCCCTGCCGCAAGGCCCAGGAACACACCCGCCGCAATCGGGTGCCGCCGCCCTGCGAAAAGCCCCGCGAACAGCGCCAGCGCCATCAGGATATCGGGGTGGAGGTGGAGCGTGCTCTCCGCAACCACCAGCGGGTTCCAGGCGAACAGCGCCGCGCGCCCCGGATCGTGGCGGCGCAGCACCAGCGCGGTCAGACCCAGCGCGGCTGCGGCAAAGGCAATCCGCAAACCGATCGGATCGGGTCCGGCGATGGCGGCAAGGCCTGCGAACAGTCCTTGCAGCGCGGGGCCGTAGATCGTCGGCAATTCGGGATAATTGATCCATTCGAGCACCGCCTGCCACGCGGGCGGGATCGCGGGAACATCGATGAACTGTTCAGGGGGCACGCCATAGGGCGTGCCTGCCTCCAGCACCCGCCAGCCGTCCCACAGGAAACGGTAGTAATCGTCTTCGAACACTGTGTGCCCGAACAGGGCGAGACCGTGCGCGGCGACCGCCACCAGCAACACCGTGCGCGCCGTAAGTGCGACCGGTCGCCACAGCAGCAGACTGACCAGCCCGCCTCCGACCGCGAGTGCACCGGCATAGACAATGATCGGCGGCGCCACCTGCCGCGAGAGCAGCACCATCACGCAGATCGTGCCGAGAAACGCCCCCGCGGCGGCCGCCGCCCGCAGATCGGGCGCGCGGGCCAGGGTGAGGCGGGCGTTAGCCGTCACACCCCATATCGCTGCTTCAGGTAGGCGAGTACGACCTCGCGGTCCTTCTGGGTGAGCTCAAAGCTGCCGCCGCGCACCGCCGCCGCCACCGCACCGGCGTTCTGGCGGGTCACGCCCTCCTTGTATTGGCACGTCTTGCAGGAGATGCGCTTCTTGATCTGCGAGCGGGCCTGCTGTTCAAGCCGCCGCTGCTGCTCGAGGACGGGATCGAAGCTGTTGGAGCCGCCGATGGACGCGCCGCCACCGCCGCTGCCCGAACCCGATGCCAGAGCCGGGGTCGCTGCGACCGCCATGGCCGCAAGCACCATTGAAACCATCATGCGCTTCATAATTCTGCTCCTCTCAATCACGTCACACCGGATCAGCGAATTCTGAAGGCGGTTCGCGCCTGCATGGCGATTCGTTACAACCCTCGCCGCCTGAAATGCTTTCGCATGATCACCGGGACAGCCTCGCGCTCTTGCGGGGATCGCGCGTGAAGGGGCGCAGCAGATAATCGCGCCAGCCGGTCAGCGGATGGTATCCCTCGATCCCGGTCACGGGGAAGGTCGCATCGGCGGGCATGTGCTGGGTGCCGAACAGGCGGTCATAGAAGCTGAAGAACGAACAGTAGTTGCGTCCCCAGTGCTCGACGCTGCGCGAATGGTGGTGGTGGTGGTAGACATTGTCGGCGAGCACGTGCCGCAGCCAGGGCGGAAAGGAGAGGCCGGGGCTGTCGCTGTGCATGTAGTAATTCGACACGAGGTAGAATGTGGTCACCAGCGTCACGTGCGGCTGCGGCTGATCGATCAGCAGCGCAATCGGCACGGTGATGACCGCGAAATAGAGCGCATCCTGCGCCCAATGCGAATAGCTGCGCGCGGCATTGAGCCCTTCGATCTGGTGATGAATGGCATGGAGCCGCCACAGCAGCGGCACGGCGTGCAGCGCGCGATGCAGCCAGTATTCGAAGAACCCGATGCCGATCATGTAGGCGAACGGCAGCACCACCATCACCGGCCCGAGCGCGTCGGCGCGCAGCAGCGGCGCAAAGCCCAGCCACCCCAGCGCCGCAAATGCCAGCGTCTGGATCAGGCTTGCGATCACCAGAGCGGTCGCGGTGTAGAGCAGACCCTCGCCATAGCGCGGCAGGAACCGGGCAAAGCGCAGGTGTCGCCATTCGGCCGCGGCAAACAGCCCGACCAGCGCGGCCATGGTGAGCAAACCGCCGGACAATGCGGCGACAAGCCCCGCTGCTGCGTCAGGCACATCCCGGTCAAGCAGCGTCCAGCCGATCTCCGCCTGCAGCCAGCCGATCTGCCGCAACAGCAGCTCGGCAAGGATGATCAAGGCGCCGAACCCGACAACGAAGGAAGCGAGACGCCGCGCGTTCCACTCCCGACATAGCGCAGGATTGTTCACCACCATGAACCCGATCTCTCTTTGGCCTGCGTCGCACAGTAAGAACGTCGGCGCGGGCATCGCAAGCACATCCGGCTTCGCCAGCGCGCTGCCAATGGTTACTTTCACGGATCGTCAAAGGATATCGCGGAATTCTCCGACGCCGCAAGGCAATGCCTCCGTGCTCATGCCGCGCGGTTGCATGAACGGCCCGTTTCAGCGGTATCGGTCGTCCCCGCGCGCTGTGCCGACCGGCAGCAAAGCTCCAGATCGCGCCGCTGAACAGAGGTCGCAAGAATATCCGCCCCCAGTTTTGCCCGCAATCGGCGCCGACACAAACGCGATTTGAAACCTCCCCTCAGTCGATAGAAGCCGACAATCATGGAGAGCGGAAGGATGGCAATTTTCGTACCAAATTTCAGATCATTAGATCCGAAACACGCAATTGCGATGC
>PNKW01000005.1 GCA_013822695.1 Erythrobacter sp. | reverse complement strand
TCCACCCACCTTCGGTCATTCCCGGCTGAAAGCCAGCCACCCGAAAGCGGACACCCCTACCCCTCCGCCGCCTGCTTCTTCTCCAGCAACGGCCGCAGCGGGAAGAGCCACTGCTCCTTGATCGACAGCCGCTTCCGATCATCCTGCCCGACAATCGCGCTCTCGCCGTCCTTGAAGGTGCCGAACACACGGTCCCAGAAGATCACAGAATTGCCGTAGTTGCAGCGCGTGTCTTCATAACTCGTCGCGGTGTGGTGCAGCGAGTGGTTGCGGATCGTGGTGAAGAAGAAGCCGTACCAGATCGGCGGGTTGGCGCTGACATTGGCGTGGGCATAGGTCGCGATCGCGCCGCCCACGGTGATGCTGGCGAACAGGGCGTTCAAATCCACGTCGAGCAGCGCGGTGATGCCGATGCTGATCAGGAACAGCTCGATGGGGTTGCCGACGAAGCCCTTGGCCGCATTCAGCTGCGTGATGTGGTGATGCGGCGCGTGGGTCAGCCACAGGGGCGTCCAGTTGTGCATCGCGCGGTGCATCCAGTACTGGCCGAGTTCGAAGGTGAACAGCACGATCATCGCCTGCACCAGGAAGGGCAGCTCGGCGAGCCAGGGGGTGGCGATCC
Source organism: Erythrobacter sp. (assembly GCA_013822695.1). Taxonomy (GTDB): domain Bacteria; phylum Pseudomonadota; class Alphaproteobacteria; order Sphingomonadales; family Sphingomonadaceae; genus Erythrobacter. The sequence continues at coordinate 67,335 of PNKW01000005.1, read as the reverse complement.
CCCAGCTCTCCTTCAGCGCCCGCAGGGGCGAGTTGACCAGCGCTTCGGAGGCAAAGCCGATCGCGGTGTAGCTCAGGGCGACATAGAAGACGTCGGTCGCCAGCTCGCGCCCGTTGATGCGCCAGCCGGCGTGGCGCTCGAACACCAGCTCGAGCAGCTGCACGAAGACAAGCGTGCCAAGCCCGACCGCCAGCAGCGACCACGGCGCATCGACCACGGCTGCGGGCGCAAGGCCCCAGAACGCGAGGATCGCCGCCAATGTCGCAGGCGGCAGCAAATTGATGAGCGACTGTTTCACCGGATCGTTCCCCTGTTCGATCGTGAGGCTCTATGGCCGCGTCCCCGGACGCGAGAATACGCCATTGTGCGCAGAACGCCAAGGCGGAGCGCAGCGGTACTCAGCGGCTGAAGCGCAAGAGCGCGAGCGGGCACCCCGGGACGGCGGTGCCGGGGAAGGTCTCGCGGGCCCACGCCGCGCGGGCCGGATCGGCGGCGAGGACGTGGGTGACGCCGAAGCGGGCGGCAAAGGCGCGGGCGCCTGCGGTATCCAGCCGCCCCTCGGCGATGTTGCGCGGGGCCATCATCGCCGCGATACCCCCCTGCGCCCCGGCGCGGGCGGCGAGCTTGTCGTCGCCGATCACGAGGACGCGCGCCTCGGGCGCGTCGGCGAGGCAAGCCTTGAGGGCGCGGACCTCGGCGGGGTTGTCGAAGGCGGCGGCGTCACCGGCTCTCGGGCTGGCGAGGGCGAGCGCCGCCACCGCCAGCACGGCGACCGCGCCTGCGGCTCGCGCAAAGACCGCCCGCTGGGCGTGCGCGCCGCTCCGAGCGATGCCGGCACACCCGGCAGCGAGAAGCAGCGCCCACACCAAGGGGCTGAGATAGCGCTGCTCGATATAGCCGGTCATTACCTGCGGCGCGCACATGAGCGCCATCAGCACAGCGAACCCCGCCAGCACGCGAAGCGCCGCATGCGCGCCCCGCTCGGCGCGGCACAACCACGCCAGCAGCGCGGGCAAGGTGAGGAACACCGCCGCCACGAGCCCGAGCGGGCTCGCCGCCAGCCCCGCCGCGACCCAGGCAAGCGTCCCGAGGTTCGCCGCCACCTTCCCCGCCCATGCCAGCGGATCGTCGAAAAGGGTCGGCGGCGGGGCCGGCCACCAGTCGGTGACATAGGCGCGGGGGTCGAGCGCGGTGGCGATCCCGGCATTGTCGGTCGCCAAGGGGGTGCCGAAGGTCGCGAGCGACCAGGCCACCCACGGCGAGACAGCGACAATCGAGGCCGCCAGCGCCGCAAGGCCTTTCACCGGAGAGCGGGTCAGCCAGCCCACCGCCAGCGCCACCGGCAGCGGCAACAGCACGGCGTCGAAGCGGTTCAGCACCGCCAACCCTGCGACAAAGCCGACCAGCGCCGCCTGCCCGAAGGTGATCGCGGCGCCCCGCATCAGCCCCCACAGCACCAGCGCATAGAGCAGCAGTTGCAGCGGGATCGTCCGCCCCGCCTGCATCTCGATCAGCAGCATGTTGGGGCCGATGAGCAGCACCAGCGCCGCCCCCAGACCCAGCCATGCGGCGCCCGTGACCCGCCGCCCGATCGCCTCCGAGACCAACGCGAAGCCCGCGAAAGCCGCAAAGGCGAGGTAAAGGCCAGTGCGCGGGCCTGTCCCCAATAGCGCGTCGATACAAGCGATCAGCACCGGAGTCAGCGGCGGGAAACTCGACGCGTATGGCAGGTCGCTCGCATAGGAGCGCCAATGGGTGAAGCGGTAGAAATCGCCGAACACCGTCTGCGATAGCTCCCACAGCGCCCATGAGTCGGGCGAAAAAGGCGGCGCAGCGATCACCTTCCACAGCAGCGCCGCCAGCAGCGCGGCGAGCACCGCCACCGGCCACAGCCACCTTGCTTGGCGCACGGCGGAGTCGGGCGTGTAGCCGCCGGTTGCGGCGACAAAGGTCTCCTTCAGCAGCGCCAGCTTGGAGGCAAACCCGCCGATCTTGGTCGGCACCTTGCCGTCGTCCGGATAGCGCCGCTCGACCGGCACGTGCGCGACCCTGAGACCCAGCTGCCCCGCGCGCACCGTCAGATAGAACAGCAGGTTATAGACCGAAAACACCTCGCGGAACGGCTGCACGTCCGGGTGCAGCAGATAGCGCGCGGAATAGGCGCGGAAGCCGTTGGTGGTGTCGGTGAACCAGTGCCGCCCGGCAAGGCTCAGCATCGGCGCGTGGATCAGGCGGTTGGCGATGGTGCGCTCGAGCGGGGTGTTCTCCGCCGCCCCGCCGGGCAGATAGCGCGAGCCCTGCACATAGTCGCAGCCCTCCTCGAGCTTGGCGACCATCGCCGCAACCGCTTCGACCCCGTCCTTGCCGTTGCCGTCGATGGTGACGATCCCGGCGTAGCCCTGCTTGAGGCACCAGGCATAGGCCATGCGCAGCTGGGCGGAGAGCTTACCGGGGCCGGTCTTGGTCAAGACCGCGCGCACGCCGACCGCCGCCATGAAGTCAGCGTCAAGCGAGCCGTCGGTCGAACCGCCGTCGGCGATCACCACGTCGACCGGCAGACCTGCGGCGGCGATGCGGCGGAGCTGGCCGCGAATCCGCTCGCCCTCGTTAATGACGGGGATGACCAGCGCATGGCGGTGCTGGTGGGGGCCGTAGAGCGCGGCCTCGTGGGCGGGCACCTCCCATGCGGCATCGTCGAGGATCGGGGGCGGCTGCATGGTCATGACCGCTCCCCCTCGGGCGCGAAGACGACCCATTTGGAAAGCACGAAGTTGACGCAGAAGGAGCCCCCCGCGCCTGCGACAAGGACCGCAAGCGGCCACGCTCCGGGCTGCGCCCGGTCAAGCAGCGCGACAATGGCCACGCGCACCGCCAGCGTCACGAGCGCCACCACCGCATAGAGCCCCGCGCGCTTCACCGAGAGCGGGCCGGAGCGAAAGCTCCACGTCTGGTGGATGACGTAATTCGCCCCCGCCGCGATGCAGAAGCCCGCCGCCGCCGCCAGCCACAGCGGAACCCCCGCCCATTGGTGGAGCGCAAAGGCGATGGCGAGGTCAAGGATCACCCCCAGCGCCGTCACCGCGAAGAAGCGGACGAGCTCGCTCATCGACGCACCCGCGCGAGATATGCGTCAACACCTTTGGGAAGGCCGGGCAGTGCCGCGAAGTCGATGGGTTCATAGACCCACGCCCGGCATCGGGCCGAGCCGATGAAGGCACCTCCCAGCGTTTGCAGAGTAAGCCGGGTCGGCGAGTCGGCTTCGACCGGCGCCGAAACTTCCACGGTGTCCGCATTGGGCACCCCATAGCGCGGAAAGTCGGTCCATCCCGGTTCGCCGGTTCTCCGTGTGAAAGGTGAGTCCTCGGTCACCGTCAGCATGGCGGCGCGGCCTGAGGCATAGGCGCCGCTGCGCTCGAGCCGAATGGAGGCGAGACCAGCACTGAGCGATGTGATGGAGATTTCGGTCCGGTCGTTGGTCACGTGAACCACATCGCAGAACGCATCGGACCTCTTGAATTTCCCTCCGCCAGCGGCCCAGACGATGTGCTGATCAGTTCGGGCAACGGGATGGAAATTATCGCGCAAGGCGCGGAAGAAGGGCCAGCTGGCGCGGGTCAGCCACCCCTCCCACCCGCTGTAATCGGGCGCGATGGTGGTCACTGCGGCGACCTGCCTTCGCGCAACCAGCGCGGTGAAGGCGGCGCGTTTCTCCGGCCCGAGCGCATGGATCAGCGAGCCGACATCGGCGGGGCTTCTCACCCCCGCAGCGATATCGAGCGGCGAGGTGTAGACCGAGAGCAGGCGGCGGTCCTGCGGGATGCCCTGTGCGTCCCACACTGCTGCCAGCTGGCGCATCGCGGTGAGGTCTTCGGCGTATTCGGGCGTCACATAAAAGCCGAGCGCGGGGTCATAGGCGGTGCGCTCGGCGCGCGCGGGGGAGGCGGCGAGGCGCGCGGCCTCGGCCCCCACCATCGCCAGCGCAGAGACACCGGCCAGCAACGCGACCTGTTTCGGACTTGCGATCCGCAGCACGCCCCTCACCCGCCGCCACACCCCGGCGGGCGCGACGATCAGTGGCGCGCAGGCGGCGAGCACGAAGGTGATACCGTCATACTCGGCCCCGACATGCCCGCCGATCTGCGGGACCAAAGCGGTGCCGAGCACGCTCGCGCCGACGAACACGAAAGCGCTTCCCCGCACCGGCGCGCTCCGGCGGCGCAGACGCTGCACCGCGGCAAAGGCAAGGCTGAGCGCCAGCACCACCAGCCCGAGCGCCGCCAGCGGGTCGGCATGGACGAGGATCTGCGGCAAGTCTGCGGGCGTGAGGATGCGCGTGGCGCGCTCCCACGGGGCGAAGAACCAGAACTGGTCGGCGGCGACATCGCGGAAGTTGTATCGCAGCCACGGCCCCGGCACGCCGTGGGTCACGCCCATGAGGATCGCTCCAGCCGACACCATGACGCCGAGCGCGAAGGCGGCGGAGGTCTTCGCCAACAGGAGGGGCCGCTCCCACAGCGCCAGCACCAACGCACCGGTCAGCGCGAGCACCAGCGGAATCCCTGCATCGTTCGACCACAACAGCCCCGCCCCCGCGACCAGCCCGAGCGGCAGGCCCGCGGCAAGCGCGCGGCCCTCCAGAAGCACCCGCCGCACCAGCACCACGAAGAACGGCATCACGACAAACGGCAGCGCTCCGCGCAGAGGCCGCAGCGAGACGCCCGGATCGAGCGTCGCGGGCCAGACGATGCCGGTCGCTTGGCCCCCCATCGGCCCGGCGAAGTAGAACAGGAACAACAGCACCAAGGCCGCCTGCCAGCGCGCGCGCGCCGGGATCGGGCGGATCAGCCAGGCGCAGGCGTAGCTGCAAGCAAAGGCTCCGGCGAGCACCATCATGTAAGCCGCCAGCGTCGAGGCAAACAGCGTCTTACCGAAGCCCACGAACACCGGCAGCAGCGCCAGCACCATGGTGACGCCGAGATAGGACTGGAACGCCGTCCCCAGCTGTTCCCCGCGCGCGAAGTGATCGGCGGCGAACCACGTCTGCAGCGCCCCGTCGATCGAATTGAGGCTGTGCGCGTGGAGCAGCCACGCCCCGCGCAAGGCGGCCAGCACCACGAACACTCCGCCAAGAGCGGCAAAGCCGCGCGAGGGCCCCCTCAACCCGAACATCTCAGGCATGGACCCGCCCGAACACGTGCCCCGGATCGAGCGCCGCGAAGGCCCCGCCGGTGTCCTTCACCGCCTCGAACAGGTCGTAGATATTGTCGATCTTGCCGCCCAAAACCGAGATCACCCGGCTCGATTCCGGGCTGCGGTGGTAGAGGATCGGCCGCCCGTCATCCCCCTCGTTCTTGATGAGGACGGTCTTCACCTCGTAGATCGAGCGGCGATAGGTCGACCCCGCAAGGCAGGGCAGATAGAACTGCGCATCGCGCTGCATGAAGGCAAAGCGGCTTTCGGGCTCCAGCGCGGCAAAATGCGCGTAAGGATCGCGCGCCGCGGCATTGTCCGCCCAGCTGTCGTGCGGCGTGTAGCGCACGTGGGTGAGCGAATAGAGCCCCTCGGAAGGATAGGGCATGGCCGAGAAGAACGGCCCGTCCATTACCGTGACGCCAATCCGCTCCAGCTCGCGCGGGGGCTCGATCAGGGCGAGCTCGGCGATCTCGTGCTTGAGACGCGCGGGCGGCAGGCCGGCTCTGGCCAGCACCGCGTTGATCTGCGAATAGGTGATGTTGAAGGCATAGGCGGCGGAGACCTCGCTGCCATCGGACAGCCGCGCCACCACGCCGCTGCGGTGATCCTCCAGCCCAAGAACCGCTGTCCCCAGCCGCACCTCGATCCCTGCCGCCACCAGCCGCTCGCCGACCAGCTTTCCGAGGATCTTGTGGTCGAAGGCGACCTCGTGGCAGGCGAAGACCTCCTCGATCCGCTCGGCATCGAACAGCGCGCGGTGAGCGGGGCTTGCGACCTCGATCGGCGCGCCCATGTCGCGGAACATGCGGTGAAACTTCTTCGCCGTCACCTTCGAGCGGCGCCGGGCGATGGCGTAGAGCATCTGGAAATCGCCGACCACGGCCTCGGGGAAATCCGCCAGAAACCGCCTGTGGAGCAGCATCGACTTCACCGCTGTCGCGGCAGAGCGAGGGTAGTGAAAGCCGGTATGCACCCGCGCCTGGTTGACCCGCGAGGCGCGGTCCATCAGCCGCTCGCCGGCCTCCACCAGCAGCACGCGCGAGGAGATCGAGCGCAGGTAGAGCGCCAGACAGCAGCCGTAGAAGCCGCCGCCGATCACGATGTAATCGTAGGAGGTGCGCTCCCCGCTCATTATCCCTCCGAAGGCGGAGGCGGCGCGTCGCTCTCAAGCACCACGTTGAGATCGAAGGCGACCTGCTGGAACAGGTCGATGCGGTTCACTTCTTCAGGCACCAGCGCGCCCTTCAGCCGCCGCTGCTGCTTGAGCAGATGTTGCAGCCCGAGAGAGAGGCCGAGGGTCGAGAAGCCCATGAAGGTGGCGCTCACCGCCAGCATCGCGTTGGTGGTCAGCCAGCCCGGGGCGAGGCTGTCGACCAGAAGCACCGCGCCGATGATCCATCCCGCATAGGCAAGGCCGACCAGCGTGAGAATCGTCGAGGACACCGCCACCACCGACAGGATCAGCGGCGTGAGGTAGACCAGCAGCGTCTGGAGCAGCGCCAGCCTGCGCCCGATGCCGGTGAAGGCAGTGCGGCTCTCGACATTCACCGCGGTGCGGAACCATTCGCGCGGCAGGCGCGGATCGCGCGGGGGGAAGCGCAGCGCAAGGCGCGGCTCGTCATGGGCGAGCAGCAGGTTCAATAGCGTGCGCGGCACGGCAATCGACTGGAACTCGGCCGGATCGACATTGAACCCGGCCAGCTTGCCAAGCGCGATGAACGGCCAGGCGAGCAGGCGCTTGAACGGGCGCTTGGCCGGACGGAAGGCCATCGTCACCGCGTTCTCGGCCTCGGCGAAGTCGAGGAAGGCGAGCACGTCGAGCGCGACCATTTCCTCGAGATTGCCTAGCACCACCAGATCGCCGATGGCTTCCTCGGCGGCGATCACGCGGCGGTCGTAATATTCGGTGCCGCGGCGAACCACGAACAAACGGGTGTTGGGCACCTCGCGCACGATATCGAGGAAGTCGGCGCGCTGGCTGTCGTCGACCACAAGGATGATCTCGCGGAAGCGGTAGGCGGTATCGAGCGTGACGGCGAGGTCGCGGATTGCCGCGAAGGTCGCAGGGCTGGCAGCAAGATCGGAGAAGCAGACCGAGACCACCACGTCCTCGCGCGGCTTCCTGAACTGGTTGGCGTCGGGCTCACGCATGGGCGGCCTCCATGGCGTCACGCGCCGCGGCGAGCGCCGCAACCGCGCGGCGCACGGCGGCGAGACCTTCGGGCGCACGCTTCATCTCGATCGAGACGGCGCGGGCATATCCGGCAGCGGCAAGGCCCCCCAGCACAGGAGCAAGCGCAGCCGGATCGGCGGGCGCTGGGGCGAGGTCGGGCTCGCTGACATGGACGTGCGACAGGCGGGGGGTCAGCGCAGGGAGGCGGCCGGGCACGCCTGCGAAGTCGCCATTCATGTGCATCGCCCCGAGATCAAGGTGGGGCACAACGGCGGGATGCGCGACGAGATCGACAAAGCCCAACGCCTGATCCAGCGTGTTGAGAAAATTGGTGCCATAGGCCGCCGGGTTGGCCTCGATCGCGATGCGGGTCTCGGCGGCAGCAGCGGCATCGCCGAGCTTGCGGAACACCTCTGCGGCCTGCTCCCATGCGCCTTCCATCGCCATCCCCTCGGGCACGCGGCGTTGCAACGGGGAGCCGAACACGAGGTTGGGAATGCCGAACCGCTCGGCCAAGCGAATCGCGCGGTGCATGCCGGCCTCGAAGGCGGCGCGGGCGTCCGCCCCCTCGAACAGCGCCGCGCCGGTGACGCCGAACAGCAGCGACTGCATCGAGACAAGGCTAAGTCCCGCATCCGCCATCTCGACCCGCGCAGCCCGCGCGCTGGCGGTGTCGGGGAGGAAGGGGTCCTCGGCCGCGTGGAAGAACAGCCCCGGCGCGATCTCGAGCCCGGTGAAGCCTGCCTCGGCAAGGATGGCATAGGCCTCAAGGCGCTCTTCGGGCAGCCACGCGATGTTGGACATGGAGAGCTTCATGCCGCTCCCCCGCGCTGGCTGGCGAAGAAGGCGGCGAGGCTCGCGAGCGTGTCGGCGGCGGCGACCTGGTAGGGGCCGGACGCGCCCCACAGGCTGGCGTGGCGCGTGCGCATGTCCTCGCGGTGGAGACGGGCGGGTGTCTCGGGCATGGGCCGGCCCGTCAGCCGCACGTGAATATCGGCGGCAGCGAGCGGCTCGGGGGCGAGGTGGAGATGGGTGAGACCCGCCTCAAGCGCGATGCCGATATCCTGCCACAGCCGGTCGATGGCGTAATACTGGTAGGTCGTCTCGCGGTGGTGGAACTGGGTCGCACTCGCCCCCAGCGCATCGAGCGCGGTCTCCAGCGGCGCGCGGCGCTGATCGGCGTTGAGCGCAGCCCGATCAAGCTTGAGCAGCCCCGTCGCCGGATCCGGCGCGTAGAGCGCCGCCAGCCACGCCGCCAGATCGCCCCCCAGCGCGGTCAGCAGCGCCGCGTGCCGGGCTTGCGCCAGCATCGAGGGGACGGGGTTCATCAGATCGAACAGGAAATTCTTGCGCAAGCCAGCGCCGAACAGCGCGGGCAGGCGGACAACGAGGCTGCCGGGAAAGCGGTCTTCGACGAAGGCCTCGAGCGCGCGGCGGTGTCGGCCATAGGCGAGATCGTGCTGGAACGCGCTCGAGCCCTCGTCATCGCCGCCAGCGAAGTCCGCCAACACCGCGATGGAGGAGATGAGCACGAAGCGCTCCGCCTCCACCGTCTCGAGCCGCGCGATCAGGGCGTCGATTGCCGCCCTGTCGCGGTCAGGCGCGCGATTGGCTTCAAGCATCGATCCGGGTGCGGCAGCGCAAACCAGCGTGCCGAACCGCGCGCCCGTGATCTCGCCGATATTCGCGCTGTTGTAGCACGCGTCGAAATGCGTCTGGCGCAGCAACGCGCCCCCGACAAAGCCGGTATGGCCGATCAGGCCTTTGGGGGCAGGAGAGGCGTCGGGGGCAGTCATCGCTTGGGCTGGCCGGGCTGCTTTCGGGTCCGCAGGATGCGTCCCGCCCGGCCCGACAGCCGCGAGAGGCCGCCAAACCGCCACGGTTCGCGACCATACGCGATAATTAACATTGGTCTAGATTGGGTTAACCACGCCCCGCTCAGGCCCGCGCAGCGATTTCCGCGGCGTCGAAATAGTGGATGCGCAGGGTCCGCAGCAGCCCGTCCTCGAAGGTGCCGGCCTCGCAGATCGTCTGGGTGAAGGGCTCGCTGCCATCCTTGGGGTGCATGGTCAGGCGGATCACCATCACCGCATGGGTCTCGCCCCCGGTGCAGTCGAGAATCTCGAGATTGGTGCTGCCCCAGGTGCCATACATCGCCGCCGCACAGCGTTGCAGCGCATCCTTGCCGCGCCATTCGCCGGCGAAGGGGAGCGAATTGGCCTCGTAGAGCACGAAATCGGGGTGGATCAGCGCCTCGACCGCCGCCCAGTCACGGGTACCGGCGGTGGCGTAGACCTTGGCCAGCATTTCGCGAGGACTAGCCACCTTGGATCACTCCTCGATCGTCCCGATCAGATCGCCGACCTTGTAGACCGCGCCTTCCTCGCCGGTGGGATGGATGATCCCGCTGGCCTGGGCCTCGATCTCGGTGGTGCTCTTGTCTGTCTCGACGGTGTAGATGATCTCGCCCTTCTCCACGCGCTCGCCATCGCCGAACATCCATTCGACGAGAGTCATTTCGACAGCGCTCATGCCGAGCTTGGGGATGCGGATTTCGGATGCCATTCTCAGAGTTTGCCCATTGCAGCTTTGATCTGTTCGACGATTTGCGGCTTGGTCGGGATCCAGGCCTGTTCGAGGTGGCTGGCGAAGGGCACCGCCGAGAAGGTCCCGCCGATCCGCCGCACCGGGCCCTTGAGGTCGTCCCAGCACTTTTCCTGAATATTCGCCGCGAGTTCCGCGCCGGTGCCGAACGGGCGCACGGCTTCGTGCAGGGTCAGCGCGCGTCCGGTCTTGCGAACCGACGCCAGCACGGTCGCCTCGTCGTAAGGTGCAATCGTCCGGAGATCGACCACTTCGACGCTGATGCCCTCCTTGGCGAGGTCATCGGCCACCGCCAGCGCATCCAGCACGGTGCGGCCATAGGTGATGATCGAGATGTCGGTGCCCTCGCGCGCAATCGCCGCCTTGCCGAGCGGCACGCGGTAGCCCGGGCCGGGATCTTCCGCCTTGAGGCCGTAGCACAGGATGTTCTCGATGAAGATCACCGGGTCATTGGCGTCGATGCTCGCGCGCATCAGCCCGCGCGCATCGGCGGGGTTGCTGGGGGTGACGACGTGAATGCCCGCCACGTGCGCGAACCACGCCTCCAGCATGTCCGAGTGCTGCCCGCCGAAGCCGACGCCGACGCCGGTGGTGGTGCGGATCACGATCGGGCACGGGGTCTGCCCGCCCGACATGAAGCGCAGTTTGGCCGCGTGGTTGACGATCTGGTCCATGCATACGCCGACGAAGTTCATCAGCATGATCTCTGCGATGGGGCGCTGGCCCGCGAGCGCCGCGCCGACCGCCGCGCCGATGATCGCGGTTTCGGAAATCGGCGTCGCGCGGATGCGGTGTTCGCCATATTTCTCGGTCAGCCCCGAGGTGACCTTGAACACCCCGCCGCCCTGCTTGGCGGAGACGTCTTCACCAAGGCAGAACACGCCCGGATCGTCGGCCATCGCCTCGTCGATTGCGAGGTTCAGCGCCTGGGTCATGGTGATCTGGGCCATCAGGCGGTCTCCTCCAGCACGTCTTTGTAAATCTCGTCGGTATCCGGCAGCGGCGCGGCGAGTGCGTGCTCGACCGCAGCATCGATCTGCGCGTTGATATCCGCGACGATGGCGTCCAGCTCCTCTTCGGTGAACTGGTGCTCCAGCATCACCTTCCTGAGCTTGGGCAGCGGGTCCTCGGCCTTCATCTCGGCGATATGCTCGGGCGGCATGTAGCTGAAGTCGGCGCCGAAGAAGTGGCCCATCATGCGGTAGCACATCGCCTCGACCAGCGTCGGTCCCTCACCGCGGCGGGCGCGGTCGACCGCTTCCTTTACCGCGGGGTAGATCTGGTGGACATCATTGCCGTCAACGGTGACGCCCGGCATCCCGTAGCCCGCCGCGCGGCTCGCGATGTTGGGGCTGTCGGTGTGGTCGGCATAGGCGGTGTGCTCGCCATAGCGGTTGTTCTGGCACAGGAAGATCACCGGCAGCTTATACAGCTGGGCCATGTTCATCGCCTCGTGGAAGCCGCCGATATTGGCCGCGCCGTCGCCGAAGCTCACCAGCGTCACGCGACCATCGCCGTTGTTCTGGCTCGCCATCGCAAGGCCGTTGGCGATGGGGAGGCCAGAACCGACGACCCCGGTCGTCACCATGATCCCCGTCTCGGGATCGGTGATGTGCATGGTGCCGCCCTTGCCCTTGCAGGTTCCGGTCGCCTTGCCGAGGCATTCGCCCCACCACTTCTCCATCGGGATGCCCTTGGCGGTCTGCTCGCCCTGCCCACGATAGGTGCAGACGACGTAGTCTTCCTTCTCCAAGGCCGCCATCGCCGCTGCCGAGACCAGCTCCTGCCCGCGCACGCAGTAATACATCACCGCGACCTTGCCGCCCATCAGCAGCTCGCGGAATTTTTCATCCGTGCGGTTCACCTTCATCGTGCGGGTGTAGATGTCGAGCAGTGTGTCGCGGTCGATCTGCGCCATGTGTTTGGGCCTTTCAGGTGAAGCTTAGAACTGGACGCGCTGGGTGAAGCCGCCGTCGACCACGATGTTCGCGCCGGTCATGTAGGGCACCGCCGGGCTCGCCACGAAGACGATGGCCTTGGCGACCTCGACCGGCTCGCCGAAGCGGCCCATCGGCATCTTGGCCAGCGTTCCATCGAAAAGCGGCTTCATGTGCTCCTCGATGATTTCCCAGTTGCCGCCCTTGTAGTAGATCGCGCCCGGCGAAACGGTGTTCACGCGGATGCCCTTGGCCGCATAGGCCTGGGAAAGCTGCGAGGCATAGGTGATCAGCGCCGCCTTGATCGCGTTGAAGGGGTTGGGGGCGATGAAGGTTTCGAGCGCGGCGGTGCTCGACAGCATCACGATCGAGCCGGTGCCCGAGGCTTCGAGATAAGGCGTCAGCGTCTCGACCGCATAGGCCGCGCCCTTCAGATCCATGTCGAGACAGGCCTGCCAGTCCCCGGCACCTCCCGTGCCCGAGGCGCTCGCGGTGTGGACGAAGATATCGCAGCCGCCGAGTTCGGCGACGGCCTTCTCCAGCCACGCCTGATAGGCCTCGGTCCCGCTCGCCATGTCGAAGACTTCGGCGAACACCTTGCCCGGCCCGGCGGCGTCGATCTCGGCGACGGCGGCGGCGATCTTGTCGTCCTTGCGGCTGAAGAAGGCGACGTCAGCGCCCTCGGCCGCGAACAGCTTCAATGACTGCAGGCCGAGGCCATGCGCCCCACCGTTCATGATGACCTTCTTGCCCTTGAGTCCCAGATCCATAGCGCCTCTCCCCGGCTTGCCTGTGTGGCTTGAGGGGATAGCCGAGTGGGGGGGCGGGGCGGATTGGCACTTTTGGGGGGTGGGGGAGTGGATGAACTGCGTACTCTTCCCTTGGGGAAAACTTGAGCTCCCTCTGGTAAGTGGTTGAAATCCGATTCAAACTTCTACTCTGAATCAGAGACTTATAGGTTGACTGTGGATAACATTGTGTGTATGTTCGCGATATGATCCAGCCGATGCAGTATGATCGTGAGAAAATGCGCGCGGTAATTTTGCACGCTGCACGCGGTTGCGACCCCGAAGACCTTGGGGCGGTCAAGCTAAACAAAATTCTATATTTCCTAGATATGATATCCTACGCAAACCATCGTTTGCCGGTTACGGGTGCTACTTTTAGGAAAAGGCCAAACGGCCCAACTTCCGATCAGTTGCTTTTTGCGCTTAGGGATATGGAAAGAGCCGGCGATATTCGTACCGATACGGTCGAATACCATGGATATTACAAAAAAGAATATCACGCTTTGGTTCCAGCGCCAGATGGAATTCTAAGTGAGCAAGAACTTTCACTTCTTTCTGATATAGTCGACTTCGTTTGCCGGAAGAACACGGCCAAAAGTATTAGCGAATTTTCTCATAAGATTCCGTGGGAAATGGCGGACATGGGTGGCGTGATTCAATATCACACGGCTATGTTGCTATTCCCTATGCAACCCTCGCCAGAAGCGTTCGATGCTGCCGAAGATGGAATGAAGGAAGTTGAAGCTAAGAGATCGTCAGGAGCACCCTTGGGTGTGCGAAGTCTCGGAGCTTTTCGAGATAGCCTTCGCGCGTCTATCGGCCAAGTTTGATCCATTCGGGCTCGACGAGCTTCTATTGAATTTCCAACAACTTGCAGAGACAGACCCAGCTCTGGCCGGTGTCCCTCACCCGTCGATTGCGGAAATGCTCGTGTTCGAAAGCCCGAATTTAGTTCGCCTTCCGAGCATTGTTTTCGTTTTCACAGCCGACCGCGATCGAGGGGTCGTCACCCTTTGGAATTGTCGCTCGCTGAAGTCGTGAGCACTGGTCTTCGCTGCCTAGGCGTTCGTCCGGCGCGGCGCCGCTGTGTTCCCGGATGGGAATGCGCGGGCGAGAATGGTGCTGCTGGGGAGGATTGAACTCCCGACCTCACCCTTACCAAGGGTGCGCTCTACCACTGAGCTACAGCAGCGCCGGAAACAGGCGCGCCCTATTGTCGCGCGCCGCCGCTATGTCAACGTCCTTGTTGCGCTATCGCTTCGCTAATTGAGCGCAAGGGTTGAAGAGCTGCGGCCATAACGGCAAGGCGTTTCATATGAGTGAAGGCCTCCGCAAGAATATGTCACGCGAAGAGCGGCTCGCGGCCAAGCTGCGCGAGAATTTGCGGCGGCGCAAGGCGCAAGCGCGCGCGGCATCGCAGCCCCTGGGCGATTCGGGTGCAACGGAAACCCTTCCCAATCGCCCTCGCGAAAGCTAACGCAGCGCGCTCCCGACGAATTGCCGGAGCCACAATGCCCAAGCTCATCCTCGTCCGCCACGGCCAGAGCCAGTGGAACCTCGAAAACCGCTTCACCGGTTGGTGGGATGTCGATCTCACCGATCAGGGCGTCGCCGAGGCGTCAGCGGCAGGGGTGCTGCTGAAGGACAAGGGCGTGCTGCCGACCTACGCCTTCACCTCGCTCCAGACCCGCGCGATCCGGACGCTGCATCTGGCGCTGGAGGCGGCGGGCCGGGCGTGGATCCCCGAGGTCAAGGACTGGCGTCTCAACGAGCGGCACTATGGCGGCCTCACCGGCCTCAACAAGGCCGAGACCGCCGCCAAGCATGGCGACGATCAGGTCAAGATCTGGCGCCGCAGCTTCGACATTCCCCCGCCGGTGCTGGAAGCGGGAAGCGAGTTCGATCTCGCCAGCGACCCGCGCTATGCCGGGATCGCGATCCCGAACACCGAGAGCCTCAAGCTGACGATTGAACGCGTGCTGCCCTATTGGGAGAGCACGATCCTCCCCGTGCTGGCGCGCGGCGAGACGGTGATCATCGCCGCCCACGGCAACAGCTTGCGCGCGCTGGTCAAGCACCTGTCGGGGATTTCGGACGCGGAAATCACCGATCTGGAAATCCCGACCGGCCAGCCGATCATCTACGATTTCGACGGCGCGGCCCCTTCGGGGGCCCGCTACTATCTGAAGGACGCATGATGGAGAGCGCCGGGGGGAAGGTCGCGATCGTGATGGGGAGCCAGTCCGACTGGCCGACCATGAAGCACGCCGCCGCAGTGCTCGACGAGCTGGAGGTGCCCTATGAGGCGCGCATCACCTCGGCCCACCGCACGCCCGACCGGATGGTGGCCTTCGCCAAGGGGGCCGAGGGCGAGGGGTTCAGCGTGATCATCGCGGGCGCGGGCGGCGCGGCGCATCTGCCCGGCATGATCGCCAGCATGACGCACCTGCCGGTGCTCGGCGTGCCGGTGCAGTCCAGGGCCCTCTCCGGCATGGATAGCCTGCTCTCGATCGTGCAGATGCCGGGCGGCATTCCCGTCGGCACGCTGGCGATCGGCGAGGCGGGGGCGAAGAATGCCGGGCTGCTGGCGGCCTCGATCCTCGCGCTGGGCGACGAGGCGCTGTCCGAGCGGTTGCAGGACTGGCGCGCGGCCAAGACCGCTGCCGTGGGCGAGATCCCGGAGGATTGATGCTCGCGCCCGGTTCCACCATCGGCATTCTGGGCGGCGGACAGCTCGGCCGGATGATGGCCGTCGCGGCGCTGCAGCTCGGCTACAAGGTGGTGGGCTTCGCGCCCGAGGGCGACAATGTCGCGGCGGACGCGTGCTCCGGTTTCATCGCCAAGGATTGGGACGATGCTGCGGCACTCGCCCGCTTTGCGGATGCCTGCGACGTGGTGACCTGGGAGTTCGAGAACGTCCCGCTCGCCACCGTCGCCGCCCTGCCGCAAGCCTTGCTCGCCTGCCCGCCGCGCGCGCTCGAAGTGGCACAGGACCGGCTTTGCGAGAAAGCCTTCGCCGCGGAGTTCGGCGGACAGCCTGCGCCCTATCGCGCAGTGGAAAGCGCCGCCGATCTCGCCGCCGCGATCGCCAGTGTCGGCACGCCCGGCATCCTCAAGACCGCGCGTGACGGCTATGACGGCAAGGGCCAGTGGCGCGTGCGTTCCGCGATCGAGGCGGGCGGCCTCGCGTTCCCCGGCGTGACCTGCATCTACGAAGGCTTTGTCACCTACGAGACCGAGTTCTCGGTGATCCTCGTGCGGGGCAGGGACGGGCAGGTGCGGTTCTGGGATTCGACCGCGAACCTGCACGAGGGCGGGATGCTCGCGCGCTCGGTGCTGCCCGCAGGCGCGCTGGTCGAGGCGCAGGTTTCCGCCGCGCGCGAGCTTTCCCGCAAGGTGGCCGACGCGCTCGGCTATGTCGGAGTGCTGACGCTGGAGTTCTTCGCCACGCGGGACGGCCCCGTCTTCAACGAAATGGCCCCGCGCGTGCACAACTCGGGCCACTGGACAATCGAGGGCGCGGCCACCAGCCAGTTCGAAAACCACATCCGGGCGATCTGCGGGCTGCCGCTGGGCGGGACCAAGACCCGCTTCGAGGCGATCGAGATGCGCAACATCGTCGGCGAGGATGCGCTTGCCGCGCACAGGATCCTTGCCGAACCGGGCGAGCCGCACCTCCACCTCTACGGCAAGGCCCAAGCGCGCGAGGGGCGCAAGATGGGCCACGTCACCCGCGTGGGGCATGCCCTGAAATGAACGGTTCGATGACGCCCGAGATCGTGCTGATCTACGCCCGCGCCGCCAATGGCGCGATCGGGCACAAAGGCCACCTTCCATGGCGCTTGCCCGCCGACATGAGGCGCTTCAAGGCGATGACCATGGGCAAGCCGATGATCATGGGGCGCAAGACCTTCGAGAGCTTTGGCGGCCCGCTTCCCGGCCGCCGCCACATCGTCCTCACCCGTGACGCCGGATGGCAGGCCGAAGGCGCCGAAGTGGCTGCCTCGCCTGCAGTGGCGCTCGGCCTCGCCACCGGCGAGACCGTCGCGGTGATCGGCGGAGCGGAAGTTTACGCGCTGTTCTTGCCGATCGCTCACCGGGTCGAACTGACCCAGATCCACAAGGACTACGCAGGCGACACTTTCATGCCTCCGCTCGGCCCCGAATGGGAAGAAACCGCGCGCGAGGATCATGTGGCGGACGGGCTCTACCCCGCCTTCTCCTTCCTGACTTACCGGAAAGCCGCCTGATGCGCTGGCTCGATCACCGCGAACCCATTCCGCAAGCCCTGCGCGGCGCGATCATCGCGCTCGGCAATTTCGACGGGTTCCACCGCGGGCATCAGGCCGTGGCGGGTGAGGCGATCCGCTGGGCGCAAGGTCTGGGCCGCCCCTCGATCATCGCCACCTTCGATCCGCATCCGGTGGGCTTCTTCCGCCCCGACGTCCCGCCCTTCAAGCTGACCACGCTCGAGCAGCGGCAGGAGCTTTACCTCGCGGCGGGCGCGACCGCGATGCTGGTGTTCCACTTCGATGCCGAGCTGGCCGGGACGAGCGCCGAGGATTTCATCACGAAGATCCTGATCGAGCGCTTCGGCGCGCACGGGGTGGTGACGGGCGGCGATTTCACCTTCGGCAAGGGCGCGAAGGGGAATGTCGAGCTGCTGCGCACCCTCGGCGGGGAGCTCGGCCTGCAATCGCGCGTGGTGGAGGCCGTGGCGGAAGGCGGCGAGGTGGTCTCCTCCAGCCGCATCCGGCAGGCGCTGCGTGATGGCGACCCGCAGGAGGCCGCGCGCCTCCTGACCCGGCCCTTCGCGATCCGCGGGATCGTCGAGCATGGCGACAAGCGCGGGCGCACCATCGGCTTTCCCACAGCCAATCTGGGCGTCGAAAATTACCTGCGCCCCAAATACGGCATCTACGCCGTGACGGGCCGCATCCTTGCTACGGGCCAGGTGCTGCAAGGCGCCGCCAATATCGGCGTCCGCCCGCAATTCGAACCGCCCAAGGAGCTGCTCGAGCCGTTCTTCTTCGATTTCAGCGGCGACCTCTACGGGCAGGAGATCGAGGTGGCGTTCCACCACTACCTGCGCGGCGAGGCGAAGTTCGATAGCCTCGAGGCGTTGATCGAACAGATGGATAAGGATTGCGCGGAGGCGCGGCGGTTGCTCGGCTAGAAGAAGGGGTTTCTCGCAGAGGCCGCAGAGGAGCAGAGGGCGCGGAGGGACTGCTCCCCCGCCGCGTCAGCGGCTTTCACATTGTTCGCACACAAAGACACAAAGGCACAAAGAGCGGGCACCCGGCCGCTGCGAAGTGCATCATCTTTGTGGCTTTGTGCCTTTGTGTGAGCATACCCGCGGCTGTGCCGCGTAACCTTCTCCGCGATCTCCGCTCCTCTGCGGTCTCTGCGTGAACCCTATCCCCCAAGACAAATTGCGCAAAGCCCGCCCGCCCGCTAAGGCCCCGCGCACGATGACCGAAGAGACCTCGCAGCGCGATTACCGGGACTCCGTCTTCCTGCCGAAGACCGA
The DNA here is from genome assembly GCA_013822695.1 of Erythrobacter sp. Classification (GTDB taxonomy): domain Bacteria; phylum Pseudomonadota; class Alphaproteobacteria; order Sphingomonadales; family Sphingomonadaceae; genus Erythrobacter. Next base: position 49,110 of record PNKW01000005.1, on the reverse strand, counting down.
TTTCCCCATGAAGGCCGGCCTCCCCCAGAAGGAGCCGGGCATTGCCGCGCGTTGGGAGCAGATCGGGCTGTATGACGCGCTGCGCGCCGCACGCCGGGGGCGCGAGAAGTTCATCCTCCACGATGGCCCGCCCTACGCCAATGGCGACATGCATATCGGCCATGCGCTGAACCACATCCTCAAGGACATGGTGTGCCGCACCCAGAACCTGCTGGGCCGCGATGCGCCTTACGTGCCCGGCTGGGACTGCCATGGCCTCCCCATCGAATGGAAGGTCGAGGAGCAGTACCGCAAGGACAAGAAGGCCAAGCCCGTCCTCACCGGCGCAGGGCGTGACGAGGCGGCGGTCAAGGCCTTCCGTGACGAGTGCCGCGCCTATGCCCAGCACTGGGTCGACGTGCAGCGCTCGCAGCTGAAGCGCCTCGGCATCATGGCCGATTGGGACCACCCCTACCTCACCATGCAGAAGGAGAGCGAGGCGGTGATCGTCGCCGAGCTCTTGAAGCTGGCCGAGGCGGGGAACCTCTATCGCGGCTCGAAGCCGGTGATGTGGTCCCCCGTCGAACAGACCGCGCTGGCCGAAGCCGAGGTCGAATACGAGGATATCACCTCGACCCAGATCGACGTGGCCTTCGAGATTGTGGAATCGCCGATCCCGGAGTTGGTCGGCGCGCACGCGGTGATCTGGACGACGACGCCTTGGACGATCCCGGTGAACCAGGCTTTGGCCTATGGGCCGGAGGTTGAGTACGGCCTGTATCTAGCCAGCATCAACGTCCTCAATTCGCCGGCATTTGGCGAGAATGATCGCCATGCCGTGTTGCAAGCCTTTCCCTGGGCCAAGCAACCTCTGTTGATTGCCAAAGATTTGTGGGAGTCTGTCGAAAATCGACTGCAAAGCCAGTTGGCAGCCATCCAACTTGAGTATGGCGCGGACGCGGGTCGGCTTGAACTCATTCATCTGAAGAGGAATGAGGTTCCCAACTCCGAAAGGAGGCAAGAGCCTTCGGAAGCGGGGTACGCTCACGCCGTTTTCAGAGGCGCAGACCTCGCCGGCACCCTCGCCCGCCACCCAATCTACAACCTTTTGAAATCCCGTCTCCCCGGCCTCCGAGCCGGGGCCCCGCTGCCTTCTGACTGCGCGGGAGAAGAAAGCGGGGCCCCGGATCAAGTCCGGGGAGACGATAATTGGGGGAAGGCACTCTCCTTCTACGAAAAGCTCCGCCCCCTCCTCCCCGGCGACTTCGTCACCACCGATAGCGGCACCGGCCTCGTCCACATGGCGCCCGATCATGGCGAGGACGACTTCGAGCTGTGCAAATCGGCAGGCATCAACCCCGTCTTCGCGGTGATGGATGACGGCCGCTACCGCGACGACTGGCCATGGCTCGGCGCTGCCGACGAGCGCCGCATGAGCGTCATCAACCCGAAATTCAACGCGCCCGAGGGCCCGATCTGTTCGGACCTGCGCGAAGCGGGCGCGCTGCTCGCCGCGAGCGCGGACTACGCGCACTCCTACCCGCATTCGTGGCGCTCCAAGGCCAAGGTGATTTTTCGGTGTACCCCGCAGTGGTTCGTGCCGATGGACAAGCCGCTCGACACCGGCGATTTCGAAGTCGTGCCCACCGGCCCGTTCGGCGGGGCGATCGCGCCTTTCGTCAGCTACGACCACTCGACCCTGCGCGAGCGCGCCACAGCCGAGATCGCGCGGGTGCAGTTCATCCCCGAAAAGGGCCGCAACCGCATCGGCGCGATGGTCGAGGGGCGGCCCGACTGGGTGCTCAGCCGCCAGCGCGCATGGGGCGTGCCGATCACGCTGTTCGTGCGGCCCGATGGCTCCTACCTTCAGGACGCGGAAGTCAACGCCCGCATCGTCGCGGCGGTGAACGCGGACGGCATGGACGCGTGGAACAGCGCCAACAAGGCAGCGTTCCTCGGCCCGGACTACGACCCCGCCGAATTCGACATGGTCACCGACATTCTCGACGTGTGGTTCGATTCGGGCTGCACCCATGCTTTCGTGCTGGAGTCGGGGCGCTGGCCGGACCTCTCATGGCCCGCCAACCTCTATCTCGAAGGATCGGACCAGCATCGCGGCTGGTTCCAGTCCTCGCTGCTGCAATCGGCCGCCACCCGCGGCCGCGCGCCTTACGACCAGGTCCTGACCCACGGCTTCACCATGGATGCCAAGGGCAAGAAGATGTCGAAGAGCCTCGGCAACACGGTCGATCCGCTGAAGGTGATGGAAACCTACGGCGCGGATATCATCCGGCTGTGGGCGCTCTCGGTCGATTTCACTGAGGATCACCGGATCGGCGATGAAATCCTCAAAGGGGTGGGCGACCAGTATCGCAAGCTGCGCAACACCTTCCGTTACCTGCTCGGCGCGCTCGATGGGTTCGTGGGCGACATGAGCGATGCGGGCGAGCTGCCTGAGCTCGAGGTCTATATCCTCGGACTGCTGTCCGAGCTCGACGGGAAGCTGAAGGCGGCGGCTGAGGCCTATGACTTCAACACCTACACCCGCCTGCTGGTGGACTTCTGCAACGAGGACCTCAGCGCCTTCTTCTTCGATATCCGCAAGGATTCGCTCTATTGCGACGGGCCGGATTCGACCACGCGCAACGCCTATCGCACCGTGCTCGACCTGCTGTTCCACGCGCTCGTGCGCTACGCCGCGCCGGTGCTGGTGTTCACGGCGGAGGAAGTGTGGCTCAGCCGCTATCCCGAAGATGGCGAGGAGGATGACGCGGGCCAGCGCGGCTCTGTCCACCTGCTCGAATGGCCGAGCGTGCCGACGGTTGAGAACGATGAGCTGGTCCGCAAGTGGTCGCACATTCGCGAACTTCGAGACGAGATCAACGAGGCGATCGAGCCTTTGCGGGGCGACAAGACGATCCGGTCCAGCCTTGAAGCTGAAGTAGTTATCAGAACTAAGGACGCTTTGCTTGTTGAACGAGCGAATTCCGTCGACATGGCCGAGATCGCCATTGCAGCTAGCGTTCAGGTTAGCGGCTTTACTGACGATGCCGTGCCCGAGGTAACTCACGTGATCGTCTCCAAGACCTCCCACCACAAGTGCGGCCGCTGCTGGCGCCTGCTGCCTGACGTCGCCGAAGACGGCGCGTTGTGCTCTCGTTGCGATGCGGTTGTCGGTTCATGAGCACGCTGTTCACCCGCAACCGGCTGATCGGCCTCGCCATCGCGGCGCTGGTCACGATTCTCGACCAGGCGGTGAAGTGGTACGTGATCGGGCCATTGAAGCTGCGGCAGGTGCTGCATATCGACCTGCTGCCTTTCTTCGACCTTACCTATACCGAGAACCGCGGCGTCTCGCTCGGCATGTTCGAGGCGAGCAGCATGGAGACCCGCTGGCTGCTGGTGCTGGTCACCGCGCTGATTGCGGGCGTGGTGCTGGTGTGGATGATGCGCGAGCGGCTGCTGGGCGAGATCGCCGGGCTCGCGCTGATCCTCGGCGGGGCGCTCGGCAACATCCGTGACCGGTATGAGCTGGGCTACGTGATCGACTATGCCGACCTCCATATCGGGACCTTCCGCCCCTTCCTGATCTTCAACATCGCCGACGCCGCGATCACCATCGGCGTCGTCATCATCCTTGCGCGCAGCCTGCTGGTGCGCGACAAGGGCGACACTGCAACCGGGGAGAGCCCCCGTGGAGAAGCCCAAGATGCGTAAGACTGCCACCCTGATCCTGCTGGCCGGTTCGACGGCGCTGCTCGCTGCGTGCGGCGGCGATGGCGGGGTGTTCAACCGCGCGCGGCCCGACGAGTTCGCGGTGCAGCGTCAGGCCCCGCTGGTGGTGCCGCCCGACTTCACCCTCACCCCGCCCGCCCCCGGCGCCCCGCGCCCGGCCGAAGGCACGGCCTCCGAGCAGGCCTTGGACGCGCTGTTCGGCGGCCCCGCCCCGCGCAGCCGCGTGGAAGCGAGCGTGATCGACCGCGCCGGCCGCGCCGATCCCAGCATCCGCTCGCAGGTCGGCGACACCGGCACCAACACCGTCGCCAAGGGCCGCCTCACCCGCGACATCGTCGCCGCGCCCGAGGGTGACGGCCAGTCGGCGAGCACGGCCATTCCGAGCGCCTGACGGGCCACACGCGCAGTCCCATTTGATTCACACAAAGCCACAAAGGCACAAAGACGGCGCACAAAGCCGCAAGCGACGCTCTTCTTCTTTGTGGCTTTGTGGCTTTGTGTGAACCGATCCGCGGCTGCGCCGCGTAAGTTCCTCCGCGATCTCTGTGTGAACCCCGAAAGCCCCGTCAGTCCTCCCGCACCCGGCTCACCAGCAGCTTGTCTATGCGGCGGCCGTCCATGTCGACCACCTCGAAGCGCCAGCCCTGATCGGTGAAGTGCTCGCCCTCGTGGGGCAGCTTCTTCATCACCGAGAGGGCATAGCCTGCCGCCGTGCCGAACTCGCGGTCCTCGCCGTAATCGAGCCGCAGCCGGTCAGCCAGTGCATCGGCCGAGAGCGAGCCCGAGACCAGCAGCGAGCCATCCTCGCGCTCGATCACGCTCGGCAGATCGCCATCGTCCGAATCGCTGGCGAAGTTGCCGACGATCGCGGTGAGCAGGTCGACCGGGGTGACGATGCCCTCGAAGTGCCCGTATTCGTCATGCACGAGCGCCATCGCCACCTCGGCCTGCTGGAGCACCCGCAGCGCGTCCATCGCGTCGAGCTGGTCAGGCACCACCTCGACCTTGCGCATCATGTCGCGGATCGCGACCGGGCGGCCCGCAACCAGCGCGGCGAGCACGTCGCGCACCTTGACCACGCCGAGGATCGTGTCGGGCGAGCCTTCGGCCACGGGCAGCAGCGAGTGCGAGGATCCCTCGATCGTCTCGCGGATTTCCGCCGCTTCGGCATCAGCCTCGATCCAGTCGACCTCCATGCGCGGGGTCATCATCTCGCGCACCGGACGCTCGGCAAGGCGCACCACGCCGGTCAGCAGCTGGCGCTGCTCGTCCTCGATCACCCCCGATCGGGTCGCTTCGGCGAAGATCATCTGGAGCTCTTCGGCGGTGACCGAGGCTTCGTCGGTCCGGCGGATGCCGAACAGGCTGATGATCGCGGCCGAGCTCGAATCGAGCAGCCACACCAGCGGTGCCGCGGCGCGCGATAGAAAGGCCATCGGCCGCGCCATGATCAGCGCCAGCGGCACCGCGTTGCGCAACGCGAGTTGCTTGGGCACCAGCTCGCCCACCACAACGCTGAGATAGGTGGTGAGCGCGATCACGAACGCAAACCCGGTTTCATCGGTGTATTTTGCCGGGACGCCCATCATCTCAATGTGCTCTCCCACCGGCCCACCCAGGCTCGCCCCCGAATAGGCCCCGGCGACGATCCCGATCAGGGTGATGCCGATCTGCACGGTCGACAGGAACTTGCCCGGGTCCGCAGCCAGCTGGATCGCAATGCGCGCGCTGGTCGAGCCGGCTTCGGCCTTGGCCTCGAGCGCGCTGGTCTTGGCGCTGACGATGGCGAGCTCGGACATGGCGAAAACGCCGTTGAGCACGACAAGCGCGACGATGATTGCAAAGTCTGTCCAGGGAAAAGGTGTCACGCCATCCGCGCTAGCACAAAGCGGGAGCCTTGCCAGCCACGCAGCGCAAGTCCTGCAAGACTGAACGGCACGCCATATCATTGTTCAACATGGGTCAAGGATGCGCGGCCCAAGTGCGCCTGGTCCCACCGGGATGACGCCTTGCCGCCACTCCGGCGGCGTGGCATCGTCACCAAGACAATAAAGGGAGGCAACAATCATGACTATCACACGCATTCTGAAAACCGGCACTGCGGCAATCGCCCTAGCGGGGATGACCACCGCCTGCGTTACCGACCCCAACACCGGCGAGAAGAAGATCTCGCGCACCGCGATCGGCGTGGGTCTGGGCGGCACGCTCGGCTACCTGCTCGGCGGCGCGATCGGCGGCGATGCGGGGCGGATCATTGGCGCAGGCATCGGCGGTTCGGCCGGGGCGGTGATCGGCAAGCAGTATGACGACCAGATCAAGGAACTGAAGGAACAGACCGCCGGCAGCGGCGTCGATGTCGAGGAAGTGGGCGATCAGGACGCGATTCTGGTGCGCCTGCCCGACGGGGTGACCTTCGCCACCGGATCGGCGGCGATCAACCCGGGCTTCTACAGCACCCTCGATTCGGTCGCCGAGACGCTGATCAAGTATCCCAACAGCCTGATCGACGTCTACGGCTTCACCGATACCACCGGCAGCCCCGCGACCAACCAGCGCCTGTCCGAACAGCGCGCGGCTGCGGTCGCCGATTACCTCGCCGCCAAGGGCGTGGCGCGGGCACGCATGGCGACCAAGGGCTTCGGCGAGCAGTATGACTACCTGCGCGTCAAGACCGGCGACAATGTCAACGAGCCGCTCAACCGCCGGGTCGAGATCAAGATCATCCCGGTGAGCCAGGATGATGTGAGCGCGGCGCGCAGCGGGAGCTGAATTTGTTCGGGCGGGGGTGCGATGGTGCCTCCGCCCCTTCTTCCGTCTTGTGCTCCTGGTTCACGCAGAGACCGCAGAGGAGCAGAGATCGCCGAGGTATTTGCCGCGCAGCGGCCCACTGATTTCCCCACACAAAGGCACAAAGACACAAAGAGGTAGTCACTCCCTCGCGGCCGTGTGCGCCCTCTTTGTGTCTTTGTTTCTTTGTGTGAACCAATCCGCGGCAAAGCCGCGTAGTGTTCTCCGCGCCCTCTGCTCCTCTGCGGTCTCTGCGTGAAACCCTCTTTTCCTACCGCAGCGCCTTGGCCCGTTCCGCCAGCCGCTCGACCGCCGCCGCGTGGATCGCGGGCGAGCACACCAGCACGCCGAAATCCCGCGGATCGTGCTTGTTGTAGGCGAGCGGCCCGCCGAAGGCATCGGTGACCTCGGCCCCGGCCTCGCGCGCGATCAGGGTGGCCGCCGCGATGTCCCACTCGTAGCCCCAGCGTAAGGTCGCGACCAGATCGGCCCGGTCGGCGGCGACCATCGCGATCCGCAAGGCGATCGAATTGGGCTGCTCGACCGCGACCAGATCGCTGTCTTCGCTTGGCAAGGCATGGGTCGGCACACGGGCACCGGAGAATTCGGTCCGCTGGCTCGCCCGGATCGGCGCGCCGTTCAGCGTCGCGCCCTGCCCCGCGACCGCGACCCACTCCTCGCCCCGCGCAGGCGCGGCGAGCATGCCCACCAGCGGCCGCCCGGCGCTCACCAGCGCAACCGAGACCGCCCAGCCCGCCCGGCCGCGCACGAAATCGCGGGTGCCGTCGATCGGGTCGACCAGCCAGATGAGCCCGCTCTGGGTGCGCAGCTTGTCGTCGGCGGTTTCCTCGGAGAGCCAGGCGGCTGACGGCAGCAGGCGGCCCAGCTCGCGCTTGAAGAAACGGTCGACCTCAAGGTCCGCTTCGCTCACCGGGCTGCCGGGGGTCTTGTCCCAGCTCTTGAGCGCGTGCCCCGCCCCAGGCCAGCGCGAATGGGCGATCCGGCCCGCCTCGCGGACGATTGTCTGAAGATGCGACCTGTCAATCATGGCAGGCTCCCGTGTTGGCCGTGCAGCAGGCACTTTTCAAGCCCGCCGATCCGTGCTTAGGCCCCGCGTGGACGGAACCTCTCCCCAGGAACGCATTGAAGGGATCGATACGCAATGAACGTTCACGAATATCAGGCCAAGGAACTGCTGGCGAAGCACGGGATCGCGGTTCCCGCAGGGCACGCCGCGCTCAGCGTCGAAGAAGCGGTGGATGCCGCCAAGCAGCTGCCCGGGCCGCTCTATGTCGTGAAGGCGCAGATCCACGCCGGGGGGCGCGGCAAGGGCAAGTTCAAGGAGCTTCCGGCCGATGCCAAGGGCGGCGTGCGCCTCGCCAAGAGCCTCGAGGAAGTGGAAGCCCACGCCAAGGAAATGCTCGGCAACACGCTGGTGACGATCCAGACCGGCGAAGCGGGCAAGCAGGTCAACCGCCTCTACATCACCGACGGGGTGGACATCGCCAAGGAATACTACCTTTCGCTGCTGGTCGACCGTGCTTCGGGCCGCGTTGCCTTCGTGGTTTCGACCGAGGGCGGGGTGGACATCGAAACCGTGGCGCATGACACGCCCGAGCTGATCACCACCTTCAGCATCGACCCCGCGCAGGGCTTCCAGCCGCACCACGGCCGCGCGGTGGCCTTCGCGCTGAAGCTTCAGGGCGACCTCAACAAGCAGGCGCAGAAGCTCGCCAAGCAGCTTTATGACGCCTTCCTCGCCACCGATTGCGAGATGCTCGAAATCAACCCGCTGGTCGAAAGCGAAGACGGCAAGCTCCTGGTGCTCGACGCCAAGATGAGCTTCGATGGCAACGCCCTCTACCGCCACCCCGACATCGAAGCCCTGCGCGACGAGACCGAGGAAGACCCGGCGGAGGTCGAAGCCAGCGAGTACGACCTCGCCTACATCAAGCTTGATGGCAATATCGGCTGCATGGTGAACGGCGCGGGCCTCGCCATGGCGACGATGGACATCATCAAGCTGAACGGCGCCTTCCCCGCAAACTTCCTCGACGTGGGCGGCGGCGCCACCACCGAGAAGGTGACCGCAGCCTTCAAGATCATCCTCAAGGACCCGGCGGTCGAGGGCATTCTCGTCAACATCTTCGGCGGGATCATGAAGTGCGATGTGATCGCCAACGGCATCGTGCAGGCCGCGAAGGACGTGAACCTGCAGGTTCCGCTGGTCGTGCGCCTCGAGGGCACCAACGTGGCCGAAGGCAAGGCGATCCTCGCCAACTCGGGCCTCGCGATCGTGCCCGCCGACAACCTCGGCGATGCGGCGCAGAAGATCGTCGCGGAAGTGAAGAAGGCGGCGTGACCCTGCGGGCTGCCGCGCTTGCGCTGGCGGGCATGGCCTTGGCCGTGCCCGCCGCCGCTCAGACCCCGCCCGCCCAGCAGCCCTTTGCCGGGATGGACTGCGAGCTCCACGTCTGGACGCTCGGCCGACCCAATTTCGTGCCCAAGTCCAACGCCTTCGTGAAGTATACCCCGCCCACGCCCGAACAGCTCGCCGATCCCTATTCGAGCGTGAACATCTTCGCGCCGGTAAAGCGGATCGAGGCGCTCGGCGAAGCTCCGCTCAAGGCGTTGTTCCCCGGCGCGGCGAGCGTCACGATCACCCGCCACGCGGAGGTGATCGACATGGACGTGACGCCGATCAAGGCGATCAAGTCGCGGCTCACGCCCAGCACCGCCCCCTGCTACGGCGATCTGGTGCTGGCGAACATGTATGCCATCTTCCCCAATCCCAACGCGGCTTATGAACCCTATGGCGGGATTATCGGCGGGCTGATCGCCGGGGGTGACCGGCTGGTGATGGACTTCTGGCTCCATCAATGGCCCGGCGCCAAGGGCAAGCCGCTGGTGTTCCGCCGCAAGAACGACACTCCCCTGCCTCACGTCCGCCCGGCCTCGGCGGAGATGGCCGCAGCGGTGAAGGATTCGGCCGACGCAAATCTGGCGATCTTTGCCGAGACGGTTGCGAAAAAGCGCGCGAACTAATCAGCGCGAGCGGCCGGGGGCAGGAAGCTCGGGCGGGGTGGTGTCCATATAGGTCAGCCAGGTCTGCCAGATCGTGCGCGTGCGTTCGTCGATCAGCCCGATCTCGCAGGCCAGCCCCTGAATCGTGCGGATCGTGCCGCCCTCGTAGTCGGTATAGACCGCCTCGCACTCCGCCTCGCGATAGGCCTCGAAGGCGGCGTCGCTCTTCCGGATAAGCGCGACCAGTTCGGGCCGGTCGGCGTTGCGGGCGATGGCGGCGGCGAGGTACCGGGCCTTGCGCTCACTGGCGCGCTCACGGATGGCGGCCATGCAGTCGTTCATTTCCACAGTGCTGCCCTCGCAATTGATGAACCCCCGCGAGCGCTCGGCCCGGTCGAATCGGAACAGCAGTTCCTTGGGCTCGGGCGCGTCGCTCTTCATCCGCACCGCCACGACCAGCTTGTCCGACCCGTCGCAGCGCAGCGTCAGCCCGCTGAACCTTGCGAGGCAATGCTCCAGCGAAAGCAGGCGGAAGGTCACCATCCCTGCCTTGTCCTCCCAGCCGGTGAGGTCAGCGTTGAAATGCTTGAGCTTGAGGACGAGGCTCCCGCCCTCCTCGATGATGTGCATGTGCTCGCTGAACATGATCCCGCCCTCGGCGGTCTGCTGGATGAAGGTGCCGACCATGGTGGTGCCGGTGGGCGGCAGCCAGTTTTCGGTCGCGCGGGCCCCTTCGATGCCCTCGCCCTGCCATAGGCCTTCGAGCCACAACATCTGATGGATGGTTGCTGGCGGCGAGGTGAAGCCCTGCTCCCCGACCCGCGTTTCCTGCGCTGCCAAGGGCGCTGCCATCGCCAATGCGAGCGCCGCCATCCATGCCCTTGCCATCATCGCCGCATCCCTCCCCTTTGTCCGCCGTATCTTCGCTCGAGACCTCCGGTAAAGCACTCGCGAATTGAAGGCTTGACCTGCGGGTGGTGCAAAGCAAGGGGAAATGACAATCTCGGCGCGCTTCGCCTGCTTGACGTTTACGTAAACGCAAGTTAGGCGGGCGGCCAAGGCGCTGAATGGCGTCACGTGATTCTTTGAGAGGAAGGACAAACCCATGAAGATCCTCGTCCCCGTCAAGCGGGTGATCGATTACAACGTCAAGCCGCGGGTCAAGGCCGATGGCACGGGCGTTGACCTTGCCAACGTCAAGATGAGCATGAACCCGTTCGACGAGATCGCGGTCGAGGAAGCCATCCGCCTCAAGGAAAAGGGCGCCGCGACCGAGATCGTTGCGGTCTCCATCGGCCCGGCCAAGGCGGCCGAAACCCTGCGCACCGCGCTCGCGATGGGCGCCGACCGGGCGATCCTCGTCGAGACCGACGATGAAGTCGAGCCGCTGGCGGTTGCCAAGATCCTCAAGGCGATTGCTGACGAAGAGGCCCCGGGCCTCGTGATCCTCGGCAAGCAGTCGATCTCGGACGATTCGAACCAGACCGGCCAGATGCTCGCCGCGCTGATGGGCCGTCCGCAGGGGACTTTCGCGAACACCGTCGAAGTGGACGGCGACAGCGTCACCGTGAAGCGCGAAGTCGATGGCGGCTTGCAGACCGTGAAGCTCAGCCTTCCGGCGATCGTCACCACCGACCTGCGCCTCAACGAGCCGCGCTATGCCTCGCTGCCCAACATCATGAAGGCCAAGCAGAAGCCGCTCGTGACCAAGACCGCGGCCGACTACGGCGTCGACCTGACCCCGCGTCTCAAGACCCTCAAGGTCGCCGAGCCGCCGGTGCGTCAAGCAGGCGAGAAGGTCGCCGACGTCGCCGCGCTGGTTGAGAAGGTCAAGGCGCTCGGCATCGCCTGAGCAGCCACTGGTATTTGAGAGGACATTCCCATGAAGACTCTGGTTCTCGTCGAACATGACAACACCAAGCTGGCCGACGCGACGCTTCCCGTCGTGACCGCCGCTGCCAAGCTCGGCGAAGTGCACCTGCTGGTTGCGGGCCACAATTGCGGCGCGGTGGCCGAGGCTGCCGCCAAGATCGCAGGCGTGGGCAAGGTCCACGTTGCGGACGATGCGGCCTATGCCAACGGCCTCGCCGAAAACGTCGCCCCGCTCGCCGCCGCGCTGATGGCCGATCACGACGCCTTCCTCGCCGCCGCGACCACGCAGGGCAAGAACGTCGCCCCGCGCGTCGCCGCGCACCTCGACGTGATGCAGGTTTCCGAGATCCTGTCGGTCGAAGGGCCCAAGACCTTCACCCGCCCGATCTACGCCGGCAACGCCATCGCCACGGTCGAATCGACCGATGCCAAGCTGGTCATCACCGTGCGCGGCACCGCCTTCGAAAAGGCCGCGACCGAAGGCGGTTCGGGCACCGTCGAAGCCGTCGGCGGCCCCGGTGACGCGGGCACCTCGAGCTTCGTCAGCTCGGAAATCGCCAAGAGCGAGCGTCCGGAACTGACCAGCGCCAAGATCATCGTCTCGGGGGGCCGCGCGCTGAAGGATGCGGAGACCTTCGAGGCGACCATCACGCCGCTTGCGGACAAGCTCGGCGCCGCCATCGGCGCGAGCCGCGCGGCGGTCGACGCGGGCTATGTGCCCAACGACTATCAGGTCGGCCAGACCGGCAAGATCGTCGCGCCCGAAGTCTACTTCGCCATCGGCATCTCGGGCGCGATCCAGCACCTTGCGGGCATGAAGGACTCCAAGGTCATCATCGCCATCAACAAGGACGAGGACGCGCCGATCTTCCAGGTGGCGGATATTGGGCTTGTCGCGGACCTGTTTACCGCGGTGCCGGAGCTGACCGGGGCGCTGTAAGTAACGGCTATCGTGCGGTGCTCTAGTTTGAATAGGCCCCGCTGCGCACTGAGGGCGTAGCGGGGCCTTGTTTTTTCGCGGCGTGGCAATTTCGCACTTACTTATCGGCAGAGCCGCGAAACAGATCCCTTGTCACGATAATCAGAAAGCCAAAAACAGAGGCCGTCGTAGTCGTTACCACCGCAATAAATTCTGTTGGCTCAAGCTTGAAGGCTCCGTGAATGGGCCAAACCCATAGGAAGTAGTGGTCGGTCGGATAGCCTTGAGCGAGAATAACCCACACAAGAAAAAGCGACCACCCAACAGCTAAACGGCGGGCAATCTTATCAATTCGAATTCGAGCGGCATCTGAGTCCCACGTACCGCTGACGCGCGACTCATTAGTCCAATCATCGAACTCCTCTTCACCGCTCGGAGTGTTGTCGAGGTTCCGCTTAGGTGGAGAGCGGAGTAGTTTGGATGCCGCGTTTCTCAGCTTGCTCAGCAAAGAACTTCCAATCACGCTTCGGGGAAATTTCTACATTGTAGGGAATACGGAAATTGTACTCCTCTGCAATTTCACGCCACGGCGTACCAACTGCATGAGTCTCATCGGAGAGCTGGATCGCACTTTTGGCGCCGTGCTCGCTCCAAATCCACTCCAAGAGCTGTCTGACTCGTCCCTCGTCCTCACTATCGCCCAGCATTTCGGGTTCGGCTGCGAAGGGATTACCCTTTACCGGTTCGCCGATAGGCTCATGGCGAAAGCGAGAAAACGTTCGGTAGAGATGCTGATACACAGGGCCATAACGCCAGACCTGCGGCGCTTCGCTCAAAAGCGGCTCGCCGTTGATAGCCAGCCACCAACCGTTAGCATAGTATAGCAGCTTCTGAAGCTTCATGGGGCTTACCTCCCCATGAGCCTTCAAAAGCTCATTTGCTACTTGTATCGACGGATAGGGCATGCGGTTCTCCGAGAACAAAATAGCAATATCGGCGAAAAAATCAACATGGGACTTACAACACCGTATTGATAAAGTGCAAAGTCATCCCCACCAGCCCGCCCACCAGCGTCCCGTTAATCCGGATGAACTGCAAATCCCGCCCCACCGCGCCTTCGACGCGGTCGGTGATGGTGCGGGCGTCCCAGCGCTTGACCGTTTCTGACACCAGCCGGACGATCTGGTCGCCATAGCGGGTGGAAACGCCGACCATGGTGCGGCGGGCGAAGCGGTTGATCTGGTGCTGCAGCCGCTCGTCCTTTTGCAGCGCCTCGCCGAGCTCGCCCAGCATTACCCGCATCTCGGCGCCCATCTGGCTCTCGGGATCGCGCGCGCGGCGGATCAGCGACTGGCGGATGCGCTCCCACACCCCGGTCCACCACACCGCGACCGCGGGGTTGGCGATCAGGTCGCGCTTCATGTCCTCGACCTTGGCGCGGGTGGCCGCGTCGTGCTGCAAGTCCTGGCCGAGCTTCGCCAACCCCTCCTCGATCTTGCCGCGCAGGGGGTGGTCGGGGTTCACCAACACCTCGGCGAGCAGCTTGTAGAGCCCGTCGAGCACGCTGGAAGAGATGGTCTTGTCGATCCCCGCCCAGCGCAGCACGCCTGCGACGCGCTGGTGGATGATGTCGCGGATCGTCTCCTCGTTATCCTCGAGCGTCAGGCCCGCCCAACGCACGAAGCCATCGATCAGCGGCTGGTGGCGCTTGTCGGTCATGGCGCTCTCGATCATCCGCCCGGCGAGGGGGGCGATATCGAGCTTGGCAAGCTGGCTGGCGAGGCCCGAGCGCACCTGATTGCCGAGCCGGTCGGGATCGAGCGATTCGAGCACCTCGGCGAGCAGCTCCGCCGCGCCCGAGGTGATGCGCGAGCGGTGATCGGTGTCCCCCCGCTCGGGCGAGGCAGCGAGAAACTCGCCCGCCGCCTTGGCGACATTCATGCCGCTCATCCGCCGCGCGACCACCGCAGGGGTGAGGAAATTCTCGCGCAGGAAGGCCGCCATGGTGTCGGCGATGCGGTCCTTGTTTTCCGGGATGATCGCGGTGTGCGGGATCGGCAGGCCGAGGGGGTGGCGGAACAATGCGGTCACCGCGAACCAGTCGGCAAGGCCGCCGACCATCGCCGCCTCGGCAAAAGCATTGACGTAGCCCCAGGCGGGATGGCCCGTCACGGCAAGGCCATGCGTGGCGATGAAGATCACCGCCATCGCCGCGAGCATGCCCGTCGCCGTCCAGCGCATCCGCTTGGCGCGGTCAACCGTCAGCGGCTGGCCGCCGAGCGTCAGGGGCCTCAGGGAGCGCTTCGCCATGAACGAGCCTTAGCGCGCCTCGCGCCGCCGCGTCAGCACCTTTTGATCATTCGGCCGGTTCGGGCCCGTGGGAAGGGCCCTTCGCAAGGCCGGGGAAGGGCAGGTCGGGCACGTCCGCACCGACCGGGCGGGTCTCGTCGCCTGGCTTGTAGGTCAGCATCTTCGCGCGCAGCCACGGGCCGACGCGGCGCTCGAAGCTGTCGGCAAGGCTGAAGCCCGCGGGCACGATCAGCAGGGTGAGCAGGGTCGAAAGCACCAGCCCGCCCATCACCACGATGCCCATCGGCTGGCGCCACGCCCCGTCGCCCGAAAGCGACAGCGCCACCGGCACCATCCCGGCGCTCATCGCAACAGTGGTCATCACGATCGGCTGAGCGCGCTTATGCCCGGCATCGAGGATCGCCTCGAGCTTGGGGATGCCCTTGTTCATCTCCTCGATCGCGAAGTCGATCAGCAGGATCGAGTTCTTGGACACGATCCCCAGCAAGAGCAGGATCCCGATATAGACCGGCATCGAATTGGGCTGCCCCAGCAGCCAGATCAGCAGGATGCCCCCGAGCGGCGCCAGCGCGAGCGAGGTCATGTTGACCAGCGGGCTCATCAACCGCTTGTAGAGCAGCACCAGCACCGCAAACACCAGCAGCACGCCGGCGATGATGGCGATGATGAGGTTCTGGATCAGCTCCTGCTGCCATTCCTCTTCGCCCACGACATCGCGGATCACCCCGAGCGGCAGGTTATTGAGCACCGGCAGCGCATCGATCTGCGCCTGCGCCTCGCCCTTGAGCACGCCCGACGCAAGATCGGCGCCCACCAGCACGCGGCGGTTCTGGTTGTAACGCTGGATCGCGGTCGGCCCGGAGCCGAAGGTGATGTCAGCGACGCGGCTGAGCGGCACCGAGCCGCCATTGGCGGTGGGCACGGGCAGGTTTTCGATGGTGCGGAAATCGGTGCGTGATTCCTGCGACAGGCGCACCACGATCGGGATCTGGCGGTCCGAGAGCGAGAAGCGCGCCGCGTTCTGCTCGATCTCGCCCAGCGTCGCGATGCGGATCGTCTGCGAGAGCGCGGCGGTGGTGACGCCGAGTTCGGCGGCGATCTTGGCGCGCGGGGTGATGATGATTTCCGGCCGGTTGAGGTCGGCGCTGATGCGCGGGGCGACCAGCGACTTGAGGCCCTTCATCTCCTCAACCAGCTGGGTCGCGGTCTTATCGAGCAGCACCGGGTCCGAGCCCGCCAGCAGCACGGTCATGTCGCGGCCCGAGCCGAACCCGCCCGATTGCGACTGGAACCGCACGCGGGCGTCAGGGAACTTGGCCAGCTTGGGCGCCAGCTCGCGCTCGAATTCGATCGAGGTGCGGGCGCGGTCATCCTTGAGCTTTACGAAGATGGTCGAGGTCTCGCCCAGCCGGATGCGTTCGAGCAGGCGTTCGACCTCGGGCTCCTTGTTGAGCTCGGCGGCGATGGCATTGACCACCCGCTTGGTCTGCGCGAGCGTGGTGCCAGGGACGAGCTCGATCTCGACCCGGCTGTTCTCGTCATCAATGGTCGGCTGGAACTGGCCGGGGATCATGCCGAACAGCAGGATCGTGACGAGGAACGAGAACCAGCCGATGCCGAGCATCCAGATGCGGTGATCGTAGAACCGCGCGGTCATCCAGCGCAGGCCCTGGGCAAAGCCGCTGTTCCCGCCGGAAGGCGCTTCGATCGCCTTGAAGGTGACGAAGGCGGCAAGGAAGGACGCCGCCGAGATGGCGAGCACCATCACCACCTCGAACAGCTTGGCGACCAGCCGGTTGGCCAGCGTGTTGGTGTCGGCGTTGACGGCGGCGGCGATCAGCTTGTGCACGTCGAGCCCGATCAGGCCCTTCCACGCGCCGCCGGTTAAGGAGCCATTTGCCAGCTCGAACATCGCGGCGGCCGAGACGAACAGCAGCGCGATCACCGTCAGCAGCAGACCGGGCACATAGAAGAGGCGATTGCCCGAGCCGGTCAGTCCGGCACGGCGCGCGGCCATGCGGCCGGTGTCGAGCGTCCAGGCGAGCACACGCATGTAGATGTCGATCCAGCGCCCGCCGCCATGCTCTTCCTCGCCATGGGACTTGAGGAAATAGGCCGCCATCAACGGCGTGATCATGCGCGCCACGGCCAGCGACATCAGCACCGCGATCACCACCGTGATCCCGAAGTTCTGGAAGAACTGGCCCGACACGCCCGGCATCAGGCCAACGGGCAGGAACACCGCGACGATGCAGAAGCTGGTGGCGACCACCGGCAGGCCGATCTCGTCCGCCGCGTCGATACTCGCCTGGTAGGCGGTCTTGCCCATGCGCATGTGGCGCACGATGTTCTCGATCTCCACGATCGCATCGTCGACCAGCACGCCTGCGACCAGTGCGAGCGCGAGCAGCGAGAGGAAATTGAGGTTGAACCCCAGCTGGTCCATGAAGAAGAAGGTCGGGATTGCCGACAGCGGGATCGCGACCGCGCTGATCGCGGTGGCGCGCCAGTCGCGCAGGAAGATGAACACCACCACCACCGCCAGCACCGCGCCCTCGACCAGCGCCCACATCGAGGACTTGTACTGGCCGCGGGTGTAGGTGGTGGAGGTCGAGAGCTTGATGAACTTGACCCCGGGGTTCTCGGTCTCGATCTTGTCCATCTCTGCCAGCGCGGCGTCATAGACCGAAAGATCGGATGCCCCCCGCGCGCGGTTCATGTAGAAATTGACGACCTCCTTGCCGCCGACTTCGCTGATCGAGGTGCGCTCGGAATAGCCGTCGCGCACGGTGGCGATGTCCGCGAGGCGGACGGTGCGCCCCCCGCCGAGCTGGATCTGGGTCTGCGAGAGCTGGTAGGCGGTGTCCGAATTGCCCAGCACGCGCAGCGACTGGCGGGTGCCGCCGACTTCGGCGAGACCGCCCGCAGCGTCGAGGTTGCTCTGGCGCAGCGCGCCGTTGATCTGCGAGGCGGTGACCCCGAAGGATTGCATCCGCGCGGGATCGAGGATCACCTCGATCTGCCGGTCGACCCCGCCGAAGCGGCCGACCTCGGCCATGCCGGGGATCTTGAGCAGGCGCTTGGCGACGGTGTCGTCGATGAACCAGCTCAATTGTTCCAGCGTCATGTCATCGGCCTCGACCGCGACATAGCCGATTGCATCGCCCACCACGTTGACCTTCTGGACGCGCGGTTCGATGATGCCGTCGGGCAAGGACCCGCGCACGCTGTCAATCGCGGTCTCGACCTCGTTGACCGCCTCGATCAGGTTGGTGCCGATCTCGAATTCGACGAAGGTCTGCGACGAGCCCTCGCGCGCGGTCGACTGGATCGAATTGACCCCGGCGATCGAGCGCAGCGCGCTTTCGACACGCTGCGTGATCTGGTTCTCGATCTCGGTCGGCGAGGCGCCGGGCTGGGCGATGTTGACGATCACCGCCGGGAAATCGACATCCGGGTTATCGGTCACGTCCATGCGCAGGAAGCTGACGATCCCGGCGAACAGCAGCCCGGTGAAGAACACCATCGGGATCACCGGATTGCGGATCGACCAGGCCGAAATGTCGCGAAGTGCCATGATAATCCTGCCTGTGTTACGCTTGTCGCGGCCTGCCTGCCAGCTACGGGGCGCGCCCCGCGCCGGATGGGCGCCTTACTTCTTCTGGAGCTGCGGGTTGACTGTCTCGCCCGGGTTGAGGAACCCGCCGGCGCGCAGCACCACCTTTTCCGAGCCGGTCAGGCCTTCGGTGATGGCGATGCCCCCGTCGGTAACCGCACCGGTCTTGACCGCGCGGCGGGTGGCCTTCTTGTCGTCACCCACGATATAGACGAAGCTGCCGTTGGTGTCGGCCAGCACCGCGCTTTCGGGGAGCACGGTGGCGCGGAAGCTGCCGCTGCTGATGCGCGCGGTGGCAAAGCCGCCGGGGCGCAGCGCGGGGTTGAAGTTGAGCGCAATGCGCGCGGTGCCCTGACGGGTGGTCTGGTCGATGGTGGGGGCAATCTGCCACACTTGGCCCTCGAAGATCTGATCCGATCCGGTGGGCTGGATGCGCGCGACCGTGCCGACCGACATCTTGGAGAGCTGCTCTTCCGAAAGCTGTGCGAGCATCTCCATCTCGCCGCCGCTGGCGATGGTGAACAGGGCGGGCGTGCCCGCGCCGACGGTCTGCCCCGGCTCGACCGCGCGCGAGAGGACATAGCCGGTCGCAGGCGCGATGATGTTGAGCCGCTGATTGCGGGCGCGCTGTTCGCGCAGCTGCGCTTCGGCCACCTTGACCCGCGCCGCAGCGGCATCGCGGGTCGCGGTCAGGCGATCGACGTCGGCCTTGGACACGAAACCGCGCGCCACCAGCTGGAGCGCACGGTCGAGGTTCGCCTGCGCCAGGCTGGCGTCGGCCCGCGCGACCTGAATCTGCGCCGCCTGTGCCTCGGCTTGCTGCACCTGCACCGAGCGGTCGATCACCGCCAGCACCTGCCCGGCCTGCACCCAGTCGCCCGCATCGACGGTGACGCGGACCACCTGCCCGCCCTCGCCGACGACGCCAACCGGCATCGGACGGCGCGCGGCGAGCGTGCCGGGAGCCTCGATCTCGCCCGAAACCGTGGTCGTGCCGGGGGCCACCACAGTGACCGCAGGGGCCTGCGAATTGTCGTCATCGACCGGCGCAGGCTCGCCGCCGGCAAACACGAAATAAGCCGCGATCGCCAGCAGCAGGCCGAACACGCCGAGCCCGCCGAGGATCAGCCAGCGCGGAAGGGCGGGCGCGGCAAGGCTGCGTGCGCCGGCATAATCGCTCGTCACTCCGTCGGCGGCCTCGGCCCTGATCGTCGTCTCGTAATTCATTGCCATTCCTTAACCCGGGGCGCGCACCCTGCTGCAACAGCCCCCGCGCTGCTGCGTGACTCAAACCGGCCGGAGTGTATTACTCGTCTAAGTCACCAAGTGCAACGCCTGATAGAATGTCAGGCGCTTGCCCGCAATGCGTGCATCGACCGGTGACTTATTCCGTAGACGAAGGGCGCGCCGGAGGCGAAGCGACCAGCGGTCTCAGCGCATCCGTCCGCGCTGGACCAGGTTGACCGCACCGAGCAGCACCGCCGCCCCGATCAGCGCGCCGATCACCCCCGACCAGTCGGGCGGCCATGCGCCGATCGTCCCGCCGCCGGTGATGAAGCCGAGTATGCCGTTGCCGATGAAGGATCCGACAATGCCGACCACGATGTTGGCAAACGTGCCCATCTGCGCATCGCGCCGCATCATCAGGCTGGCCAGCCAGCCGATCACGCCGCCCATGATGATGAACCAGATAAATCCCAGCATGCCGCATCGCTCCCCGTGTTCCTGCGCCGCGCCGTTATGACGCCCGCGCGCAATGTGACGCGAATCGCAGACAGCCCGCAACGCCTTAAGGGCGAAGCGGGCCGTCAGGGGGATAGGCTGTGGCTTTCGGGTGTCAGTACTTGAGCTGGCGTTCGTAGAGATCGCGGTAGTGCTGGATCTTGGTGACGCGCAGCCCGTGCATCCCCGAGCGGTCGACCGCGCGCTGCCACGAGGCGAACTCCTCGAGCGTCAGGCCATAGCGCGCCAGCGCCTCGTCGAGCGTCAGCAGCCCGCCGTTGACGGCAGCCACCACCTCGGCCTTGCGTCGCACAACCCAGCGCTTGGTTTCGGGCGCAGGCAGGTCGGCAAGAGTCAGCGGCTCGCCGAGGGGGCCGATCACCTGTGCGGGGCGGAAGTCCTGATTCTCAATCATCGCATGTCTCTCGCAGCGCCACGGGGCGCGTCGGAACGGTGTCCATTCGCTCTCTCCGGGCGATTTGCTTGGGCGTCATCGACCATCGCACCCGGATATTTAGATTGACCTAAAGCATCAGGGTTAATGGGAGGTTCGCTTTCATCGAGAAGCGCGAAATAGCTTGCCGCGGCATCGCCGAAGCTGGCGGCGGCGGCTTCGATCGGCGCCTGATTTTCGGTGCGCAGCAAGAGCCTCAGGTCACGCGCGGCATTGAGTCTTGCGGTCAGCTCGCTCCACTCCATCGCCCGCAGCGCCTCACCGTTGCGGCGCGCCTGCCGGGGCGCGAATCGCTCTGCCCCGCCGCCTTTGGCGGTGGCGCGCAGCAGCGCCCGCTCCTCGGCGGAGAGCCCGCCGGACGGCGCTTCGGAACGCGCAGGGATGGGCTTGGTTTTCTCGAACATCATCCCCTCTGATAACCCGAGTGCGTCAAAATCCGGTAAAACTGCCATTTACTCCGGCTTAGGATTATTGCTGGCCGGAAGGGCACAATTGCCGCCCACTGGCGCTGAGGGGGGAGCATCGCTATATGCGCGCCGGCCCATGACCCTCCCGCAGATCCTCGACACCGGCCTGATGGCCCCCGCTGAAGCCGCCGCGCTGTTCGATCTGCCGCGCGCGGCCTCCGCATGCCGGATCGTGGTGGCGATGAGCGGCGGAGTCGATTCCTCGGTGGTCGCCGCCCTCGCACAGGCCAGCGGCGCGGAGGTGATCGGGATCACACTCCAGCTCTATGATTACGGCGCGGCGACGGGCCGCAAGGGCGCGTGCTGCGCGGGCGACGACATCCGCGATGCGCGCGCCGTGGCCGACCGGCTGGGGATCGCGCATTACGTCTTCGACCACGAAAGCGCCTTTCGCGAGGAAGTGGTCGAACAGTTCGCCGACGAATATCTCGCGGGGCGCACCCCGGTGCCCTGCATCCGCTGCAACATGGGGCCCAAGTTCACCGATCTGTTCCGCATGGCGCGCGAACTGGGAGCGGATTGCCTTGCCACCGGGCATTACGTCCGCCGGGTGATGACGGCTGACGGGGTCGAGCTGCACCGCGCCCACGATCCGGCGCGCGACCAGTCCTATTTTCTTTATGGCACCACCGAGGCGCAACTCGATTACCTGCGCTTCCCGCTGGGCGGGATGCCCAAGCCGCAGGTGCGTGCCCTCGCCGAGGCGGCGGGCCTGCGCAACGCGGCCAAGCCGGATTCGCAGGACATCTGCTTCGTGCCCGATGGGAACTACGCCAGGATCGTCACCAAGGTGCGGCCCGAGGGCGCGGCCCCCGGTGCCATCGTTCATGCCGCGACCGGTGAGACCTTGGGGGAGCACAAGGGCATCGTCCACTTCACCGTGGGCCAGAGGAAGGGCCTCGAGATCGGCGGCCAGCCCGAGCCGCTCTATGTGATCGGCCTCGATGCGGCAGCGCGCGAGGTGCGGGTCGGGCCCAAGCGGATGCTCGCGGTCAGCGCCGCGCACCTCACCGAGACCAACCGCATCGGGCCTTTGCCCGATGCGCCGCTGACCGCGAAGGTGCGCAGCCTCGCCAGGCCGGTGCCGGTGGTTCTTGAAGGCGCACTCGGAGACGGCGCCGCCGTGACGATCCGCTTTGCCGAGCCGGAATTCGGGGTCGCCCCGGGGCAGGCGGCGGTGATTTATGCGGGCGATCGCGTGGTCGGCGGCGGCTGGATCGGCTCGACCGAGAAAGTAAACGCTTGATTTCGGTTCGCTAGCGCGAACGCAGACCTCCCGCCCCGCCTCCCCACCCGGCCACCACAGCATGGTGTACCATTGGTGGCCGGGTGGGGAGGCGGGGCGGGGGGTCTGCGCCACCGAAGGTGGCCGCGAACAAAGACTGCCTAGCCTTCGTAAGGCTCCAGCACGCAGCCATAGCCCTCGCGGTAGGTCGCCGTCGCGCTGGCGACCAGCGGGAAGCGGGCGGTGACGCTCTTTGTCTCGACGTCCTCGACCAGCGTCACGGCCTCCATCCCGGCGAGCTTGTCCTTGGCGCAATCCTCCAGCGGGCGGCCCGCGACGAAGCGGCACGAGCACGCCACCCGCGCCGAATAGGCCGAGGAAATGGCGCCATAGCCCGCGATCTCGGTGCGAAAGGCGAAGGCGGCGGTGCCGACCAGCGCGGCGATGATCGCGAGCATCCACAGCCCCCAGCGCGTCCGGGAGCGCCTGCCTGCCGATGCGGATGATTTCGCCATTGCCAAGCCTTCATGCTTCGGGGAAGGAGGGCGCGATGACCCTCCGAGCCGCCGTCCTTAACCGCGCCCTTCCCCTCGCGCCAGCCCTTCTGATGCTTGCCGCATGCGGCACCGCGCCCGCTGGCGATCCGCCGCTGACAGACGAGGCCAAGGCGGCGGTCACCAACGATGCCGGCGCGCCGAAGGACAAGCTGGCGCGCGAGATCGACGATCTCTTCACCAAGCCCGGCCTCGGCGAGACGCGCGCGGTGGTGCTGATGTCGGACGGCAAGATCGCCGCCGAACGCTACGGGCCGGGCTACACCAGGGACACGCGCTTCATCAGCTGGTCGATGGCCAAGACGGTGACCGGCGTGCTGATCGGGATGCTGGTCGCCGACGGCCTGCTCGCGCTCGACGCTCCCGCCCCGGTCCCGCTGTGGCAGCGCCAGGGCGATCCGCGCGGCGAGATCACCCTGCGCCACCTGCTCCAGATGCGGAGCGGGTTGCGCCATACCGAATCGGGCGATCCGCCTTACGAAAGCGCCGAGGTGCGGATGCTGTTCCTCGACGGGCGCGACAACATGGCCAAGTGGGCCGAGGAGCAGCCGCTCGAGGCCGATCCGGGCAAGCAGTTCGAATATTCGAGCAACACCAGCGTCATCCTCGCCGACATTGCCGCGCGGGCGCTCGCGACAAGCGACAAGCCCGAGGCGCGGCGCAAGGCAGTGGCGGATTACCTGCAGCAGCGCCTGTTCGGCCCGCTCGGCATGACCAGCATGGTGCCCGAGTTCGACGCGAGCGGCACGCTGATCGGCGGCAGCCTTATGCACGCGACCGCGCGCGACTGGGCCAAGCTCGGCGAGATGCTGCGGCGCAAGGGCCGCGCGCCGGGCGGCGAGCAGCTCGTGCCCCAGCGCTGGGTCGAGGCGATAGTGACGCCCTCCCCCCGCAGTCCGCATTACGGCTTCCAGACCTGGCTCAACCGCCCGATCCCCGGCCGCGCGCCGGAGGAGCACCCGCTGTTCCCCGAGCGCGCGCCCGAGAGCCTGTTCAGCCTGATCGGCCACATGGGCCAATATGTGCTGGTCTCGCCGAGCCAGCAGGTGACGCTGGTGCGCCTCGGCCACTCTGACAGCGCCGAGCGTCCGCCGATGCTGCAACAGGCGGCGGATGTGCTGGAGCTGTATCCGGAGAGGTAGCGCCAATCCGCCCTCCTCTTCAGAGGAGGGCCGCGAGACTTGGCAGCTTGCTGCCTAGTCGCAGCGGGGTGGTGCCTGCGGCAGCGCGTGTGTGCCTTCGGCCCGCGCCACCACCCCCGACCCCTCCTCTCAAGAGGAGGGGGGTTAGAGGGTGAAGCTGCCCTCCACCACAGTCACGCACGGTCCGCCGAGCCATGCCCGGTCGCCATCCAGCCGCAGAGTGAGGTCGCCCCCGCGCTGGCTCGCCTGATGCGCGGTGAAACTCTCGCGCCCCAGCCGATTGGCCCAGAACGGGGTCAGCACCGCGTGGGCCGATCCGGTCACAGAATCCTCATCCACCCCGCCGCCGGGGACGAAGACGCGGCTGACGATGTCGGTGGTGGTGCCGGGCGCGGTGCAGATGAACTGGTCGGTGCCCAGAGCCCCCAACCCGCGCAGGTCGGGATCGAGCGCGCGGACTTGCGCCTCGTTCTCGAACAGGAAGACATTGTAGCGCGTGTCGTTGCGCCACACTTCGAGCGGGGTCGCGCCGAGCAGGGCGACCGCCTCGGGATAATCGCCCGGCGCGGTTGCGATCGCGGGGAGCGCCAATTCATAGCCCTCGTCCGCCTTCACCACCTCGAGAATGCCCGACTTCCGCGTGCGGAACGTGATCCGCTCGCCGCCGTCGCGGGTCAGCAGGATGTGCCCGCTCGCCAGCGTCGCATGGCCGCACAGCGCGATCTCGTAGGTCGGGGTACACCAGCGCAGCTCCCAATCCGCTGCGCCGGTCGGGTCGCGCACCACGAAGGCGGTTTCGGCGAAGAGGTTCTCGCCCCCGATCTTCACCAGCACGTCATCGGGCAGCCACTCTTCGAGCACCATCACCGCCGCCTGATTCCCGCCGAAGGGGGCCGCAGCGAAGGCGTCGACGTGCCAGTAGGGGATTTTCTGGGGCATTCTCGAAGGTTCCTCAGGGGTAGAGCAGCGTGTCGGACCACGGCGCGTCCGGCGCGGAGCGGATGAATTCGCGGCGATCATGCAACCGGTTGTCGCGATCGATCCAGAATTCGATTCTTTGCGGGGACAAAGTGAAACCTGTCCAGTGCGGCGGGCGCGGCACCTTGCCCTCCGCCTCGTGTTCGGCCCAGAGTGCCTGCACGCGGTCGAGATATTGCTGGCGTTCGGGCAGGGGACGCGACTGGTCGCTCGCCGCGCTGCCGACCTGGCTCTTGTAGGGGCGCGAGTGGAAGTAGGCGTCGGCGCGTTCCGCCGAGACCTCGGTGAGCGGGCCCTCGATACGGATCTGGCGGCGCAGGCTCTTCCAGTGGAACAGCAGCGCAGCCTGCATATTGGCACGGATCTGCGCACCTTTCCGGCTCTCGGCATTGGTGAAGAAGGTGAAGCCGCCCCCGGCGATTTCGCCTTTTCCGTGCCCCTTCAAGAGCACCATCCGCACCGAAGGCGCACCCCCCGGCGTGGCGGTGGCGAGCGCCATCGCGTTGGGATCGTTCAATTCGCCGACCTGCGCGGCGGCAAACCACTCCTCGAACAGCACGAAGGGATCAGCGCCTGCGGGCAGAACGGAATCGGCCAGCTGGGCATCGTCGAGCGGGGTGGTATCGGACATGGGCGTAGGTTCCTCGATGGCTGCAAGCGCCCATAGCTACGCCCGGCCTGCGGGGAAAGCCGCAAGCCAGCCACCGGGCGGTCGGGAACGCCACCTTGTCGATGGGATCGCAACCGGTTAGACTTGCCGGCATGGAGATAGGTTTAGCAATCCTTGGCCTTGGCCTCATGCTGGCAGTTCTCGCCTATTGCGGGTGGAGAATCTGGAAGATGGGACGGCGCGGCTTCAGGGATCACCTGTGGATCTGGGACGACGCCAACCGTGCGGCGCGCTTCATCGCCATCATCATGGGCGCACAGGCCGTGGGCCGGTGGGCAGGGTACGGCATGAACGACATCGTCGTGGCTTTTCTGGTGGTCGGCGCGATCCTCGTTCCGATCCCCTATATTGCCTATATCACCGGGCGCCTGCTCGGCATGCGGGATCGCGCCCGCCACGGCAGCCGCCTGTCCTGAAACAGTGCGCTGCCGAGGCTTGCCGCCAGCGCAAGCTTGCGCATGACGACTGTCTCACCTAGCTAACTCACCATGCGCGACCTTTATGCCACGCTCGGGATACCCCGCACGGCCTCCGAGGCCGACATCAAGAGCGCCTATCGCAAGCTGGCGAAAGAGCTCCATCCCGATCGCAACAAGGACAATCCCAAGGCCGCAGAGAAGTTCTCCGAGGCGACGCGGGCCTACGACCTGCTGAGCGACAAGGCCAGGCGCGCGCAATATGACCGCGGCGAGATCGACGCCGAGGGCAATCCCGCCAACCCCTTCGCGGGCATGGGCGGGCGGCCGGGCTATGGCCGGGGCGGCACCTATGGCGCAGGGTCGGGGGGCGGTCCGGGCGGGCCCGGTTTCGAGGGCTTCGGCGCGGATGACGTCGACCTCGGCGACCTGTTCGAAGGGCTGTTCGGCGGGCGCAAGAACCAGCAGCAACCCAAGCGCGGCTTTGGTCGCCAGCCTCCGCCGCCTCCGCCCAAGCGCGGCGCCGATATCCAGTACCGCCTCGCGGTGCCCTTCGTCGAAGCCGCCGCCGGGCGCGACCAGCGCATCACGCTGGCCGACGGCAAGGCGATCGTCCTCAAGCTGCCCGCGGGGGTCGAGGACGGCACGGTGATGCGCCTCAAGGACAAGGGTCATCCCGGCACCGGCGGCAATGGCGACGGGATCGTGCTGGTCGAGGTCGGCACCCACCCCTTCTTCCGGCGCGAGGGTGACAATATCCGCATGGACCTGCCCGTCACCCTCGACGAGGCGGTGCGCGGGGCCAAGGTCAAGTGCCCGACGGTCGATGGCGCGGTGATGCTGACGATCAAGCCGGGCACCTCCAGTGGCACGGTGCTGCGGCTCGCCGGCAAGGGCTGGACGCGCAAGAACGGCAAGCTCGTCGAGGGCAAGCACGAACGCGGCGACCAGCTGGTGACGATCGAAATCCAGCTCCCCGCCGATCTCGAAGCGCTCGAAGCCAAGCTCGAAGACTGGATCGATCCGGCCCGCCCGCGCGAGAAGTTCGGGCTGTAGAACCCCGCGGTGACCAATACCGCCCCCCGGCCCTTAGCCCGCACTCGCGCCGTGCTGTGGCGCGTGGCAGAGGACACCTTCAATGACGGCTTCATCCATGCGGGCAACCTTGCCTACCTGTCGATGCTGGCGATCTTCCCGTTCTTCGTCCTCGGCGCGGCGCTGTTCGAACTGATCGGCGGGCGCGCAAATGCCAAGGCGATGATCCTTTCTGTCACGGGGGCGCTGCCGGATTCGGTCGCCAAGGTGATCGTGCCTGTGGCCGAATCGGTGGTCTATGCGCGCGAGGGCTGGCTGCTGTGGCTGGGCGCAGGGGTCGGGCTGTGGACCGTATCGAGCCTGATCGAGACCATCCGCGCGGTGCTGCGCCGCGCCTATGGCACCCCGGCGCAGGGGGCCTTCTGGCGCTACCGGCTTGGCTCGATCGGACTGATTCTCGGCGCGGTCGTGCTGCTGATGCTCTCGCTCTTCGCGCAGGTGCTGATCGGCACCGCGCAGGAGGTGATCGCAGCGGCCTTCCCGCAGCTGGCCGAGGCGATTTCGGCGCTGAGCCTGTCGCGGCTGGTGCCCGCGCTGGGCCTCGCGCTGTCGCTCTATATCCTGTTTGCAAGCCTCACCCCGGCGCGCTTCCGGCGGGGGCGCGGGGGGCGGGTGTGGCCCGGCGCATTGTTCACCACCGCCTGGTGGATCGCGGTCGCGGCCGCGCTGCCCGTGGTGCTGCGCCGGTTCTTCACCTATGACCTCACCTACGGCAGCCTCGCCGGCGCGGTGGTGACGCTGCTGTTTTTCTGGCTTGTCGGCCTCGGCCTCGTTATCGGCGCGGAACTGAATGCGGCTTTGGCGCTTGAGGGCCGGGATCCTGACGCTGACGAAGCCCCACGCCCAGAGAATCCCCGAGAGGAGACGGCTTGAATGACTGGACTGATGAACGGCAAGCGCGGGCTGATCATGGGGCTCGCCAATGACAAGTCGCTGGCCTGGGGGATCGCGAAGAAGCTGGCCGAACAGGGGGCAGAGCTGGCTTTCTCCTACCAGGGCGAGGCACTCGCCAAGCGGGTGATCCCGCTCGCGGCGGAACTGGGCAGCGATTTCACCTTCGAATGCGACGTGGCGAAGATGGAATCACTCGATGCCGCCTTCGCCACCCTCAGGGAACGCTGGGACAGCATCGACTTCGTGGTCCACGCGATCGGCTATTCCGACAAGAACGAGCTGCGCGGGAAGTATGTCGACACCAGCCTCGACAATTTCCTCAACACCATGAACATCTCGGCCTATTCGCTGGTCGCCATCGCCCAGCGCGCGGCGGCGATGATGCCCGAAAGCGGCGGCACGATCCTGACGCTGAGCTATTACGGCGCGGAGAAGGTCGTGCCGCATTACAATGTCATGGGGGTCGCGAAGGCGGCGCTGGAGACCAGCGTGAAATATCTCGCCAATGACCTGGGGCCCCGCAACATCCGCGTCAACGCGATCAGCGCCGGGCCGATCAAGACCCTCGCCGCGAGCGGGATCGGCGATTTCCGCTACATCCTCAAGTGGAACGAATACAACGCGCCGCTGCGCCGCAATGTCACGATCGAGGACGTTGGCGGGGCGGGGCTCTATCTGCTCTCCGACCTCTCGTCGGGCGTGACGGGGGAGACGCATCATGTCGATGCGGGCTACCACATCGTCGGCATGAAGCAGGAAGACGCGCCCGACATCGCGCTGTCCTGACGGCGAGGCCCTGATGCGCACCGTTCTTGTCACCGGCTCGGCCGGGTTCATCGGCTTTCACCTGTCGCAGCTGCTGCTGGAGGAAGGCTTCCGGGTCGTCGGCTTCGACGGCATGACCGACTACTACGACGTCCGCATCAAGCAGCGGCGGCACCAGATGCTGCTCCAGCACCCGCATTTCAGCTGCACCGAGGGGATGCTGGAGGATTTCGAGACGCTCCACGCGCTGGCGTTGGCGGAGAAGCCCGACGTGATCGTCCACCTCGCCGCGCAGGCGGGGGTGCGTTACAGCCTCGAAAACCCGCGCGCCTATATCGACGCGAACCTCATCGGCACCTTCAACGTGATGGAATGCGCGCGCGAGCTCGGGGTGGATCACCTGCTGATGGCGTCCACTTCGTCGGTCTATGGCGCCGAGACCGACATGCCGTTCCACGAAGGGCAGAAGGTCGACACCCCGCTGACGCTCTACGCCGCGACCAAGAAGGCGAACGAGGCGATGGCGCATTCCTATGCGCACCTGTGGACGCTGCCGACGACGATGTTCCGGTTCTTCACGGTCTACGGCCCGTGGGGGCGACCGGACATGGCGCTGTTCAAGTTCACCAAAGGCGTCCTCGAAGGCACGCCGATCGACATCTACAATGATGGCGAGATGTACCGCGATTTTACCTATGTCGCCGATCTGGTGCGCGGGATCCGCCTGCTGATCGACGCCGCGCCGGTGCGGCCCGAGACGCCTGAAGCGATCCCGGAAGGTGACAGCCTCTCGCCCGTCGCGCCGTTCCGGGTGGTGAACATCGGCAATGGCGACAAGGTGCGGCTGATGGACTTCATCGAGGCGATCGAGGCCGAATGCGGGCGCGCGGCAGTGAAGAACTTCATGCCGATGCAGACTGGCGACGTGCCCGCGACCTGGGCCGATGCCTCGCTGCTCAAGACGCTGACGGGCTATGCCCCGCAGACCCCGTTCCGCGAAGGCGTGGCGCGGTTCGTGGCGTGGTACCGGGAGTATTACCGGGTCTGATCCCGAATATGCCCCTCCCCCCGGGCAAGGGAGGACAAGAGGGGTCTGGCTGGCAAGATTACTTCGGCGGCGGCGGCAGTTCGCCCTCGCCCTCGCCCTCGCCCGGCAGCGCGGCATCGCGTTCGCGCTCGAGCCGCTGGAGATATTCGCGCTCGATCGATTCGACCCGCTCCTGCTCGGCGGCGGCTTCGGCGTCGATGGTGGAGAGGCGCTCGGCCCGCGCCTCCTCGATCAGCTTGCCGAACCGCACGCCTTCTTCTTCAGCCTTGTCCTTGTAGGCGGCTTCGATGAACTTCTGGGTGCACCCCGTGAACCCGCCAGCGCCTGCGGGCGAGCAGCTCATGGCGCCGAAATCGCCGACATACTTGATCTCCTCGACCTGCCGCGCGCGGGAGACGTTGGCGGGATCGTCGGAATAGCGCAGGTTGGAGGGGATGCGGTAACGCTCCTCCTCGACGAGGATTTCGCACACCACCACTTCGCCCGGCTTGGCGACGGGGCATTCATCGGCGCTGTAGGCAATCACCATGTTGATCTTCTCGTCCGCGCTCTGGGCGAAAGCGGGGCTCGCGGCGGCGGCGAGAAGGGCCAGAGCGGTGGGGGCGGCGGGGGCGAGCAGGCGCTTCATGGTGCAGGTGTCCTCATTGTCGCGCGGATGTGACAAGGCAGCCATGCCCCCGTGCGGGATGCTTTGTCTAGTGCCGGAGGGCTGAACCGAGGGTGAAGGGGCCACAGGGCGGCAAGCACTGACAATTCCGAAAAGCTTGCGCTCGGCCCGCAGGGCCGCGAGCGCACGGCGCGAGCCGCAGGTGCTCAACCGCAAAGCGATTGAAACAGCACCGAGGACGAGGGCGCGGAGGCGCCCTCGCATACAAAAACTACCCGCGGAGGCGGGCGCGCAAGCTAGATCCTTTCACTCACCTTGATCGCGATCCGGCACCCCAGCCGGATCGCACCCGCCAGCAGCGGGTAGGCGGGCGCGCGCTCGGCACCGTTGGCGAGGGCGGCGTCGCGGTGCTCGCGCTCTTCCTCGCGGAATTCGGCGATCATCGCGGCAAGTTCAGGGTCCGCGCCCGAGGCTTCGAGCGCGTCGAGCTGGTCGGAATAGTGCTTGTCGATCTCGGTCTCGACCGCGGCGGTGCAGGCCATCGCCGCCTCGGGGCCGAGCAGCGCCGTGCCCGCGCCCAGCGCATAGCCCGCCGCCGACCAGAACGGATGGAGCGCGGTCGGCCGCACGCCGCGACGCGCGAGCAGCGCGTCGAACTTCTTGCGGTGCTCGGCCTCCTGCGCGGCCATGTGGCGGATCTCGGCCGAGTGCGGCCCGCGATCGCCCATCACGGCAAGCTGGCCTTCATAGATGCGGGTCGCGCCGAATTCCCCGGCCTGATCGACCCGGATCATGCGGTGGAGGTCTTTGCGGTCCATCATCGGCTCCCTTGGATGGGTGGTCTTACCTGCGATACGCAGCCAGCGCCACCACGGCTGCACCGCCGAGGCTTGAGAACAGGAAATTGAACCCCGCGAGGCTCACCCCCCACAGCGTCCATTGCGGGATGTCGCAGGCCACGATGTGCGACGAGAAATCGAGCGCGGCGCTGGCCGGGCCGGTGGCGGTGCACTTGGTGATGCCCTCCCACCAGCCATATTCGACCCCAGCGTGAAACAGCCCGATCAGCCCCGAGGCGATGATCGCCAGACCTGCCAGCATCACCAGCGGGCGCGC
Organism: Erythrobacter sp.; assembly: GCA_013822695.1. GTDB lineage: Bacteria > Pseudomonadota > Alphaproteobacteria > Sphingomonadales > Sphingomonadaceae > Erythrobacter. Next base: position 17,715 of record PNKW01000005.1, on the reverse strand, counting down.
CGCAGGCTTTACCACGAAACCCGCGAGGCCGAGCGCCACCGCAACAAAGTGCGGATAGCGCTGCCACCAGCACATCTCGCACGGGAACAGCCCGAAGCCATATTGCGAGACATAGGCCCCGCCCAGCAGCGCAGCCGGAACCAGCACGGCAAGCGCGCGGGCTTTGCCCAGATTGTCCATCGCTCAGGCCCTCAGGGCTTGGCCGGACGCTGGGTGCCGGGGCGCAGCGCCACGGTGCTCTTGGTCGTGCGGCGCAGGGTGTCGGCGGCGTAGTTGAGCTGGAAGTCCTTGATCCCCTGCGCCTCGAGTTGCGCAGCGGTCAGCTGGAAGCGCGGATCGGCGATCTTGTCGCCCTCAAGCTCCTCGTCCTTGAGGCCGATCTCGTTGATCAGGTGGCCACGCAGATCGCTCTCGCGGGTCTGGTACTTCTGGCGCAGCAGGAAATCGGCGTCCGAGATCTGCGGCACGGCGATGTCGGGCTTGATCCCGCCCTCCTGCACCGAGCGGCCCGCGGGCGTGTAGTAGCGCGCGGTGGTCAGCTTCAAGGCCGCGTCCTTGCCGAGCGGGAGGAGCGACTGCACCGAGCCCTTGCCGAAGCTGCGCTCGCCCATGATCAGCGCGCGGCGGTGATCCTGCAAGGCGCCCGCGACGATCTCGGACGCCGAGGCGGAGCCCGCATTGATCAGCACGATCATCGGCACGCCTTCGGCCATGTCGCCGCGATAGACGGTCTCGGCATCGTAGAGCATCGTCTCGCCCCGCGCGCGGCCGCGCTGGCTGACGATGCGCCCGTCGGTGAGGAACAGGTCGGACAGCGCAACCGATTCGTCGAGGCTCCCGCCCGGGTTGTTCCTGAGGTCGAGCACCAACCCGCTGAGGCGCCCGCCGGGGGCCTTCTTCTTCAGCGATTGCCACTCGGCGAAGACATCCGCGCCGACATTGGCCGAGAATTCGTTGACGCTGATCACCGCGATATTGCCGGACAGCAGCTCGGAGGTGACCGGCTCCAGCTCGATCACCCCGCGGGTGACGTCGACTTCGAGCGGCTCGTCGCGGCCCTGACGGAAGATCGTCAGGCGGATCGAGGTGCCCTTGGGCCCGCGCATCTGCGCCACCGCATCATCAAGCTTGGTGTCGACGATCAGCTTGCCATTGAGGTGCGTGATGAAATCACCCGCCTTGATCCCGGCAGCTTCCGCCGGGCTGCCGCGGAACGGCGAGACGACCTTGACCGCCCCGTCCTGCATCACCACCGACAGGCCGAGGCCCGAATATTGCCCGTCGATCATCGTCTCCAGCCGCTGGAGATCGCCGCCGTCGAGATAGGCCGAATGCGGATCGAGCGCGGCGAGCATCCCGTCGATCGCGCCGCGGATCAGCGTCTCGTCATCGACCGGCTCGACATAGCTCGCCTTGACCCGCTGGAAGACCGCGAAGAGCTTGGCGAACTCGGGCGAGGCGCGGCCATCGACCTGGGCCATGGTGGCGGTGGTGGCGGGGATCAGCGCGACCGAAGTGACCAGCGCGGCGGTACGCAGGAAGGCGGCGATTTTCATGGGCGGGGCAGGCTCCTTTGTCACACGAATGTATAGGTTTGCCGAGATGAACGCCAGATAACACGTCGCATCAGGGCGCAGTGTGCCAGCGGGGGGCAGTGTGCGGCGGATTTCTTTGCGCCGCCGCGCGCTTATCGCAGATATTGCAAGGGGTTGACCGGCTTGCCGTCACGCCGCAATTCGATCGTCACCGGGCTCGCCCCGCCCGCCGCGCGGCCCAGAGGCGATCCGCCGATGATCGTATCGCCAACCGCGACATCGACCCGTTCGAGCCCGGTGACGAGGCTGGTCCAGCCCCCGGCGTGCTCGATGATGACGATTCGCCCGAAGCCGCGATAGGCTCCGGCGAAGGCCACCCGCCCGCGCGCGGGGGCGACGACCTGCGCCTGCGGGGCGGGCGCGAGGGTGAGGCCGGTCGAGGCAAGCCCGCTCGCCCGTTTCGCGCCGAAGCCCACCAGCGTGCGGCCCTGCACGGGCAGCTGGAAGTCGGATGGCGGCGGCGCGGCGGCCGAGGGTGCGGGCGCGGGTTCGGGGGGGAGCACAGCGGACAGGTCGGAAGGGCGAAGGACAGGGCCGGGGAGCGCGGCCAGTTCGTTCCTGAGCGCCGCCACCTCGCCAAGCTTGCCGACCAGCCCGTCAAGATCGCGCGCCTCCTCGGCCAACGCCAGCGCGCGCTCGGCCTCGCGCAAGGCGGCGGCCCTTGTGGTGCGCGAGGCGAGGCGCTGCTGCTGTTCGAGCGCGGCGAGGTCGCTGCGGCGCTGGAGCAGCGCGCTCTCGGAGCTGCGCAATTGGTCGAGCGCGGCGCGCGCCTGCGCCTCGAGCGCGCGGCCGCGGTCGAGATCGGCCCGCAAGGCAGCGGTGCGCGCGCGGATCTGCGGGACGGCGCTGGCCATCACCGCGCGGAGGTGGACGACATCCTCGAGCGATCCCGGTTGCAGCGCGGCGAGCGCCAGCGGGCGGCGGGCGGCGGTCTGGAGCGCGGCGGCGAGACGCGCGGTCGGGGCCTGCTTGGCGGCGAGCCGGGCGGTGAGCTTGGCGCGCTGGTCCCTGGCGATGGCGAGGCGGGCCCGGGCAGCCTCGATCTCCGCCTCGGCCTGCTGGATGCGCGCGGCGAGCGCGGCGGCTTCGCTGGCGGTCTTCTGCGCAGCTTCGGTCGCGGCCTCGGCCTCGGCGGTGAGTTTCTGCGCGCGGGCATCCGCCAGCTTGCCCTCGCGGGTGGCGCGGGCGAGCGCGGCTTCGGCCTCGGCGGGGTCGATGAAGGCGGCGGGCCGCGCGGCGTCGCTCTCCGGCAGGGCAAGCGCCAGCCCGGCTCCGGTGCCGATCACGGCGAGGGCGGTCAGGATCAGGCGGCGCATCGCCCCCTCATGCCCGATGATAGGGATGGCCTGCAAGGATGGTGGTGGCGCGGTAGAGCTGCTCCATCAGCATTGCCCGAGCGAGCATGTGCGGCCAGGTGGCAGGCCCGAAGGCAAGCAGGAGGTCGGCCGAGGCGCGCTCGGCATCCGAATGGCCGTCCGCCGCGCCGAGCAAGAAGCGGGTCTCGCGCACGCCGTCATCGCGCCACTTGCCGAGGAGGTTGGCGAAGTCTTCCGAGGACATAGCCCTGCCGCGTTCGTCGAGCAGCACGGTGCGGTGCGGGGTCAGGGGGTCGGCGGTCTTGCCTGCGCCGGTATCGGGCCATTCGGTGAGGCGGACCGGCCAGGTCAGGCGCTTTGCATAGCGATCGACCAAGTCGCCCTCCGGCGAACGCCCAATCTTCCCGCGCGCGATGATGTGGAGAAGCAAAACGCCACCCTATGCTGTAGGCACTGGTTCGGCCCGCAGGGCCGCGAGCGCACGCGCGCGAGCCGCAGGTGCTCTGCCGCGCAGCGGCAGAAACAGCACCGAGGACGTGCCCGCGGAGGCGGGCACGCAAAGAAGGATTCCTAATTCCTACCCATCATCGACGCTTCGCTGCCCTCGAAGCTCCACATGCGTTCGAGGTTGTAGAAGGTGCGCACTTCGGGGCGGAACAGGTGGATCACCACGTCGCCTGCGTCGATCAGCACCCAGTCGGCGGCCGGCAGGCCTTCGACGCGGGCGTGGCCGAAACCGGCCTGCTTGATCGTCTCGGCGAGCTTTTGCGCCATCGACGCCACCTGCCGGGTCGAACGGCCGCTCGCGATCACCATGTGATCGGCGATCGAACTCTTGCCCTCGAGCGGGATGGTGACGATGTCCTGCGCCTGATCATCGTCAAGCTGCGACATCACGAGCGCGTGCAGCGCGGCAGCGCTGAGATCAGCACCCACGAGCGACTTGGCCGTATTGGCAGCAGCCTGCACCGCGCCAAGCGGCAGGGAAGCGACAAGAGCTTCGGTCATCGACAATCACATATCTCCAGATTTCAGGGCGATGAAAGCGGGCATCACGCAATCCGGCAAGCAAGCCCGCCGAGGCGCGATGACCGCGCCTCATGCGTCTTCCCATGAACGGATGCTGCGGAATGTCAGCCGATCGCGCACCGGTGCATCGCCATCCTTACCGAGCAACTGCTCGGCCCACCCGGCATGCGCACGGCGGATCGCCGTGGCCGAGCGGTGGTCAGGATCGAAACGCAGTAACACCAGGGCCGGTGCGCTCCATTGCCCCCGTTTCCGAATGCTGGCGGCGGGCACGATATGGCGCCGGAGCCAGGCCATGGCGGGGCTCGTCATGGCGGCTGCATCATAACCCGGACGCGCGATTACCGCAATCGGCATTGTCCGCGCGATCCGCCGCCAGCCCTTCCAGAGGTGAAATTGCGCAAGATTGTCGGCCCCCATCAGCCACACGAAACGCCGCTTGGGATAGCGCCGGACGAGTTTCCTCAGCGTGTCGACCGTGTAGCGCGTGTCGAGATCGAGCTCGATCGCCGAAGGCACGATCCGCGCGCGCCGCGCCTGCCTTTCGGCCGAGCGCAGGCGGGCCTTCAGCGAGCCCATGTCGTCCTGCGGTTTCAACGGATTGCCGGGCGAGACCAGCCACCAGGTTTCGTCCAGCCCCATCGCCTCGGCAGCGAACAGCGTGATGCGCCGGTGCCCGCCATGCGCGGGGTTGAAGCTGCCGCCGAGCAGCCCGGTCAGTTGCGGTTTCGCCATGGGCTAGGCCCGAAACTCAGACACGCGTCTGGCCGTTCCCGCGCACCTGCCACTTGTAGGTGGTGAGCCCCTCGAGCGCGACCGGCCCGCGTGCGTGCAGCCGTCCGGTGGCGATCCCGATCTCCGCGCCGAGGCCGAACTCGCCCCCGTCGGCAAACTGCGTCGAGGCGTTGTGCATCACGATGGCGCTGTCGACTTCATTGAGGAAGCGCTCTGCGGCCACGCTGTCAGCGGTCACGATCGCATCGGTATGGTCGGAGGAATGGCGCGCGATATGGGCGAGGGCCGCGTCGATCCCGTCGACCATCGCGACCGAGAGGATCGCGTCGAGATATTCGGTGCCCCAGTCACTGGCGCTGGCCGGGATAACGCGCGGGTCGAGCGTAGCGATGCGGGCGTCGCCGCGCACTTCGCACCCGGCCTCGATCAGCGCGGCGACGAGCGGCGCGGGGGCGGGATAGGCGGCGTCGATCAGCAGGGTCTCCATCGACCCGCAGATACCGGTGCGGCGCAGCTTGGCGTTGATCGCGATGGCCTCGGCCATGGCGGGATTGGCGGCGGCGTGGATGTAGGTGTGGCAGATGCCGTCGAGATGGGCGAGGACCGGCACGCGGGCATCGGCCTGCACCCGCTCGACCAGGCTCCTGCCGCCGCGCGGGACAATCATGTCGATCAGGCCGCTCGCGGTCAGCATCGCGCCGACGCAGGCGCGGTCCTGCGAGGGGATGAACCGCACCGCCTCGGCCGGCACGCCGCCCGCCACCAGCCCCTCGACCATCGCGGCGTGGATCGCGCGGTTGGAATGCACCGCCTCGCTCCCCCCGCGCAGCACCACGGCATTGCCTGCGCGCACGCACAGCGCGGCTGCATCGGCGGTCACGTTGGGGCGGCTTTCGTAGATGATCCCGATGGTGCCGATCGGCACGCGGATGCGCTGGAAATGGAGGCCATTGGGCTGGGTATAGGCATCGATCACCTGCCCCACCGGATCGGGCAGATCGGCCACCGCCGCGACCGCATCGGCGACCCCTGCCAGCCGCGCTTCATCGAGCATCAGCCGGTCGAGCATCGCGCCCGAAAGCCCGCGCGCCTTGCCTGCCGCCAGATCCTCGGCATTGGCGGCGAGCACTTGGCGGCCGGCCGCGCGCAGGGCCTCGGCGGCGCGGCGCAGCGCATCGGCACGTGCGGCGCTCGGCATCGCGGCGAGCGCGCGCTGGGCCGAGCGCGCGGCCTGAGCCAGCGCCGTCACCAGCGCCGCGGGATCGGAAGCCTCGGCGGGCGAAAGGACGGCGGTCATCTTGGTCATGGAAAGCGCCTCTAGCACCCCGCGCCGCGCCTGTCAGGCCCGCGCGCGCCGCGCAGAATCGCTGCCGATTCGCACGACCACCCACACCCGTATGACAGCGCAGGACCAAGCCCCCCTCGGCTCGCCGCGAATCTGCATCGATTCACCTAGGAGCGCGATTTGGGATTCGACCATAGGGGAGCGCCCTGATAGCCGCCCCGCAGCCACAACAAAAAAATCGGGGCGCGCTTTGTCACTCAAGAATACCGCACAAGCGTGGGGAGACCGGCTGCGGCAATGGTTCCCCGATCGCGAGTTCTTCATGCGCGCCGAAGGGCAGGTGCGCTTCATCAAGGTTTCTTCGAAACTCCAGATGCGCGCCGCCGGCGGTGTGGTCGCGGTCGCCGTTTTGTGGCTGGTCGCGCTCGCCGTCATGGCCTGGGGCCAGTACCGCGCCGAGGCTGACCTTGCATCCTTCGCCCAGGAGAAGGCCCGTGTCGCCAAGGCGGGCGAGCGGCTCAAGGAATATGGCGGCAACCTCGACAAGGTGGTCGACGACCTGAAGGAGCGGCAGGATTTCCTCGACGAGATGGCCCGCATGCTGCCCGAGGACATGGTCCGCGAAGGCGCGGCGAGCGGCACTGTCACCGATTCCACCGCCGAGACCGACGCGACGGTGAAGAAGGTCAGTGCGCTGATCCCGCAAGCCAGAGGTCTGGCCGAGATCGAGGCGCGCCAGCTCGCCTATGCCGAGCGGCTCACCCGCTTCGCCGACGCCCGCGCGCGCCGTGCCGAGGCGGCGATGCGCAAGCTCAATCTCGATCCCAGGCTCATGACCCGCGAAACGCAGCAGGCGATGGGCGGCCCGTTCGAGGCACTGCTCGGCGGCAACAACGATATCGACCCGCGCTTCGAGCGGCTGGGCCTCAGTCTTGCGCGCATGGCGGTGCTCGAAAGTGCGCTTGACGGCATCCCGCAGGTCGTCCCCGCGAGCGTCGAGAGCATAACCTCGGGCTTCGGTTTCCGCCGCGATCCCTTCAACGGCAGCGCGGCAATGCATGCCGGGATCGACTTCAAGGGCCCGATGGGTTCGCCAGTCTTCGCCGCCGCCGATGGCCGCGTGACCTTCGTGGGGCAGAAGTCCGGCTATGGCAATGTGGTCGAGATCACCCATGGCAACGGAATGTTGACCCGTTACGCGCACCTTTCGCGCTTCGATGTGCGGGTCGGCCAGCAGGTCGCTGCGGGCACGACGATCGCCGGGCTCGGATCGACCGGGCGCTCGACGGGGCCGCACCTGCATTTTGAAGTCCGCATCAATGACCGCGCGGTCAATCCGCGCCCGTTTCTGGAGGCCGCCCCCGATGTTCTCAAGGAAGTCCGCGCAGCCGGATCCGGTTCCCCTGCCCGCCGCCCCGCAGGCGCGGCCCGCTAACAGGAGCAGCATGATGGGTTCTGGCTCGACCTTTTCGGTGATCGGCGCCGACGTCACGATCACCGGCAACATCTCCGCCACCGCCGATTTGCATATCGATGGCCGCATCGATGGCGACATCACCTGTGCGAGCCTCGTCCAGGGCGAAAAGAGCGCGATCAATGGCGTGGTCACCGCCGATGCCGCGCGGCTTGCGGGCAAGGTGACCGGCTCGATCACCGCCAAGGAGCTGGTGATCCTCAAGACCGCCCGGATCGAGGGCGATGTGCATTACGATGCGCTGACCATCGAGCAGGGTGCGGAAGTGGACGGGCGGTTTGCTCCGAACGCCCGGCAGGCGGTCAAGGCCGTGCCGAGCGCCCCCGCGCAGATCGAAGCTGCGGAATAGGACTGTCGTCTTGATGACGCCGTGCCGGTGCACATGCGTTCCCGCGTAGCGATATAGTCGCGCGGTCGTCGCCATATGGTGGCGATGTCGTCGCGGTGGATTTACGCGCGGCAGCAATGTTCCACGTGAAACATTTGGCGAACTTTGGCGCCGGTCAAAGCACCTCGGCCCGCAGCGACTTGCGATCCAGCTTGCCGATCATCGTCTTGGGCAGGCTTTCGCGCACCACCACCATGTCGACCCGCTCGTGCTTGCCGATCTTCGCGTTGAGCCAGTTCGCCAGCTCCTCGGCACTCGCGGCGGCGCCATCGTTCAGGGTGACATAGGCGCGCGGCACCTCGCCGCGATATTCTTCGGGAACGCCGATCACCAGCGCTTCCTTGACCGCCGGGTGTTCGAGGATCACGTCCTCCACCACGCTCGGAAACACCTTGAATCCGCCCACCGCGATCATGTCCTTGATGCGGTCGACGATCTCGAGGAAGCCGTCTTCATCGATCCGCGCGACATCGCCGGTGCGCAGGTAGCGCTTGCCTTCGATCTCGGCGAAGCTGTCGGCATCGGTCTCGGGCCGGTTCCAGTATCCGCGCATGACCTGCGGCCCGTGGACGGCGAGCTCGCCGGGTTCGCCATCGGGAGCGAGCCTGGTGTGATCCTCCTTGTCGAGCAGCACCACCTCGGTCCCCGGCACCAGCTGGCCGATGGTGCCGCGCTTGCGGGTGCCGTCATAGGGATTGGCCGAGACCACGCCCGAACTTTCGGTGAGGCCATAGCCCTCGCAGATACGCACGCCGGTGACGGCCTCGAACTTCTCGTGCACCGGCCCCGGCATCGGCGCGCCGCCGGAAATGCAGACTTTCAGGCTGGAGAGATCGGTCTTGGCGAGATCGGGGTGATCGAGCATCGCCTGGAACATCGTCGGCACGCCGGGAAAGCCGGTGCAGCGGTATTGCTGGATCGTGGCGAGCACCTGTTTCGTCTCGAACCGCGGCACCATCGCGATCGACGCGCCTGTCACCATCGCGTGATTGAGCAGCGCGGTGTTGGCGAAGACGTGGAAGAACGGCAGCGCGCCCATGAAGCACTCACCCGCCGGGTTGCCGAAGGGGTTCAATGCCGCGACCTGCTGGGCGTTTACCGAAAGCTGATCATGCCCCAGCATCGCCCCCTTGGGCCGCCCGGTTGTGCCGCCGGTGTACTGGAGCAGGGCAAGGTCGGCGGGGGTAACTTCGACCGCGGCGGGGGCGGTGCCGGGGGTCATCTCGGCCCAGCTCCTGATCGCCGCGCCATAGGCGACATCGGCAATCTGATCGCGCTTCAGCAGCTTGAGCGCGATCCCCTTGTACCAAGGCAGCATGTCGGCAAGGCGGCCCACCACCAGCGTCTCGAGCGCAGAGCCCCCCAGCACCTTGCTGGCGGTCTTGTAAAGTTCGGGCACGTCCACCGTCACCAGCACCTTGGTGCCGCTGTCGCCGACCTGCCAGCTCAGCTCCTCGACCGAATAGAGCGGCGAGAAGTTCACCACCACGGCGCCCGCCATCATCGCGCCGTAATAGGCGGCGGCGTAGATCGGGACGTTGGGGAGGAACAGGCCGACGCGGTCGCCCTTGGCGATGCCCAGCGCCTGAAGCCCGGCAGCAAAGGCGCGGGCCTGCTTGTGGATCTGGGCGTAGCTGTACGTCCGCCCGAGGAAATGCAGGAACGGCGCCTGCGGGTTCATCGCCAGCGTGCGTTCGAGCAGTGCGGGCAGGCTTGCCGGGGCGAAGCGCGTCTCGAGCGGGACGGGGTGATGATAGGCGGCGGGCGCGACGTTACTGACAGGCATGTCAATAATAGTGGCCCACAATGGCTTGGCGCACAAGCGAAACTGCGGGGACTCGCGCCATTTCCGCGCCACCTCAAAACAACGTCACCCCGTACTTGATCCGGGGCTCGGCTTCTTCTTCAGGTCGCGAAACCGAAGATGGCCAAACCCCGTGTCAAGCACGGGACGACGATGTGAGATTCGTGAGCGCAATCGCCTCTCAAATAAACCCGCTCTCGGGGTCGATCTTCTGCTCCTCGGCCTCGGCAGCGCGGCGGGCGGCGAGCCAGGCTTCGGCCTCGGCCTCCTGCGCGGCCTGGGCAGCGGCTTTGGTCTGGGCATCGCGTTCGGCGCGCAGTTCCTCGATCAGCTTCTCGCGGTCGTTGCGCTCGGCCCTGACCGGAGCATCCGCATCCTCGGTGATACCGGCGCGCTTGGCCGCCTTGGCGACCATCGCGTCAAGCTCGCGCTGCGAGCACAGGCCGAGCGTCACCGGGTCCTTGGGCTGGATGTTCTGGATGTTCCAGTGCGTGCGGTCGCGCAGCGCGCCGATGGTGTTGCGGGTGGTGCCGATCAGCTTGGAGATCTGCGCATCCGACACCTCGGGGTGGTTGCGCAGGATCCAGGCGATGCCGTCGGGCTTGTCCTGCCGCTTCGAGACGGGGGTGTAGCGCGGGCCCTTGGTGCGGGTCACCTCGACCGGCGCCTTGTGCATCTTGAGCGAATAGGTCGGGTCGTTCTGCCCGAGCTCGATCTCGCCTTGCGTCAGTTCGCCCGAATGCACCGGATCACGCCCGGTGTACTTGCTGCCCGCAAGGTCATCGGCCATCGCCTGCACTTCGAGGATGTGGAGGCCGCAAAACTCGGCGATCTGTTCAAAGGACAGCGCGGTGTTGTCCACCAGCCAGGTCGCGGTGGCATGCGGCATCAGCGGCTTGGGCTGATCCTTGGTCGCCATGGGCAAATCTCCGTTGAAAATAGAAGGGCCGCCCCTTTCGGAGCGGCCGCCTTGCGAGCGCAGATAAGCGAAATGCCGCCGGACGGCAAGAATTGGATTCAGAATACGTCCGGCGTCTGCAGGCTGACCGCCTCTTCCTCTTCCAGCGCCACCAGTCCGGTGAGAAACTGGCGGGTCGCCGCGTCCCACGAGAAACTCGCGCCATAGGTCGCGCATGCCGCGCGGTCGCAATAACGCGCAGCATCGATCGCGCGAGTCAGGTCCTCGCTCATCGCGCCGACCTTGTCGGTGACAATGTCGAGCGGGCCGGGCACCGGAAAGGCGGCGACCGGCGTCCCGCAGGCGAGCGCTTCGATCATCACGAGGCCGAAGGTGTCGGTGCGGCTCGGGAAGACGAAGACATCCGCGCCGGCATAGCACCCGGCCAGCTCCACTCCGGTCTTCTTGCCGAGGAACCGTGCCTGCGGAAACTTCGCCGCAAGGCTCGCGCGGGCCGGGCCATCACCCACCACCACCTTGGTGCCGGGATAGGGACAGGCGAGGAAGGCCTCGATGTTCTTCTCGACCGCGACCCGCCCGACATAGAGCAGGATCGGGCCTTCAAGCCCGGCATATTCGGGCGGCGGCGGGGCATCGGGGGAGAAGCAGGCGAGATCGACCCCCCGGCTCCAGTGGGTGAGCTGGGTCAGACCCTGCGCGCGCAATTGCGCACGGATCGTCTCGGTGGCGACCATGATGCGCTGCGCCGGACGATGGAACCAGCGGATATAGGGCCAGAAGGCGCTCGCCGGCAGACCGGTGCGGCGCGCGAGATAATCGGGGAACTGGGTGTGGTAGGCGGTGGTGAAGGGCACCTTGCGCCTCAGGCAGTAACGCCGCGCGGCGAAGCCCAGGGGGCCCTCGGTGGCGATGTGCACCGCCTCGGGCTTGATCCTGGCGAGCTGCCGCCCGACCGCACCCGGCGCAGTCAGCGCGAGGCGGATCTCGGGATAGGTCGGCGCGGGGATCGAGGGATAGCCCTCGGGGCTGATCACGGTCACCTCGTGCCCCCAGCCGCGCAGCACCTCGCAGGTGGTCGAAAGCGTGCGCACCACCCCGTTGGTCTGCGGGTGCCAGGCGTCGGTGACGATCGCGATCGATGCGGGGATGGGCCCCGAAGGCGCGATCGCAGCCGGGGCGGGAGAGGCGCTGTCGGTCGGGATCGTCGTGAGCCGGTTCACGCCGCCTCGCGCGCCGGATCCGTCGCGGGCGCGGCGGCATCGGCCGCAGCGGCCTCACCCTCGGCACGCCGCTTCATCTCCTCGGGCCAGTGGAGGATTTCCATGCGCCCGTCGTGATGCTCGACCAGCGCGTTGCAGCCTTCGACCCAGTCGCCGTCATTCCAGTACTCGACCGGCTTGCCATTGTGTTCGAACATGCGGAATTCGGCGGTGTGGATGTGCCCGCACACCACGCCATCGACCCCGCGCTCGCCAGCGGCGCGGGCGACGACTTCCTCGTACTTGCCGATGAATTCGACCGCGTTCTTGACCTTGTGCTTGGCGGCCTTGGAGAGCGACCAGTAGGGCTTGCCCATCCAGCGCCGCACAGTGTTCACCGCCACATTGCACTTCATCATGAAGTGATAGGCATGATCGCCCACGAAGGCGAGCCAGCGGTGCGAGAGCATCACCGCGTCGAACTCGTCGCCGTGGAGCACCATCAGGCGGCGGCCGTCGGCGGTATCGTGGAAGGCGGCACGGCGGATCTCGATCCCGCCGAAGTTGAGGCCGGTGAACTGGCGGAACATCTCGTCATGGTTGCCCGGGATGTAGACCACCCGGGTGCCGCGCCGGGCGCGCTTCATGATGCGCCACACGATGTCGTTGTGCGCGGATGGCCAGTAGAACTTCTTCTTCAGCCGCCAGCCATCGATGATGTCGCCGACCAGATACATCGTCTCGCTGTCGACATTGTCGAGGAAGTCGATCAGCAGCTCGGCATTGCAGCCCTTGGTGCCGAGGTGGACGTCGCTGATCCACACGGTGCGGTACGAGCGGCGCGCGTTGCCTTCGGGCTCGGGAATCCGCAGGGCGGAAGCGGGGAAGCTTGCGATATTGTCGGCAATCAGATCGGAGAGGTCGGCACTGGTCATGGGTAACCCTTGAGTGTCAGGTCTCGTCCGACCTCCATGACAGCCAATTGTTACAGCCGACTCACAGGCAAATGACGGTTTCGCGTCATTTTCCGAAAGGCGCACGATTCAAACATGACTCTTGCCGGTGTTGTCATAACCAAAATATGACCGTCGCGCGACAAATCAAGGGAATCGTGCAAGCGTCCGTCGATGGCTGCCGTCGGTCGGTCGGTCAGTCCATCGGGACAAAGCCGGGGAGCGTCTCGACCCGCGCGATCCATGCCTGCACCGCCTTGTAATCGCCAAGGCCGAAGCCGCCCTCTTCGGCGACATGGGTGTAGGCGAACAGGGCAATATCGGCGAGCGTCGGCGCCGCGCCGCAGAAAAAGGCGTGCTGCGCCAGATGCTTGTCCATCAGCTCCAGCGCCGCGCAGCCCGCCATGCGCTTGGCCATGATCTGCGCGCGCTGCTCGGCCGAGAGATTGCCCTCGCCCACGAAGCGCAGCCAGAAGCGCAGCGTCGCGACGTTGGGTTCGTGATTATATTGCTCGAAGAACATCCAGCGCAGCATGTCCGCCTGCGCGAAGCGCTCCTGCGGGATCAGCGCGCTGCCATGCGCGAGATACCAGCAGGCGGCGTTGCTTTCGGGCAGGAACCGCGCCGCGGGCCCTTCACCGATCTGTAACACCGGGATGCGGCCATTGGCGTTGACCTGCGCGAGGAATTCGGGCGTCCGTGTTTCGCCCTTCATGATGTCGTAGCCGCGCACGGCCAGCGGCAGGCCAAGAAGCGCGGCGGTCAGGCGGATCTTGAAGCAATTCCCGCTGCGGGGGTCTTCGTGGAGAATCAGCGTATCAGCCACCCGCAACCTCCAGCACGATCTTGCCGATATGCTCGCCCGCCTCCATTCGTGTGTGGGCGGCGGCGGCTTCGGCGAGGGGGAAGCTCCTGTCCATGACCGGCGCAAGCTCGCCGTCGCAGAACAGCGGCCAGGCATTGTCGGTGATCTCGTCCGCGAGCGCGGCCTTGAAGGCGTCCGAGCGCGGGCGCAGGGTCGATCCGGTGAGCGTCAGGCGGCGCATCATTACCTGCGCCATATTGATCTCGGCCCGCGCGCCGCCGAGCACCGCGATGGTGACGTGGCGGCCATCCTCGGCGAGGCATTTGAGGTTCTTGGCGACATAATCGCCCGAGACCATGTCGAGCACGATGTCGACGCCCTTGCCCCCGGTGTGCGCCAGGACGGCCTCGGCGAAATCCTGCTCGCGGTAATTGATCGCGACATCCGCGCCGATCCGCTTGGCCGCGGCACATTTGGCCGCATCGCCGCAGGTCACGATCACCTCCATGTCGAAGGCCTTGGCGAGCAGGATCGCGGTGGTTCCGATCCCGGAGGTCCCGCCGTGGATCAGCACCCGCTCGCCATCGCGCGCAAGGCCGCGTTCGAACAGGTTGTGCCACACCGTAAACAGCGTCTCGGGCAGCGCGGCGGCTTCGGCCAGCAGCATCCCCGCTGGCACCGGCAGGCAGTGCTGCCAGTGCGCGGCGCAATATTCGGCATAGCCGCCGCCGGGGGTGAGCGCGGCGACGTGCTGGCCGATCATCTCGCGCGGGACTTCGGTGCCGACCGCGACGATCTCGCCCGAAACCTCGAGCCCCAGCAAGGGCGAGGCGCCCGGCGGGGGCGGATAGAGCCCGGCGCGCTGGAGGCAGTCAGGGCGGTTGACCCCGGCATAGGCGACGCGGATCAAGACATCATCGGGGCGCAGGCGCGGAATGGGCGAGGTCTGGATGCGCAGCACCTCGGGCCCGCCGGGCGCGTCGAACCCGATCGATTGCATGCTCTCCGGCACACCCGGACCGCCACTCGCCCCCATTACTGTCGTCCCCGCAACCGCAATTTAACCAAAGATCGCACGGCGAATAACCGTGTCACCGATTGACAGCAAGCCGCTTGGGGCGGATGCTGCAAGTCAATGGAAGAACCCGATCGCCCAAGGCCTGTCGGAGATGCCGCGAGCCGCCTCGCTTCCGAGGACCTCGGCCCCTACTCGCAAGCCGAGCTTGATGAACGCATTGCCCTGCTCGAGGCTGAAATCGCCCGCGTTTCCGCACATCGCGCCAAGGCCGCCGCACACCGCGCCGCGGCCGACGCGCTGTTCGGGAAGGGGGGTGGATGATTTTGCCGGCTTGCCCCGTTCTTATCCTACCCCAGGATTCGCAATTTCTGCACCCCGACCCATATAGCCCTAATCCGGCCTCTCCCGCCCCCTCGCCACGGGCATCCACCCGCTGAAAAGGCCTCTCCCATGCCCAGCTTCGCCCAGAACCTCGAACGCACGCTGCACAATGCGCTCGGCAATGCGTCCGAACGACGGCATGAATATGCCACGCTCGAGCATCTGCTGCTGGCGCTGATCGATGATGAAGACGCGGCGCAGGTGATGGCCGCCTGCGGGGTCGACCTGGCCGAACTTGGCGAGGTGGTGAAGCAGTATCTCGATCAGGAATACCAGAGCCTCAAGACCGAGGACGGCGCCGATCCGCAGCCCACTGCGGGCTTCCAGCGGGTGATCCAGCGCGCGATCCTGCATGTGCAGTCCTCCGGCAAGGACACCGTCACCGGCGCCAACGTGCTGGTCGCGCTGTTCTCGGAGCGCGATTCCTACGCGGTCTATTTCCTCCAGCAGCAGGACATGAGCCGGCTGGATGCGGTGAGCTATATCAGCCACGGCATCGGCAAGGGCGGCCGCCAGATCGAGCCCAAGACCCCGCAGGGCACCGACAAAGCCGAAGAGGCCGCCCAGACCAAGCAGGAGGGCGGCAACAAGAAGGAAACGGCGCTCGACCAGTTCACCGTCAACTTGAACGCCAAGGCAGAGGCCGGCAAGATCGACCCGCTGATCGGCCGCGGGCCGGAGGTCGACCGGACGATCCAGATCCTGTGCCGTCGTTCCAAGAACAACCCGCTCTATGTCGGCGATCCCGGCGTCGGCAAGACCGCGATCGCGGAAGGCCTGGCGCGCAAGATCATCGAGGGCGATGTGCCCGAAGTGCTGGCCGAGGCGGTGATCTACTCGCTCGACATGGGCGCGCTGCTGGCCGGCACGCGCTATCGCGGCGATTTCGAGGAACGGCTCAAGCAGGTCGTGACCGAGCTTGAGGCGATGCCCCATGCCGTCCTGTTCATCGACGAGATCCACACCGTGATCGGCGCGGGCGCGACCAGCGGCGGGGCGATGGACGCCTCGAACCTCTTGAAGCCCGCCCTGTCGAGCGGCGCGATCCGCTGCATCGGCTCAACCACCTACAAGGAATTCCGCAACCACTTCGAAAAGGACCGCGCGCTGCTGCGCCGGTTCCAGAAGATCGACGTGAACGAGCCGACCATCGAGGACACGATCAAGATCCTCAAGGGTCTGCGCACCGCCTTCGAAGATCACCACAAGGTCAAGTACACGCCCGACGCGATCAAGACCGCGGTCGAGCTGTCGGCGCGCTACATCAACGACCGCAAGCTGCCCGACAAGGCGATCGACGTGATCGACGAGGTCGGCGCGATGCAGATGCTCGTGCCGCCCAGCCGGCGCAAGAAGACCATCACCGCGCGCGAGATCGAAATGGTGATCGCGACGATGGCGCGCATCCCCCCCAAGTCGGTCAGCAAGGACGACAAGAAGGCGCTCGAGAACCTCGAACGCGATCTCAAGCACGTGGTGTTCGGGCAGGACGATGCGATCGTGCGCCTTGCCACCGCGATGAAGCTGAGCCGCGCAGGGCTGCGCGATCCGGACAAGCCGATCGGGAGCTTCCTGTTCTCCGGCCCCACCGGCGTCGGCAAGACCGAGGTCGCGCGCCAGCTCGCCACGATCATGGGGATCGAGCTGAAGCGCTTCGACATGTCGGAATACATGGAGCGCCACTCGGTCAGCCGGTTGATCGGCGCGCCTCCGGGCTATGTCGGTTACGATCAGGGCGGATTGCTCACCGATGCGGTCGACCAGAACCCGCATTGCGTGCTGCTATTGGACGAGATCGAGAAGGCCCACCCCGACCTGTTCAACATCCTCCTGCAGGTGATGGACAACGGCCGCCTGACCGACCACCACGGCAAGACGGTCGATTTCCGCAACGTGGTCCTCATCATGACCACCAACGCGGGCGCGGCCGACATGGCGCGGCAGGGCATCGGCTTTGGCGACGTCAGCAAGGAAGATGCGGGCGACGAGGCGGTGAAGAAGATGTTCACCCCCGAATTCCGCAACCGCCTCGATGCGATCGTGCCCTTCGCCTATCTCGGCAAGAGCATCGTCGCGCGCGTGGTCGACAAGTTCATCCTCCAGCTCGAACTGCAGCTGGCCGAACAGAACGTCCACATCCAGTTCGACAGCGACGCGCGCAGCTGGCTGGGCGACAAGGGCTACGACAAGCTCTACGGCGCGCGTCCGATGGCCCGCCTGATCCAGGAAAAGATCAAGCAGCCGCTCGCCGAGGAATTGCTGTTCGGCAAGCTCGCCGATGGCGGCGAGGTGCATGTCAGCATCAAGGACAACAAGCCGAGCTTCGAAATGACCCCGGCCCCGCCCAAGGTGAAGCCGGCCAAGAAGGTCTCGGTGAAGAAGAAGGGCGCTTCTGCCAGGAAGCCCGCAACCGAGACCGACGAGGGCTGATGCGCGCCGGATTGACGACAATGGTGGCGGCGGGGGTGCTTCTGGGCGCCTCCGCCGTCGCCGCGCAAGATGAAAAGGACTGGGCCGCGGATTCAGCCGAGCGCCTTGTCACATCGGGCAGCTGGCGCATGAGCGCCACCAAGAAGGGCGCGGACGGCAAGCCCGAATGCACCGAAATCTGGCACTTCAACGCCGATGGCACGGGCCGGGTCGAGAGCGGCGAGGAGCGGATCGAAAACACCTGGCGCACCGAGCGGAGCGAGGGCGACACCTGGCTCTACACGCGCTCGATATCATCCAACGGCGCGCCCGACTGCCTCGGCAAGCGCCGGGACCCCTCAAGCTTTCCGCGCAATCCCAGCGGGGTGCTGCTGATCTTCTTCA
>PNKW01000004.1 GCA_013822695.1 Erythrobacter sp. | reverse complement strand
CGATCACGGGCCGAGAGGGCGATGCCGTGCTGCTCGGCAATGGCGATGACCTGTTCGTGCAGGAAGGCACAGATGCGCTGGTCAATGGCAATGTCGGCCTGCAGGCAGGCGATGATACCTTCATGCTGGCGGGCTCCTTGTCCCGCATTACCGGCGTTGTCGATGGCGGCACGGGTGTCGACGCGGCCTTCCTGAGCGGCATTCTCGACACTGACCGCATCGTCGGATTTGAAGCGATTTCGCTCGGCCAATCCGCAGCGCTCACCGTTTCGGGCAATCGCAGCCTCACTGGCAACGTCACGTTCGATGGGGTGGTCCGGTTTGGCCTCGGGGTCGATAGCCTGTCGGTCTCAGGCGACGTCTTGCTGGCAGAAGGTGCGGTGATCGAAATCGCGACGCCGCTTGACAACGACCTCGTTGGTCAGACGGTCACCGTGATTGCCGAAACAGGCACGTTCAATGATGCCGGGGCGCAGATTGTGATCCTGGATAATGACCTGCTGATCAATTACGTCCCGCAATTCGGCTCGCTGAGCGTGGCGGTCAATGCCTTCAGCCCGCTTGCGGGATCAAACGACAGCAACATTGCCGCGTTCAGCAATGCGATTGCGGGGGGCGTCACGGCCGGAACAATCGGCACCGCGAACTTCGATGCGCTGAACGCCATCGGCGACATTGGGACCTTCGAACAGTCTCTGGTGAGCGGTCTCCCAGCGCTGAACGACGGGACGGCGCGTGAAATCTTTGAAACTTCGAATGTCGCCGCTCAGGCGCTCAACCGTCACCTGGCTGGCGAAGGCAGCAGGTTGTGGGGACAGATTGTGGCGCGCGGAGCCGATCAGGATGCGCGGGCGCTGAGCGCTGTGGGTTACGATTCCGACCAACTGGTGTTCACTGCCGGCTTCGATCTTGGCGTGGGAGAAACCCTGCGGGTGGGTGTGCTGGGCAGCTATGCTGATATCGACACCACCGACCTCTACAGCGGCACTGCATCGGGCACCGCGCAGACCGAAAGCTACAAGATCGGCGGCTATCTGGGTGCCAGGTTCGCGGGCCGCGGGTTCATCAATGCCGAGGCCAGTTACCTGACCGGTCAGACCGAGGCACTGCGTTCCGGTTTCCTTGGCACGATTGCCTCTACCACCGATTTCGACGGCTACACCGCTCAGGCAACCGTTGGATATGACCTGCTGCCGGATGAGAATGTCCGGATCGTTCCCGCGATCGGGGTCAACTATGCCAGCATCAGCTTCGATGATACGCGCGAATCGGGCGGATTTGGTTTCCTGATCGCGCAGGAAGATGCCGAATTCGTCGAACTGCGCGGTGGCATCGAACTGGGTGCGGCCCTTGAAGGCGGGGTTGATGCTTTCATCTCGGGTACGGTGATCCGTGATCTTGAAGATGATGCGAGCATTGTCGTGTTGTCATCCAGCCAATTGCCGACCTTCAACGTCGCGCTTCCGGCGCGGTCGGCGGACCGGTTCGAGCTCGCCGCCGGTGCTGCGGTGAATATCTTGCAGAATTTTGCGCTTGAACTTGGCTATCTTGGTGATTTCAACGAGGGTTACTCTGCACATTCGGGACGTGTGAAGGTGCGCTTCGCATTCTGATCGCACCTGGTCTCTTGGCGAACGAAAGCCCGGCGCTGCAATCAGCCGGGCTTTCGTGACCCAAGCGGTGCCATTGCGTGCGGCGGGGCTTGCCACAAGCAAGGCAACGCCCTTGCCAGCAGATCGTATCAAGGGTCAGATGTCGAGCTGGACGAACCGTGGCACCGTCTTGTTGGCCTCGCGCCACTTGGCGAGCGGGAAGGCCCCCGCGCCGAGCGCGGCGAGCGGAATGCCCGCCTCGGCGAGCGAGTAGGGCGAGATGCGGTGGCGGGTCATGAACCCGCCGCTGCCGTCGCTGATCAGCTTGGTCTCGAATTTGAGACCCTGGCTGTTCTCGGTGGCATTGACGACCTTGCTCACCACCAGCTGTCCGTGGCCGAGATCGAGCACCACGTCGGTGCCGACCGGCACCCCGGCAAGCCCGGTGATGCGCGCACCGGTCTTGGACAGGTTCCTGAGGATCACGTCGTAGTAGTGGTCCTCGTGGATCAGGCCGACTTTTTTGAAGATGGTGATGCGCTCGGCCCGGTGGCGCGGCGGGCCGCTGGGGCGGAAGGTTGCGCTTCCCTCGGCGAGCTGGACCAGCACCTCGTCCTGGGTGATCGGCCGTGAGTAGATATAGCCCTGCACCAGGTCCGCGCCGCGCTCCTTGACCAGCGCGAGCTCGTCCATCGCCTCGACACCCTCGGCGACGGTCTCCATGCCAAGCGCCTTGGCGAGCGCGACGATCGCGGCAATGATCGCGGGGTTGATATCGCCGTTCTCGGTGCACCCGCGCACAAAGCTCTGGTCGATCTTGATCTTGTTGAAGTGCCCGTGCTTGAGATAGCCCAATGAGGAATAGCCGGTGCCGAAGTCGTCGAGCGCCAGACGCACGCCGAGCTTCTTGAGATCGCGAAAGATCGCATCGACCGTTTCCAGATCGCCGACGAATACGCTCTCGGTGATTTCGAGCTCGAGCCGCCCGGGAGGCAAACCCGAAGCCTGCAGCGCGCTCGCCACGGCTTTGCGAAAGCCGGGCCGGATGAATTGCTTGGCCGACACATTGACCGCGACCCGGATCGTCTCGGGCCAGGCGAGCGCGTCGATGCAGGCCCGCTTCAGCGCCATCTCGCCGATACGGATGATGAGGTCGTCGTTCTCCGCGATCGGGATGAAGCGGGAGGGGCTGATGTCGCCCTCTTCCGCGTCGTGCCAGCGCAGCAGCGCCTCGAAGCACTTGACCTCGTTGGTGACCGGATCGACCAGCGGCTGGTAGGCGAGCTTCAGCTCACCCTTGTCGACCGCGTCGCGCAGCCGCTCGCCGAGCATCGCGGTTCTGGAAGCGGCATCGCGCAGCTCGCTGGTGAAGAAGCAGAAGGTGCCCCCGCGGGTCTCCTTGGCGGAGTAGAGTGCCATGTCGGCCGCGCGGGTCAGCTCTTCGGCCTCGACCCCGTCATAGGGCGCGATGGCGATGCCGACCGAGGTGCCGATAATCGCGCGGCGGCCGTTGATCTGGTAGGGCTGCGAGACCGACTGGACGATGCGGTTGGCCAGCTCGCCCAGCGTGCCGCGGTCGTCCATGTCGGGCAGCAGCACCTGGAACTCGTCCCCGCCCAGACGCCCGACTTCGCCTGCGTCCTTGACGATCGATTGCAGGCGGGTGGCGACCTGCTTCAGCAGCTCGTCGCCCGCCGGATGCCCCATGGTGTCGTTGACCTGCTTGAAGCGGTCGAGATCGAGCATCATCAGCGCGCAGGACCGCTGGCTGGCACGGAACGCCGCCAGCATCGCGGTCAGCCGATCGTTCAGTTTGCGGCGATTGGCGAGCCCGGTCAGTTCGTCGACCTGCGATTGCCGCGTGACCTGGGTCTCGTAGGCATATTGCGCCGAGATATCGACTGCGCTGCCGCGATAGCCGCGGAAGTTGCCGGCCGCATCGAGCAGCGGGCGCCCGTTCAATCGCCACCAGCGGGTGCTGCCATGCGCATCGGTCAGCGCGACGATTTGTTCGTCGAGCTTGGAGCGCGCCTTGAGCTTGAAGGCGAGGCTGCGCTGTGTCGGGGCACCAGCCTCTTGCTCGATATCGTCGAACACGCTGGTAAGAGGCGTGCCGATAAGGTCTGCGGCGCCGACGCCCAGATCGGCCAGCGCGCGGCTCGAGAGAAAGCTGAGATTGCCGTCCGCGTCGGTCGCCCAGAACATGCCGATGCCGAGTTCCTCGACCTCGCTAAGCACCACCGAACGATCAGGCACGCTGATGCGCTCCACCGCACGCCGATCGGGCGCGGGGTTCATGGTTTCGCGCAGGGTCTTGCGGAAGCCTAGCGGCATACTCGTCCTTGCTGTGGCGGCGTCAGAGTCTGACGACGGTTACCCGCAGTAGCCCAAGCGTGATTGAAAAAGGGTTACACCCTCCTCGCGCGCGGCTTGGCAAGGCAGGCGGAGGCATCGGCGCGGCGAAAAGCGCGGAACTCTTTGTGGGCAAGGTCGTTATCGACTCATGCATTGTGCGTGGCACATTCTTGCCCGTGCGCGCTGCTGCATGAAATTTTGCTGCATCACCGCCGGCGTTCGGGATCACGCCTAAGCGAGTTTTGCAACCGAGATCCGCGATAACGGGGGATGGCGTCATTTCTGTCGATACACTGCTTGCAAGCCCGCCCGAGGCGCTGACCAATCCTGTCCGCACCCGCGCCGACTGGGAAGCGATGCGCGCCGCCGCGCTCGCCGATCCGGGCGCGTTTCACGGCGATATTGCCGCACGCAACATGCACTGGTTCGTCGCCGAGGTCGGCCCGGCGGGCGCGTGGCTGGCGTGCGGCGCGGACGGGCGCTGGCACGGCTGGGATGCGGCGAGCGGCGCACCCGTGTCGCCCGCGCTGCCTGCAGGTTTCACCCCCTGGCACACCGGGTTCGACGGCTCCACCCCGCCGCACTGGCGCTGGTTCGTGGGCGGGCGCACCAATGCCGCCTTCTCCGAGCTCGACCGCCACGTGCTGGCCGGTCACGGCGATGAAGCCGCGCTGGTCTTCGAAGGCGATCGCTGGGACATGAGCGCGAACGCCGGCAAGGGCGCGCCGATCGACTGCTTCACCGTCACCCGCAAGCAGTTGCTGCTGGAAGTGGCGAAATGCGCGGTGGCGCTCGAGACGCTGGGCCTGAACCCGGGCGACCGCATGGCGCTCAACATGCCGAGCATCGTGCCCCAGATCTACTGGACTGAGGCCGCCAAGCGCATGGGCGTGGTCTATACGGCGGTGTTCGGCGGGTTCTCCGACAAGACCCTCTCGGACCGCATCGCCGATACCGGCGCGCGGGTGATCGTCACGAGTGACGGCTCCTACCGCAACGCGCAGGTCGCAGCGTTCAAGAACGCCTACACCGACCCCGCGCTCGACAATTTCGTGCCGGTGACCACCGCGCTGGACATCCTCGGCGGGCTCGATCTGGAACTGCCCGAGGGCGGGCACGCGGCGATCCTCGACACCGTGCGCGAGGCGCTCAGCGGAGAGGTTACGGTCGACCGCTCGGACGTGATGCGCGGCGTGGGGCGGGCGCTGATCAACCTCGGGGCGGAAGGGCGGATCACCTCGGCCGACGCCGCCCGCGTGCGGATCGCGATCGCCTCGAGCCTCGTGACCCTCCCGCCGCGGGTCGAGGCGGTGATCGTCTGCCGCCATACCCACCAGCCCGACATGATCTGGCGCGAGGAACGCGACCGCTGGAGCCACGAGCTGACCGACGCTGCGCTGGTGACAGTGCTGGAAAAGGCGCGCGGGGCGGGCTTTGCCGTGCAGTCCGAGGCCGATCTGCTGGCGCTCGAAGGCAGCGATTTCGTCCGTGCGATCTGGGCGTCGTCCAAGCCCATGCCGGTCGATGCCGACTACCCGATGTTCTTCATCTACACCTCGGGCAGCACCGGCAAGCCCAAGGGGATCGTCCACTCCCACGGCTATGCGGCAGGCGTCGCCGAGACCATGGCGGCAAGCTTCGATGCGCGACCCGGGGACACGCTGTTCGTGGTCGCCGATCCGGGCTGGATCACCGGCCAGAGTTATCTCATTTGCGCGCCGCTGATGACGCGCGTGACTTCGCTGGTGTCCGAAGGCTCGCCAGTCTTCCCCCACGCGGGCCGCTTCGCATCGATGATCGAGCGGCACAAGGTGCGCATCTTCAAGGCGGGGGTGACCTTCTTGAAGTCGATCATGTCGGACCCGGCGAACCTCGCCGAGGTCGAGCGCTACGACATGAGCGGGCTGCGCGTCGCGACCTTCTGCGCCGAACCCGTCTCGCCGTCGGTGCAGGCCTTCGGGATGGAGCACGTCACGGAGCGCTACATCAACTCATACTGGGCCACCGAGCACGGCGGGATCGCGTGGACGCACATGTTCGCGAACGACGATTTCCCGCTGCGCCCTGATGCCCACGCCTATCCGCTGCCGTGGATCATAGGCGACGTGTGGGTCGAGGATGACGACGGCGCGGGCGCGCCCGCTCCCTTCACCCGCGCCGACGCGGGCGGCGTGCAGTGGCGCAAGGCCGAAATCGGCGAGAAGGGCGAGATCGTCATCGCTGCGCCATACCCCTACCTCGCGCGCACCATCTGGGGCGATATTGCGGGCTTCAAGGTCGAAGACGGCCGCGTCGATCCCGCCTGGCGCGGCGATGCGGCTCGCTGGGAAGAGGGCTACTGGAAGCGCTGGAAGGGCGCATGGGCCTATACTCAGGGCGATTTTGCGATCCAGCACGCGGACGGTTCCTTCTCGCTGCACGGCCGCTCGGACGACGTGATCAATGTCTCGGGCCACCGCATGGGCACCGAGGAAATCGAGGGCGCGGTGCTGCGCGACAAGGCGCTCGCACCGGACTCGCCCGTGGGCAACGTGCTGGTGGTCGGCGCCCCGCACCGCGAAAAGGGCTTGACCCCGCTCGCCTTCGTGGTGCCGGTGGCAGGGCGCAAGCTCACCCACGAAGACAAGCGCCGGTTGTTCGATCTGGTGCGCACCGAGAAGGGCGCGGTCGCGGTTCCGGCCGACTTCATCGAGGTCTCGCAATTCCCCGAAACCCGCTCGGGCAAGTATATGCGCCGCATGGTCCGCGCGCTGGTGGTGGGCGAGGATGTCGGCGACGTCACCACACTGCGCAACCCCGAGGCGTTGGACGAATTGCGGACCGTCATCGCCGGCTGGCAGCGCAAGCAGCGCATGAGCGACGAGCAGGCGCTGTTCGACCGGCACCGCTATTTCCTCGTGCAGTACAACACGGTCGCGCCGGGCAAGCAGGTCGCGACCGTCACCGTCACCAACCCGCCGGTCAACGCACTGAACGAACGCGCGATCGACGAGCTGGTGCTGGTCACCTCAACCCTCGCGCGCGATGACAATGTGGTCGCGGTGGTGTTCACCGGCGAGGGCACCTCGTCCTTTGTGGCGGGCGCCGACATCCGCCAGATGCTGGAGGAAATCCACGCGGTGGACGAGGCCATGGTGCTCCCCAACAACGCGCACCTCGCCTTCCGCACCATCGAGAGCATGGACAAGCCCTGCGTCGCGGCGGTGCAGGGCGTGGCGCTCGGCGGGGGCATGGAGTTCGCGCTCGCCTGCCATTACCGCGTGGCCGAGCCCGTGGCACGCTTCGGCCAGCCCGAAATCCGGTTGCGCTTGCTCCCCGGATATGGCGGCACCCAGCGTCTGCCGCGCCTGCTCGCCGACCGGCGCGGCGCGGAAGGCGTGCGCGATGCGCTCGACCTGATCCTCGGCGGGCGGAGCATTACGGCGGAGCAAGCGGCCGCTATCGGCGTGGTCGATCAAATGGTCGACGGCGCCGAGGATGCGCTCTCCGCCGCCCATGCCGCGGTGCGCGATTTCGTGAAGCACGGGCCGGGCAGCGCGCTCGGCTGCGCCTTCGCGGAGCGGCAAGCGGCGACGGTGCGGTGGGAGGCGGCCTCGGAGGTCAGCCTTGACGCGGTGCTGGAGGACGACTTCCTCCAGCGCATTCTCCGGCAGCTCGCATGGGCGGGCCGCGATGTGGCAGGTGCGCGGGCCCTGGACGCGGTGCGCACCGGGCTCGAACACGGCATCACGCAAGGCACCGCGCGCGAGGCCAAGCTGTTCGCCGAAGCCATCATCGACCCCGAGGGCGGCAAGACCGGTATCCGCCAGTTCATGGACAAGGTTGCGCCCCCGCTTCCGGTGCGGCGCGACGGCGTGTGGATTGATGCCGAGCACGAAATGCGTGCGCAGGCGTTGGAAGCGGCAGGCGAGCTGCTTCCCGTAGGAGCGCCGTTCTATCCCGGCGTGACCCCGATCCCGCGTCACCAATATGCCTTCGGCATCGCCCGCGATCCCGACACCGGCCAGCCCCGCTTCGGCTCGCCCGCGAGCCACGAGAAGGAGCTGGTCGTCACCGTGCCCGAGCCTGCGCCCAACGAGGCGCTGCTCTACATGCTTACGAGCGAGGTCAACTTCAACGACATCTGGGCGCTGACCGGTATTCCGGTTTCGCCGTTCGACAGCCACGAGGAAGACGTCCAGATCACTGGCTCGGGTGGGATCGCGCTGGTCGCGGCGCTTGGGTCAGAGACGCGGGCGCAGGGGCGGATCAAGGTCGGGGATCTTGTCACCGTGTATTCGGGCACCAATGACCTCCTGAGCCCGCTGGTCGGCAATGATCCGATGTATGCCGATTTCTCCATTCAGGGCTACGAGACGGAGACGGGCAGCCACGCGCAGTTCCTGACGGTGCAGGCCCCGCAGATGCACAAGGTTCCGCCGGATCTGACGCTGGAGCAGGCGGGGAGCTATGTGCTGAACCTCGGCACCATCGCGCGCTGCCTGTTCACGACCTTGCAGATTGCACCGGGGCGGACTTTGTTCGTCGAGGGCGCGGCGACGGGGACGGGGCTGGATGCCTTGCGCTCCTCGGTGCGCACCGGGTTGCAGGTGACGGGGCTGGTTTCTTCCGAGGAACGTGCGGCCTTCATCACCGGGGTGCAGGGCGCGGTTGGCGCGATCAACCGCAAGGATGCGCGCTTTGCCGGTCTCTATTCGGTGGTGCCGGAGGGCAAGGCCGAAGCGAAGGCGTGGGAAGCCGCAGGCGCGCCGCTGGTCGAGGAATACAAGGCACTCAACGGCGGCAAGCTCGCCGATTATGTGGTGAGCCACGCAGGCGAGACTGCCTTCCCGCGCTCGTTCCAGCTGCTGGCAGAAGGCGGCACGCTGGCCTTCTACGGCGCGTCGTCGGGCTATCACTTCAGCTTCATGGGCAAGCCGGGGACGGCCTCGCCCGAAGAAATGCTCCGCCGCGCGGCGCTGCGAGGCGGCGAGGCGGTGCTGATCTACTACGGGCCGGGCAGCAAGGAATTGCTCGACGAGACCGGTCTCGAAATGATCGAGGCCGCGCGGCGCTTCAACGCGCGCTCGGTGATCGCCACCACCACCGATGGCCAGCGCGAATTCCTGCAATCGCTGGGGCTGGAGGATGCGATCGAGGGGATCGTGAGCCTCGAATCGATCCGCCGCCGCGAGGGCGCGAATTTCCACTGGCCCGACACCATGCCGCGCCTGCCCGATGCCAAGGCCGATATCGAGGTCTTCAAGGCCGCGGTGCGTGACTATCAGGACCGGGTGATGAAGCCCTTCGGCTCGGCGGTGGGCAAGATCCTGCGCTCGCCCGACAACCTGCGCGGCAGCCCCGATCTGGTGTTCGAGCGGGCCGGGCAGGACACGCTCGGCATCTCGACCTCGCTGGTGAAGCCCTTCACGGGCCGCGTGATCTTCGCCGAGGATCTGACCGGCTGCCGCTTCACCTTCTACGCCCCGCAGGTCTGGACGCGGCAGCGCCGTATCTTCATGCCTACTGCCAACATCTTCGGCACGCACCTGTGCAACGCCTACGAGGTCGCGCGGATGAACGACATGATCGCGGCGGGCCTGCTCGAAGTGACCGAGCCGGAAGTCGTGCCATGGGAGGGCCTCCCGGAGGCGCACCAGGCGATGTGGGAGAACCGCCACACCGGTTCGACCTATGTGGTCAATCATGCGCTGCCCGAGCTTGGCCTGCGCAGCCGTGATGCGCTGCTGGAGGCGTGGGCGGCGGCGAGTGCCGGGGAACCGGACGGCTAGCTCGCGCGTTGCGCTTTTTGAAACGTTCTTCCCTCTCCTCCCCAGAGAATGAACGAAACGCAAAGCGAAGCACGCCTTCGCGGTAATTTCTGTGAGGAGAGAGTCATGGCCAAACTGAAAGCCGTAGCCGCTGCGCCTGCTCTGCAAGGCGATATTCCGGGCCGTCTGGCCGGCAAGATCGCCGTCGTCACCGGCGCGGCGGGCAATCTGGGCGGGCATATCGTCACGCATTACCTTGCAGAAGGCGCAACCGTGGTGATGACCGGGCGCACGCCGGATCGCACGGCGGCGGCGGCCGAGGCGCTGCTCAAGGCGACCGGCGCAGACCCGGCGCGGCTTGCCACCGTGGCATTGGACGGAGGCGACATCGCGTCTGTCCGTGCCGCCATCGCCGAGGTGGTGAAGCAGTTCGGGCGGATCGACATTCTGGTGAACAACGCCGGGAGCGCGGGCCCCAAGCAGCCGATCGAAAACCTGCCGCTTTCGGCGGACGAGCTGGCGGCGCTCCAGAAGACCGGCAGCACCGACAGCGAGACCGTGGCCGACGCGCTGCGCAACATCTTTGGTGTTGCATGGAATGTCGCACGGGTCGCGGCGGAGCACATTCCGGAAGGCGGCTCGATCATCAACGTCTCGACCATCTTCAGCCGCACGCCCTATTACGCCCGCGCGGCCTATGTCGTGCCCAAGGCGGCGATGAACGCGTGGAGCCGCGAACTCAGCCTCGAGCTCGGCCCCAGGGGAATCCGCGTCAACCTCGTCTACCCCGGCCCGATCGAGAGCGAGCGCATCCGCAATGTCTTCGCCGCGATGGACAAGGCGCGCGGGGACGCGGCGGGCACCACCGCGACGCAGTTCTTCGACATGATGAGCCTTGAGCGGGCCACCGGCGGGAACGCAAAGGCCAAGACCTTCCCCACGCCCACCGACATCGCCACCACCTGCGTGTTCCTCGGCAGCGACGAGAGCGCAGCTTACAACGGCCACGATTTCGAAGTCACCCACGGGATGAGCGTGCGCAAGGAGCAGCGCTCGACCTACCTTGCGCGCCCGACCATGCGTTCGATGGACGGCACCGGCCTCGCCGTGCTGATCGCGGCGGGGGACGACTGGGAAGAAGCGCTCGAGATTGCGCAGGTGCAGCTGGCTTGCGGGGCCGAGGTCGTGCTCGGCCTGCCGCGCGCGGCGGACGTTGCCATTGCCGAGAAGCGCAGCGCCGCGCTGGGCCTCTCCGACAAGCTCGCCATCATCCGCTTCAGCCGCAAGGACCCGGCGGGGATGGAAGCCGCGCTCGAGGATTATACCGCCAAGGGCACGCCCGTCAGCGGGGCGCTGTTCCTGCCCGCCCTGGGCGCGGGCGAACTCAGCGGCGCGATCACCACGGCGGATGACTCCGTCGTCGAGGCGCTGATGGACGCTGAACTCGCTGGAAACATGGCGCTCGCCCGCACCATGAGCCGCTACTGGAAGCGCCACGACAACCTGCTCCAGCCGCCGCGCTTCGTCTTCGTCAGCCATGCGAGCGATGGCAAGGGCGACATCTACGGCCACATCCTGCGCGCCGCCACGGAGCAGCTGATCCGCATCTGGCGCGACGAGAGCGAGATCGACACCGCCCACGGCCGCCGCCGCCAAGCCGAGTGGGGCAACCAGATCGTGCGCTTCACCAACACCGAGGCCGAGAACATCCGCTTCACTGCGGGCCATGCCGCGCGCATCCTCCTGAAGGAAAGCAAGCTCGGCGAGATCACGCTCTATGTCCCCGCCAATATCGGCGAGGCGACCGGGGCGAGGAAGGCCATGCCCGGCTTCTCCGAGAACATCACCGGGCTGCATCTGGGTAAAGTCGCGCTGATCACCGGGGGATCGGCGGGTATTGGCGGGCAAGTGGCGCGGTTATTGGCGCTTGCTGGCGGCAAGGTGATGATGGTCGCCCGGCGCGAAAGCGAACTCGCGGTGGCGCGCGCGCGGATTGTCAGCGAGCTCGAGGACATCGGCTTTGCCGGTGTCGAGCGCCGGGTGCAGACCCTCGCCAATGTCGATGTCAGCAATTTCGAAAGCCTCAAGGGCGCGGTGGACGCGACATTGAAGGCCTTCGGGCGGATCGATTACCTCATCAACAACGCGGGCGTCGCGGGCGCTGAGGACATGGTCGTCGACATGGGGGTCGACGCCTGGAACTACACGCTCGATGCAAACCTCGTGTCGAACTACTTCCTGATGCACCACGTCGCCCCGCTGATGAAGGCGCAAGGGTCGGGCTATATCCTCAATGTCTCGTCCTATTTCGGCGGGGAGAAGTACCTTGCGGTCGCCTATCCCAACCGCGCGGATTACGCCGTGTCCAAGGCGGGCCAGCGCGCGATGGTGGAATCGATGGCGCGCTATCTCGGCCCCGAGGTGCAGTTCAACGCGATTGCGCCCGGCCCGGTCGATGGCGACCGCCTCTCGGGCACCGGCGGCAAGCCCGGGCTGTTCGAGCGGCGCGGCAAGCTGATCCTCGAGAACAAGCGGTTGAACGCCGTCCACGCCGCCGCGATCAAGGCGATCCGGCGCGGGGTGCGGGTCGAGGCGGTGCTGGCGCGGCTCGCGCGCAATGACACCACCAAGATGAGCCACGACACCAACAACCCGCGCGAGCTGCGCGAACTGGCGCTGGCCTGCGCGCGCGAGGGGGACGGGACCTGCACCTGGGACCAGTATCTCCTCACCCCGCAGATCGCGGCCGCGCTGGTGTCGCGCCTCAGGCAGGCGGGGCTGTTCCTCGATGCGCCCGAGTGGTCCGAGCGGCCGGCCACGCCCGATTCCGATAGCGACTGGCTGATGCGCGTGGCGCCCGAGGACGCGCCCTTCCTCCCCGCCGACAAGATCGCGGTGGAAGCGGGCAAGGTCGGCTCCGGCGTGCTGTCAAAACTCTACCTCGGTAAGATGCCGACCGAGCATGACGTGGCGCAGGCAACCGTCTTCTTCCTTGCCGACCGTGCGGTCAGCGGCGAGACCTTCATGCCCTCGGGCGGGCTCTCGGTGGAACGCTCCACCACCGAGCGCGAACTGTTCGGCTCGCCCAAGCAGGAACGGCTCGACCAGATGCGGGGCAAGACGGTGTGGATCATCGGCGAACACCTCGCCGATTACCTCGCCGAGACCGCGCGCGCCTTCATCGAGGACTGCCATGTCGCCAACGTGGTGCTGATCACCCGCACGACCGAGGGCTACGAGGCGGTCAAGGCGCAGCTCGAGGGCAATACCGCCGATGGGCTCACCTCGCTCGTCGCCACCAGCGACATCGAGGCGGCAATGGACGAGGCGCTGCTTGCCTGGGGGCGGCCCACGACGATCCTCTCCACGCCCTTTGCGCCCCTGCCCGGCAAGCTGTTTGACGCGGCCGATCCGCTCACCCCCGAGGAATTCCGCGCGGTGGTGGCCGATAACCTTACCCACCATTTCCGCGTTGCGCGCCGCGCCTCGCTCTACGACGACTGCCAGCTGGTGCTGACCAGCCCTGACGTGCCGATGGGCGACAAGTCCCCGGCCTTTGCGCTGGCGAACTTCATCAAGACCACGCTCCACGCCTTCACCGCGACCCTCGCGGTCGAGAACGAGCGGCTCGTGCATGATGTGCCGGTCAACCAGATCAACCTCACCCGCCGGGTGCAATCGGAAGAACCGCGCGATCTCGACGAGCATCTCGAGGAAGTCCGCCGCTTTGCCCGCGCGGTGCTGCTGGTCGGTGCACCGCTGCCCGATGCCGAGGATTCGCGCTATCGCGCGCGGATCTATCGCGACATGTCCATGACGGTGTAAAGCGGCCCCCGCCGTGATCCAGTACCTGCCCTTCGAAAAGCCGATCGAGGCGCTCGACAAGCACGTGGCCGAGCTCGCCGCGCTGCCCGAGGGCCTCGACGAGGCGCGGATGCTGCGCGAACGGGCGGACAAGCTGCTGGCGGACACTTATGCGCGCCTCTCCCCGTGGGAGCGCACGCTGGTCGCCCGCCACCCGCAGCGGCCCCGCTTCGAGAAGCTGGTGGCGGGGCTATTCAGCGAGTTCCTGCCCATCGCGGGCGACCGCACCTTCGGCGATGATCAGGCGATCATCGGCGGCTTTGCCCGCTTCGAGGGGCGCAAGGTCATGGTGATCGGCCATGTGAAGGGCGAGGACACGCCGGGGCGCCTCCGCCACAATTTCGGCATGGCGCGGCCCGAGGGCTATCGCAAGGCGATCCGCCTGATGGAACTGGCGGACCGCTTTGGCCTGCCCGTGGTGACGCTGGTCGACACCCCCGGCGCTTTCCCCGGGGTCGATGCCGAGGCGAGGGGGCAGGCCGAGGCCATCGCCCGCTCGACCGAGGCCTGCCTTGCCTTGGGCGTGCCGCTGGTCGCGGTGATCATCGGCGAGGGCGGGTCGGGCGGGGCGGTCGCGCTGGCGGCGGCGAACCGCGTGCTGATGTTCGAACACGCGGTCTATTCGGTGATCAGCCCCGAAGGCTGCGCTTCGATCCTGTGGCGCAGCGCCTCACAGGCCGCCACCGCCGCCGAAGCCATGCGGGTGACCGCGGGCGACCTCCTCAAGCTCGGGGTGATCCACCGCATCGTCTACGAACCGCGCGGCGGCGCGCACCGCGACCATGCCGAGACCGCCAAGCGCCTGACGCTGGCGCTGCGCGCGGAGCTTGATGCATTGGGCGCGATGACCCCGGAAGAACTGCGCCGCGAGCGCGAGGAATTCTTCCTGCGGCTGGGGTGAGGTGCCGACCGTGCCGAAGGTTCGACCACGAAGGCTCAAGGTCTACTTTGATGGCGGTTGCCGGCCTAACCCCGGCACGATCGAGGTCGCCGTGGTCGCGCGCGGAGTCGCGCATTTCTTCGATGACCTTGGCACCGGGACCAATACCGACGCCGAATGGCTGGCGCTGCGCATGGCGTTGCAGGTCGCGCAATCCCTGGACGCGGCGGAATTCGATCTGATCGGCGATTCGCTGGAAGTCGTCCGGCTGGCGAATGGCGCTTCCCGCCCCGGCTCTGATAGTGCCGCCGCCCACCTTGCGCGCTATGAGGAAGCTGCTGCGCCCCGCCGGCCCAGACAGGTCAAATGGACACCGCGTCGGCAGAATCTCGCCGGGATCGCTCTTGCCAGACGCAATGCCTGACGCTGGCGGCCGCAGGGACGAAGGCGAGCAAGGCGGTGAACGGCGCGGAAAGCAAGTGGTGCGGCTGCAGGAGCCGCAATAGCGACCTAAGCACATGCTTTCCTTTGCTATGATGCGACCTCGCTCAGAAATGGCCCCCGGTCTGGCCCCCATCTGATCAGCCCTTGCCGATCAAATGCACTGCCGCAAATCGCTCGGGCCAAATCGGGATAACGCACTGGTGCCAGCCGGGCAGTTGGGGACGTGCCACACCCTACGCGACTGATCGCAGCATCTAATCCCCCGAATCGGTCAACCGGAACAGTGGTATGATGAGCACCCCCGGAATCTGGCAGCTTCCCATTCAGATCCGGGTCGCACCCAGATTGCCAATCCCATCTGATTGAACCGCAGGCCACGGCGCTGAATTAGCTAGGCTTTGCCTCGGACGGCTGGCACATCAGATCCGATTGAGCGTCTGCGAAAGGAAGGGTGCACATGATCAGGTCGACTGCCGCAATTGCGATGACGATGGGCGCGCTCGCGCTCGGTGCCACGGCTGCTCAGGCTGAGCCCTTATGGCGAGATATCGAGGCAGGAATGACGGTAGAAGGGGTCCGTGCGCTCTATCCCCTGAAGCCAGGGGAGGGGCGCAAGGTCGAGCACCATAAGAGCGTCACAGAGCTTCACGGCTTCATGGTTCTCGGCAAGTGCAAGCCCCGCGTCGAGATCCTGCACCCTGAAGGCACGGTGACAGGAATTTCTATCTGGATGCGCGACGAGGGCGCATTTAGGCCGACATGCAACGACGAGGCACGCTTGGCGCTCTTTCAGAAGTTCGGCCCGCCAGACATGGACAACACTCGGCGCTCCATTCTTCCGTTGTATGCAGACATGGCATCGGAAAGCCTGACATGGATCGAGCCCGCGATGACTGTGGAGTGGCGCGAAGGCAACGGCTTGGCCGCATGGTCGATCACGTATCGCGCCGCGCCTACCAACTCGGCTGGCCAGTTGTAGCGGCAAGGCTGTAGCCCGCCCGCCGCGCCGTGCCCTGCCGACCAGCGGGGCACGGCCGCGATGGCGCAACAAATGAACTTCAAGACGAGCGGAAATTGCGGGTCCTCCCTAGGGGTCCGGAAAAGTGTATGCGCTGGTGACCCGCTTTTTGTCCCCATGACGCGAATCGCGCTTTTAATTGCACTCTGTTGTCCCCCTTTCGGCCCTGATTTGCCTTACATTTCCGGCCTTCGCGCTGTCAAAAGATTGCACGTGATGCTATGCTTGCGGGGTAGTTTCTAACGCGAGGTTCATCATGCCGAGCAGTGGCGTTTTTCCGATTTTCCTGCGGGCCGAATACCGCAATGACGGCAAGGGCTTTCAGGCTTTCCAGAGTGAGGCAACCCGAGCCGCGGCGGCGGCGAAGGCCGAATTCCGGGGCGTAAGCGCCGCGCTCGACCAGGCGCTCAGTCGACCGCGCAACTCTTCCGGCAGCCTAGACCTCGGCGTTGATGAATTGCGCCGGGCAGCGACGGCACAGCAACAGGTGGCGATTGCGGCGCGGGAGGTTGCCGAGGCCACCAAGCGAGCGGCGACGGCAGCGGGGAGCTTCGATGCCACGATGTCGCGAGCTACCCGGGCGGCGTTCGAACTTGCGAATGCGGAAGAGAGGGCGGCCGCCGAGGCCCTTCAGCATGTTGCCGCTCTTGAGTCGGTGCAACGGGAGCTCAACACCACT
Organism: Erythrobacter sp.; assembly: GCA_013822695.1. Lineage (GTDB taxonomy): Bacteria > Pseudomonadota > Alphaproteobacteria > Sphingomonadales > Sphingomonadaceae > Erythrobacter. The sequence goes on along the minus strand of PNKW01000004.1, from coordinate 60,064 downwards.
GCCAGCGCGACCAGCTTGCTGACGGATGCACAGCGGCGCGGGGTCGCGTCCTCGGATGCTCAGCGCGGCGCGATGCAGAACCTCTCATTTCAGATCAATGATGTCGCGACACAGTTTGCCCTAGGTGCCTCGGCTTCCCAGATCTTCGCCAGCCAAGGCGGGCAGATTATCCAGATCCTGCAGCAAATGGCGCAGAATTCGAGGCAGTCGGGCACGGCAGCAAGCGAGGCATCGGGCGGCTTGGAGGACTTCGGCGGCACGGTCACCGATGTTGCGGACCGAGCGCAAGGGATGGGCGGCCGGCTCGGCGCTGTGGCTGGGTTCCTGTCCGGACCGTGGGGGCTGGCGCTCACCTCGGCGGCGGTTGCTCTCACCCCCTTCATCGGCAAGCTACTCGAAGGCGAAAAGTCCGCCGATGAATTGAGCGAGGCATTGGACGGCGTCCGCTTCGTATCCTCGGCGATGGGGGATGCACAAAGCGCCCTTGGCGCTGTGATGGATCTCACCACGGGTCGGATCAAAGATCAGACCGCAGCGACCATCGCGCTTGCCCGGGCGCAGCTGCAGACCCAGCTTGTACAGGCGCGGCTGGCAGGCATCGCTGCTGAGACCACGCTGAAAGACGCATCAAAGCGCCGGGTGGTCGTTCCGGGATCGCGCACGGTGCAGGTATCGGCTCCGGGTGCGCCGATTTCCATCAACCCGACTGCCCAAATTCCGCGCACCGCGCGCAGCGTCTCGGCGGTGGTCGCAGAGCGCGCACTGAAGGGTGATACGGACGGCGCCCTGAAGGAAATCCTGCGACTGCAAGAGGCCGGCAAGACGACCGTCGAAATCTTCGGCGAGATCAGCGAGGCGGCCGGCAACCTCGGCGTGTCGCGGGCCAACGTGGCAGTGCTCGAAAATGCCCTCAAGGCCTTGGATGGCGACCGCAAGGCCCTCGCGCCATTCTTGAAGCCCGACAGGGGCCGGAAGGACAGCGGAGCGGCGACACGGCGCGCGGCGCGGGAAGCTGAGCGGCTGGCGACATTCGGCGAGCAGGCGGCGGAGCGCATTGCCCGGCTGAATGAGCGCTTCGACGAGCAGCCGCGCCTGATCGACCAGGCATCGCAGGCGACCCGTGAGCTAGACGCCTTGGTGAAGGAACTCGGCGAGCGGAAACCAGCCGGGTTTGAGGAACTCATCAAGGATGCGGAAAAGGCCAAAGCTGTGGTCGAAAGTGCGCTGGTACGGCCTTTCGAGGATTTGCGCCGGGAATCGCAGGAGCGGCTCCAAGTCGAGCAACTGCTCGCTCAGGGGCGCGAGGATGAGGCCGAGGCGCTGCAAGAGGTCATCAGGCTCGAGCGGCAGCGCGGTGGCATCACTGCCGTGCAACGGACCACGGTCGAGGCTATCGTTCGGGCAGAGGCGGAAAGGACACGGTTCCTGCGAGATCAGAGAGCGATCTTCGACGCCCAGCTTGATGTCATTGGCCAAGTTCGCAGCGACCTGACCGCGATCCTCAGCGGCCGGAGCACCGACTTCTTTGGCAACTTCAAGCAGGCGCTTCTCGATCTTCAGGGCCAGAGGCTGTTCGAAAGCATCTTCGGCGATGCCTTCCGCGATATCCAGAACGAGCTTCAGAAGAGCACGCCGCAGGGCCGCGCCAATGCCGCCTATGTGCAGCAGGTCGAGCGCACGGCACAGGCGACTGAGCGCGTCGGTAACTCGGCAATCAGCCTGGCAGAAGAGTTCGACCGCGCCTTCGACATCGTGCGCGGGGCGGCCGAGCAGACGCTTACCGGCACCGCGGCCAACGACAACTTCTCCGTCGACAGCATCACCGTTACCGGCGACCGCGGGCACACCGCCTCGGGCCGGCGCAACAGCGAGGTCAGGATCGCGCGCCCCTCTGTGCTCGACCTCGCCGCCCGCATCTCCAAAGGCATCGGGGACAGCATCGCAGTGGAGCTCGAGGACTTGCTCGGAGCTCGCTTTGCCCAGACGCTCGGCAACATCATCGGCGGCTTCATCGGCGGCAAGGCGGTCGGTGGCACCCCCGGAGGTATTATCGGTGCCCTGCGCGGTGTGCTCGGCGCCTTTGCAGACAAGGACGGCAAGCTCAGCAAGACGCTGGCGAGCATCGACAAGGCTCTTGGCGGCGCTCTCGCCGGCACGGCGACCGGGACGCAGGTGGCCGGGCTGAGCAAGGCGCTGGGCCTTGGCGGATCCACCACGGGAGCACAGATCGGTGGAGCCCTTGGCAGCTTTCTTCCCATCCCGGGCGGCAACATCATTGGCGCCGTGATCGGGAATTTCGTCGGTGCGCTGTTCAAGAAGACCCCGCGCGCCTCGGCCACGATCGGCGGCGTCGGTGATAGTCTCGGCATCACCAGCCTGACCGGCACGAATGCGAGCCTGCGCAACACCGCTGGCGATCTCGGCGGCAGCGTGCTGGAAAGCATCAACCGCATCGCGCAGCAGCTGGGCGCTACCGTCAACGCCAGTGCCGGCACGGTCAGCATCGGGCAGCGGAAGGGCAGCTTGCGCGTCGACCCGACCGGACGCGGCATTACCAAGGTCGGGAACGGCGCCATTGACTTCGGCGAGGATGCCGAGGCGGCCGTGGCTTTTGCGGTGCGCGATCTTATTCAGGATGGCGTCATCACGGGGCTGCGGCAGTCGGAGCAGAACTTGCTCCGGGCTGGCAAGGATGTCGAAGCTGCGCTCGCCGATGTGCTGCGCTTCCGCAGTGTGTTCGACCAGCTTGACGAGATCAAGGATCCGGTCGGGTTTGCGGTGCGCAGTCTCAACCGTGAGTTTGAAAGCCTGATCGACCTCTTCGGCAGGGCGGGCGCGAGCAGCGAGGACCTCGCCAAGTTGGAAGAGCTCTATGGCATCCGCCGCGCTGAGGCGATCGAGGAAGCGACCAGCCGGATTGCGGGCTCGCTCCAGAGCCTTTTGGCGAGCCTCACTATCGGGGACGCGGGCCTCTCGCTTCGGACGCGGCAGGGCAATGCTCAGGCAGAGTTCGATGCACTGGCGGCCCGCGTTGCGGCTGGCGACAGCAGCGCATTCGACCAGTTCGCGGAGGTGTCGCAACAGCTTCTCGAGATCGAACGGCAGTTGTTCGGCTCGACCCAGAGTTACTTTGACCGGCTACAGCAGGTCACGGCGCTGACTGAGCAGGCGATTGCCGATCAGACCAACGTGGTCAGCATCGGTGCTGGTCGAGGGTCGCCCTTTGATGACCAGGCAAGCATCAATCGGACGCTCGATAATCAGACCGCGGCGCTCGCTTCCCGGCTCGACGCGATCAACGAAAATCTGATCGCGCTGAATCCGAATTCGCGGCCGGCACCTATTGGCGGCGGCGGGGGCAGCGGCGGCGGCTTCGCCGGCGATGTTGTCGCCCGCATCTTGGCGAACTTCTGAGAAGGCGAGACGGCACCGAGCTAAGTGGTGCCGTCTCCGCCCAGCTACTGGTCGGCGGCGCCAGATAGCACGCTGATGAGGCTATCTATATGCCGGTCGATCGGTGCTGCCTCCCGGGTACCCATGCGGCACTCTTTCAGGACACCGATAAGACCTTCCACTTGTCGAGTGTCGACGTAGCCGAGCACAGCAAGCGCGTTCACAGCTGCCGTGGCAGCGGCTGCGGCATAGTTAGCGAGCAGCAATTCCTGAGATAGTTTTGGCATGACGTTCTCCTGGCCGTGGCGCATGGGCGGGGATGGGGGAAGCGCGGCCGGCCGGATGACCGTCACAACCGGCCGCGCCGCGATGCGGGAGGATGAAGCCCGCACCGCTTAGGCAGCGCCCCGAAAGGAATGAACCGGGCGCCGCTGTCTCGTTATCTTGTGCCGATCGCGGTCGGGAAACCGTTCACCGCCTCAGACGCATCCGAAAGGGGCCGCAGCACTTCAATCAGGTCGGCAGGCGGGCGCAGCACGTCGACCCAGCCGAGCAGGCCCCAATCGGTTGCCACGCCCTCCCGCGCGCGCCTGGACTTCTCCGCGCCGTCAAGCTGGCAGCGCAGTCCGGATTCGATCGCGACGATAGCGGCGTCACATTCGACCAGTTCCGCAGCTGCCTTAAGCTGCCGGTCGCGCAGGTGCTCGACATAGGGCTTGGCCGCCGCGATCATCGGCGCGCGAGCCTTGGCCTCGGCGACGAACAGGGCTTGGCGCAATTCATCCGTGTGGGCGGCGATCGGCCGTAGCGAGGCGACTAGCGCGGCCCGGCGTTCCTCGAGGTCTCGCAGGCTGTCACCCGTCAGGGCGGCGTCCTCGAGGTCCGCACCGGCCAACACGGCCCTGGCGATGGTCTCGCCATCCGGGCGCGAGAATGCCCCGATGCGGTCGGCGAGCTTGCCGATCTCATCGCGCACGGCCTTGTCCTTACTCTCGGCGTGGGCGATGTCGGCCTTGATGCTGCGGATCTCGGCATTGCTTTCGCTGTGGTCGATACGGTCGAGCGCGGCTTTCAAAGCGCTCAGTGCCTCGCCGCCGCTCATTGGCCCATCTCCGTCGCGACCTTGGCGTGGGCGCGGGCCCAGATATCCGCCGCCTTCGAAGGGTCGCTTTCAACAGTGCCGGCGCTGGCGCCATTCCGCTGGCGAGCCTCGGCAAGGGCGGCCTTCATGTCGGCAAGGGCAGCATTCTCTTCGGTCGCGCTCCCCGCCCCGGCAAGTGCCAGCATCGAGGTAATCTCGGCGGCCGAGAGCCTCGGGTTCTTGTACAACGTGATGGCCAGATCGCGGTTCGCGGCGAAGTGGGGGCTATTGATCACATCGATCGCTCGCTGCGTCTCCGCGCGATACTCAGGGCTTGCGGTGAGCGCCGACGACTGTTTCGCTTTAGGCTTCGGGGCAAGGGCGACGGGTGCGGGATTGGCCGTGCCGGTAGCCTTGTGAGGCGCTGGCGCGGCGCTGGCGGCGAGTTTGCCACGGCGACGGGCGAGGGCGGCGCGCAGACCGAGTTTCGCAGGCGTGTCCGGGGCAGTGGGGTCGGTGGTGTAGTTCAACATGGCAGTTTCCTTTCGTCAGTGGTGTGCGTGGGGATGGTGCTGGCGCCGGGGCGCTAGGTTCGGGGCGGGGGCGAGGGGCAATCAGGGCCATGGTGCGGCCTCATCATCGACCTCGGTGAAATCGGCGTATTCGGCGGCAGGCTCGCAATCGGCTTCGCCATCGGCGCAGGCCTCGAGGTCACGGTGCAATGCGCGGGTGAAACCGTCGCGGGGATCATCGCCAAGGTTTGACCAGCGATTGACAGCGCGACTAAACCCGTCGCCGCCTTCATCGGTGTGGGCGTTGCGAGCCTTGGCGCGGCGCATGATCGCGTCAACGAGGCCGTCGCCGCTCCCTTGGGGACCGGCCGCCCTGAAATCGTCGTGTTCGCCGTCAAGGATCTCGGCGGGCTTGCCTGGTGCGAGAACCCATTTCAGCGTTGCCTGCCAGCCTCTTTCGCCGCCTCCCATGGCCCATTTCGATTTTGCGATACGGTCGATCGCAGTGAGCACATCGCTGAGACCATTCTCGGCGATGGCGGATTCGATCAGAGCTCGCCGCTTGCTGCTAAGCCTCTCAGCCTTTGCTGCACCGGCAGGCTCAGCGACATCGCGCCACCGCTTCAATACCGTTTCGACATCATCCGATAAGCCATGCGGCGGGACGTCGTCGTCAGCCTCTTTTGGCTTGTCTATTCCTTCTCTCTTATGGGTGACTCCGGTGTCACCACATGGTGCCACCGGAGTCACCGGGGTGGTGACAGCCGTGTCACCACATGGTGCCACCGGAGTCACCGGGGTGGTGACAGCCGTGTCACCCCCTGCATAGACAATTTGGAGAATGTAGCCCTGCCAGCTTTGGCCCCGCGGCGTCTTCCGAATGTAGCCTTTGCGCACCAGCTTATCGAGCGACCGGAGCGCCTGCCGCTTGGACATCCCTAGGTCGCGAGCGAGGTTCGCAATCGACCTCAGGCAACCCTTGCCCTTGCCGGTTTCAAGGCTCCGCCGATCGAAGATGCCGATGTATGCGCTCAGTCGGAAGTCCGACAGGCTCAGGTCGACATCTAGGATCATTTCGCGAGAGAGCGCCCCATACAGTTCGCCAAGATCATCGGCCTCAGGCCGCTCGCCAGACATTTCAGTCCGCCCCGCCCTCAGTGGCACCGGTCATGTCGACCAGCATCGCATTGCGCGCCGCGGCAAGCTCGGCGGCGAACTGGCGGGCTTCCGGGATGGTGTGGAAGAACTTCGCTTCCTCTCGACCAGCCGCGCGGGCGGTGACGATTGCGAAGGGCGTCGGCAGGGCGGCTTCGACCAAGATGAGACCGGAAATTCGGCTGGCGGCGGTCATGCGTCATCATCCTCGGCGTCCGCGTCACCGTCGAGCTCATCGAGCAAGGTGAGGATGGCGTTGCCAGCGTCGAGCAACTTCTCGGCGAGGTCACCGATCAGGGCGCGGGTTTCGGGGGGCATGGCGGCGGCGCTCATCACTCGCCCCGCACCAGCCGCTCGACCGACTCAGCCGAGACGATACGGGTCTTACCGACAAGGCGGGATTCGAGGGTTCCATCGCCGATCAGTTCCCACACGCGGGTCAGACCGATACCGGTGACGGCTGGGATTTCTTTGGGGCGGTAGGATAGCCGCTTCAGGGGCGGCCGGGCGCTCTTGGCATTCTCGGGTTGCATAGCATGGCTCCGGCTTGTTGTGACAAGCAACGGTTTAATGCGGAGAGCCAGCCGCAGGCGATGACGACGAAATGTCGAAAGCCGCGATATATGTGACAGGAATTAATTGCGGTTTGCGATTATTTTTTGCTCAGATCGGAGGGCCGCTTCGCTCTGCCAGCCTCTGAGCTTCATCGGCAATCATGTTGGCGATGCGCCGCATCATCCTATCGGAAACTGCAGCATCTTGCCCCGCGTTCGCGGCTGTGGACCTCACCATCTCGAGAACCTTTTCCGGATTGGACGCAGGCTGGTGTTGCTGCGCGACAATCAGGAAGTTGCAGCACAAGCGGGCGAGAAGCCGCTCCGAGTCAGACTTGCTCACGTTCCCTCGCACGATCGCGGGTTTCCGACCGGCTCTCTTAAGCAGGGCTTCAAACTTGCCGCGCTTTTTGCCGCGCTCAATGAGGGCGTCGAGATCGACCGGAAAAATCCTCACATCCATTGCGCAGATCTCGATATCCACCGGCTGGCCACCGAGCGCCCGTAGATCCTCAAACTCTGGGAAGCGGATGCTTGCCCAATTGCTAGAGAGACATATCTCAGTGCGGAAGTCGGCGATCTCGCCCCATCGGCCCGAGTAGCCGCTCGTGACGAAACCTGGTTCGTCGGGCGAAAGCTCGGCGTGATTGAGGTGCCAGAAATCGGCAGGGACCGCATTATCTTCAGGGGCCGGCGCGGGAAGGGGGCGGCCCTCTACGATTGCGTTTCGCCAATAGGCATCACAAATCGCAGTTGCTTCCCCTTCCATGAAGGTGGCGATAAGAGCCCTCCGAGCGACATCACGCGTCACTGCGTTTCGGGCGTGTATCTGCTCGACGGCTGCCCGCAGCGGCATAGCATCCATATCCGCTTCCCTTCGCGGCTCCCAAGGAAATGACGGGGCAGCGGGTGGGATTCCCGCGTTCGGCTGGCCGGCCTAGCCCCGTCACAACAATCGCCCGCAGAGGGCGAAAACGCAAGAAATCGGCCTCCCCCTGAAGCATCGCCGCGCCGGCATTAATTGCACTCTGGTGCACAGGTCGGGGCTGGCGCGCTCATGGAAGCCAGTCCTCTCGACCCTCGGCAGGGTCGCTGATCGGGCAACCGGGCCCCATCCAGATAGTGGTGCTGGCAAGCGCGGTGCTCACCTCGTCCTCATCGCAGGCCCCCTGCGGGTCATCTTCCTCGGCTGGGTCGGCGAGAGGGCAACCGGGGCCATAATCGACACCGGCGTGCAGCGGGCTGAAATCGTCCTCTAACCCCTCGGTCTCGGCGTCCGGGTCGCCATCTGCCAAGTCGAGCAACGCGATCGAGATCTCGGCGAAGGCTTCGATCTTGGCGCGATCGAAGCGGGCGAGCAGGCGCATCAGCGGCGCCGCAGGGGCGAGGCCGGGGACCAGCGTTACAATGTTGGCAGACATCGCTCAGCGCTCCCCCTTGCGGACCAGCTGGTCCGCATCGCCGTAGAGCCGGTCGAAAATCTCTGCGGCCTCGCTGAAGCGCCAGACGTGCTGATCGCGGATGACGCGCAGCTTCCGAGCGAGGTGATCGGGTTTGTCGCTCGGGTGAAGGAGGAAGGCCAAGAGCGCGCGGTGCTCGGCATCGCAGAACGCCTCATCCTCGTGGTCTGACAGCCCCTCAGGCTTGGCAGGGTCGTTCTCGGCAAGGTCCCACTGCGCGCGGGCATAGCGCCATGCCCGGTAGAGCGTTTCGAACTCATCGGGGCTTGTCACGGGGGGCTCGGGGGTTATCGCGGTCACAGTCATGATCGACTCCTTGGGTCGGTGGTGATCAGGGCCAGCCGGAAGCTGCTACCTTCCCGGCTGGCCCGCTTCATCGGGCGGTGCCCGGTGAATTCGAAGTGCGCATTCCAGCGAACGGCAGCACCTTGCCCCCGTCCCTGAGCGTATCGAGGTGGTCGCTCCACCAAGCAGCCATCGCGACCCGTTCGGCCCAATGCTGGCCACGGTGGTAGGCGGCGCGCACCTGATCTTTGTCGCCATGGGCAAGGGCGCGCTCGATCGCATCGGCGCTCCATTTGCCGCTCTCGTTCAAGAGGGTGGCAGCGGTCGACCTGAAGCCATGAGCCGTCACAACCTCTTTCGAGTATCCGAGCCGGCGAAGGGCCGCATTCAACGTGTTTTCGCTGATCGGCCGCGCTGGGGTGCGCACGCTGGGGAAAACGTAGCGGTCATCAGGGTCGGCAATGGCGCGGGCCTCGCTCAGGATCGCCACCGCCTGCTTGGACAGCGGCACGGCATGGGGCTTCCGCATCTTCATCTTCTCGGCTGGGATCATCCAGACCGCCGCCTCTAGGTCGATTTCCGCCCACTCTGCGCGCCTCAGCTCGCCGGGGCGCTGAAAGACGTGAGGTGCCAACCGAAGGGCGTGGAGCGTCGACGCGTTGCCCTTGTAACCCTCGATCGCCCGCAACAGGCCGCCGAGTTCGATCGGGTCGAGAATGGCGGCGTAGTGCTTGACCTTGGGGGCCACTAGCGCGCCCTTCAGGTCGCGGCTGGGGTCGGAGGTAAGGCGAGCCGTGGCGACAGCGTAGCGCAGAACGCTGCCGATGAATTGCAGGCCTCGCCGAGCGCTCTCAAGTTTGCCGCGCGCCTCGATCTTGCGGACAGCGGCGAGAATGTCTGGCGGCTCGATCTCGGCGACCGGTAAGCGGCCGATGCTCCCCTTCAGTTCCGAGAGCATCCATTCGTTTTTGTATCTCGTGCTCGGCGACCATGGCTTGTCACCGTCTCGGCTGCGCTTGTCGATGTATTCGAGCGCGACAGCCTCGAAGGTGTTTTCAGCACTGACAAGGGCGCGGGCCTTGCGCCGCTGCTTTTCGAGCGATGGATCTTTGCCGTCTGCGATCAGCTGGCGGGCATAATCGCGGGCCTTCCTCGCGTCGGCGAGGCTGACCTCGGGGTATTGTCCAATGCCGAGCTTCTTCTCACGCCCTGCGATGCGATACTTCAGGCGCCACAATTTGCCCCCGGTCGGCTGCACCAGGAGGAAGAGTCCCAAGGAATCGCCCATCTTGTATGGCTTGGCGCGGGGCTTGGCGTTGCGGCATTCCAGATCCGAGAGCGGCATTGTGGGGGCCTTTTTTGCGCCACCCCTGAGGTGGCCCCCGTATCTGGCCCCCATATGCATCGGCTGTCAATGGTGCGATGCGGATTAATCCGAACGAGTGCCCCATGATTTCCCTCTGGTTTCTGAGGGCTCAGCGGAGGAATTCGGGCTGGTGCGGAGAAGTGGGTGGTGCCGGCTGCAGGGATCGAACCCGCGGCCCCCTGATTACAAATCAGGTGCTCTACCATCTGAGCTAAGCCGGCTCTCCGTTTGCGCGCCATAATCCTAGACCGCGCCGAAAGTCCACCCTTCGGTGCGGGCGACTTCGGGCGAGAGGCCCTCGGGATGCCACAGGTCGCGCTCCGTGTGCACGCGGCGTAGCCAGGCGGCGGTCAGCAGGGCGTCCGAGGCATGATCGCCAATCGCGCCCGTGCCCGCTACTGGCGCCGAGCCAAGCGCGTCGAGCGCATCGTTCAGCCCCTCGTAGCTGCGCAGTTTGGTCGCGGTTCCCGTCACGCCGCCCAATCGCGCGGCCATCGAAGTGTAGATTTCGGTCACGACCGAGCCCTCCTCCGGCAAGGGATCGACCGGCCACACGGGCACCCGTCCGCCGAGGCGGTGGAGCATCCGCATCCCCGTCAGGCTCGACTTGCCGACCTGCGCTGCGCCGACGAGGTTGAAATTGCTCACTGGCCGCACGCCTTGTTGGCGCTGTGCGGCCTCGGCGATGCGGAAGCGGCCTTCGCGGGTGGCGGCGCCGGGGAGCAGGAAGCGGTCGCCCTGCGCGCCCGCGCCGTGGCGAAAATAGCGCGCGGCCTCGGGGTGGGCGAGGAAGCCACCTGCCTCGAGATGGGGGTCGCCCACGCAGAGCCGGTCGATCAACGCCCACAGCGCGCGTGCGTCCGGGGGCGAGGCGTCCCAGCCGGGGAAGAAGGCCCCGGCATCGTGAAACGGCAGCGATATGCCGAGATCGAGCCCGACCAGCGTCGGCAATTTCAGCGCGCCGATGAGCGCCAGCACCTCGGCTCGCGCCCAGCCCTTGGGATCGTGCGGGGCGAGCAGGGCCGGCGGGCCTCCGTCCGCCTTGGCCAGCGCCACCGCGATCCCCTTCTGGCGCGGGCCCTTGGCCCCCGACCAGTCGACCGCGAGGAACTGCGCGAAGCGGGGTGTCACGGGCAGGGGCCGGGCGCGATCCGCCAGCTTGCGCTTTCGGCGGCGTGGAAGGTGGTGCGGCTGCCATCCTGATCGCGCATCGCGATGCCGACGCAGGTTTCGCCCTTCCAGCCGGAGATTGACCACTCGCCGTAGGTGCCTGCGAAAATCTCCGGATCGGTGAACCCTGCCGTCTCGCCTTCGCCTTCGAAGACCGTGGCATCGCCGCCGAGCTGCGCGAGCGCAACGGGGCGCACCTCCCATACGCCATAGCCGCTAAGCGCCCCGAAGCCGCTTTCGGAATACTCGACGCTGGCGAACCGCGTCCCGCTGGGAGAGAAGACCGGGCGTGCGCCGGTTTCGATCACGCTGCCTTTACCGGCGCGGTCGAATACCCGGTAGCCATAGGCTTCGTAGCCCTGCCACTCCCAACCGAGCAGTCGATCTTCGCGCAGCCATGCCATGTCGGCGATGGCGCTGACCCAGACATTGTTGTCGCAGATGGTTGCGCCCGACTGCGTAAGCAGCGCCAGTTCGATCGCGCTGGCTTTCGCGATGCGGTCGAAAGCCTTGGGGATCGAGACGGGATCGCCGGTGATCGGATCGTCCTCGCTTGCAACATGCTGCGCGTCGCAGAGGGCGAGGTCGGGGGAGCCCGCGGACGATTCTGCGCCCTGTGCGGCCCCCGCTGACGCCAGGGCCGCAACGACAAGCCAGAGAAGGAGCCGCGCCATCACCGCTTGCCCCCCGCCACCGGCTTCATTGCCGCCGCCTGTTCGTGCGCGAGCCGGATCGTGTCGCGCACCCGCTCCGGATCGGGACTGTCGAAGCGCACCAGCACCGCGCCATGGCCTTCGTAATGCTGGGTCTGCCAGAAGGTCTCGGGGCCGGTCGCCATCAGCATCTCTGCGGTGGCGATATCGATGTGGAGCACGAAGGAGGTGCCCGTCTCGCGCCCCGTGCCGAGGAAGGGGCGGCCATTGGCGGCGATCTTCACCGCGGGCTTGCCGTAGCTTTTCGCCAGCTCCGTCCCCGGCAGGCTCAGCGCAAAATCGCGCGCGGCCTCCCAGCTGTCCAGCGCCCCGTTCATCCGCGTTCCTTCCGCAGCTTGTCCCAGTAATCGAGGCGCTTTTTCACCTCGCGCTCGAAGCCGCGTTCCACCGGTTTGTAGAACTGCTCCGGCTCCATGCCCTCGGGCCAGTAATTGTCACCCGAAAAGCCCTCGGGCGTGTCGTGATCGTAGGTGTAGCCCTTGCCGTAGCCGAGCTTCTCCATCAGGCCGGTTGCCGGGTTGACGATGTTCATCGGCGGCATCAGGCTGCCGGTGTCCTTCGCCGCCTTCCATGCGGCCTTCTGCGCCATGTAGACCGCGTTCGATTTGGGCGCGGTGGCGAGGTAGAGGCAGGCCTGCACCAGCGCGAGTTCGCCCTCGGGGCTGCCGAGGAAGCGATAGGCTTCCATCGCGGCCATGCATTGCGGGAGCGCGTGCGGGTCGGCGAGGCCGATGTCTTCCACCGCCATCCGCACCAGCCGCCGGGCGAGGAACAGCGGCTCCTCCCCCGCTGTCAGCATCCGCGCAAGGTAATAGAGCGCCGCCTGCGGATCGCTGCCGCGCACGGACTTATGCAGCGCGCTGATGAGGTTGTAATGCCCGTCGCGGTCCTTGTCGTAGACCGCGACGCGGCGCTGGAGGAAGGAGCCCAGCATCGCCGCATCGAGCGGTTCGGCAAGGCCGGCGGCATAGAGCGTCTCCGCCTGCCCCAGCAGAAACCGCCCGTCGCCATCGGCCTGCGCGATCAGCGCCTCGCGCGCCTCGGGGGTTAGGGGGAGGGGGCCTTCGAGGCCTTCCGCCTTCGCCAGCAGCGCCGCCAGCGCGGCTTCGTCCAGCCGGTTCAGCACCAGCACTTGCGCGCGGCTGAGCAGCGCGGCGTTCAAGGCAAAGCTCGGATTCTCGGTGGTCGCGCCCACCAGCGTCACCACGCCGCGTTCGACATAGGGCAGGAAGCCATCCTGCTGCGCGCGGTTGAAGCGGTGGATTTCGTCCACAAACAACAGCGTCTTGCGCCCCGCACCGGCCATCTTCTCGGCATCGGCAAAGGCTTTCTTGAGGTCTGCCACGCCCGAGAACACCGCGCTGATCGCGGCGTAACGCATGCCGACCGCGTCAGCGAGCAGGCGGGCGATGCTCGTCTTGCCCGTGCCCGGCGGGCCCCACAGGATCATGCTGGCGAGCTTGCCCGCAGCGACCATCCGCCCGATCGCGCCTTTGGGGCCGGTCAGATGTTCCTGCCCGACAACTTCGGCCAGCTGCCGCGGGCGCAGCCGGTCGGCCAGCGGCGCATCTGCCGAGGGCGCGCCCGAATGGGGCGGGTTCGCATCTTGTCCGAACAGGTCAGTCATTCATCGGGCGTGATAGGCCGGTCGTCAGAAAAGGAAACCGGTTAGCCGCGCGCCCCTTGCGAAGATAGTTCCAAGATATATCTTGGAACTATCATAACGCATGAAGGAGCGGGCAATGACCTGGAACAGATATGGACGCGGCACCGGCTGGGACAAGCTGGGTGAAGCGATTGCGATGATGGCGATGAACGGCAACGTCAATTTCGGCGGACCGGCCATGAAGGCCCGTTGGCGCTGGGATAGCGACGAGGCGGAAGGTGCAGGAGAGCGTGAGGAGCGCGGCCCCGGTCGCCGTGGTCGCCGCGGGCGGATGTTCGCGCAGGGCGAGCTTCGCCTCGTGCTGCTGGCGCTGATCGCCGAAGACCCGCGTCACGGCTATGAACTGATCAAGGAAATCGAGGAAATGACCGGCGGCTCCTATGCCCCCAGCCCGGGCGCGGTCTATCCGACGCTGCAATTGCTCGAAGATGAAGGCGCGATCGAGGAGGCCGAGGCCGAAGGTGCCAAAAAGCCCTTCGCCGCCACGCAGCAGGGCCGTGACGAGCTCGATACCCGCAAGGACGAGGTCGAGGAACTGATGCGCCGGCTCGGCCGCCACGGCGAACGCACGACCACGGTTCGCTCGCATGATCTGTTTCGGGCGATGGGCAACCTTGGCTCGGTACTCAAGAACCGCGCCAAGGCGGGCAAGCTGGACGAAGCCACGATCAACGAAATCGTCGACATGATCGACGAAATGGCCAAGCGCATCGAACGGCTGTGATGCCGTTGTTGCGGTAAGTGCAACGAAGGCATATTCTCTCCCCCGTCCGGGTCGCAGCGGATGGGGGAGGGGAAGCCCATGACAGTTGGAATTTCAGGCCGCGCCGCAACGCCGTGGCACTTGTGGCTGGTCGGTGTGGTGACGCTGTTGTTCAACAGCATGGGCATCATCAGCTACACCACGACCAAGCTGGGGATGCTGGCCGAGATGGGTCTGACCCCCAGCCAGATCGCCTTCATGGAAAGCTACCCGGCATGGGTGAGCGGGTTCTGGGCGCTGGGCGTGTGGGGGGCATTTGCCGGCTCGGTGCTGCTGCTGCTGCGATCGCGCCTTGCAGTACCGGCCATGTGGGCCGCTCTGCTCGGTTTACTGGTCACCACGATCTATCACTATGCGCTGATCGAAGTGCCCGCCGACATGCAGGCACCCGCGCTCGACGTGACGATCTGGGTGGTGACGCTGTCCCTGCTGTTCTACGCGCGGGCGATGGTGGCGAAGGGCGTGCTGCGATGAAGATCAGGCGCGCGCGCCCCGCCCTCAAGTAGCGGAGCGGTAGGGCGACAAGGACTCCCGCCGTTCCTCGACCAGCTGGACATAGGTCTCGGCGACCACCGCATTGATCGCCTCCCACGAGTACTCGCAGGCCCGAGTCTCGCCCGCCGAGCCGTGCGCGGCGCGCAGAGCCGGATCGCTGCAATAGGGCGCGAGCGCCGCGGCGAAGGCCTCGGCGTCGGTCTTGATGCTGCCCGACGGCGCGACCAGCCGCCCGGTGACCCCGTCGGCGACGAGGCTGGCGCTGCCGGTCGCTCCGGCCGCAACCACGGGCAGCCCGCTCGCCATGGCCTCCAGCGTGACATTGCCGAAGGTCTCGGTGACGCTGGGGTTGAAGAACACGTCCCCGCTGGCGAGCGCCTGACCCAGCGCCTCGCCGGTCTTGAAGCCGGCGAAGATCCCGCCCGGCAGGTTCGCCTCGAACCAGCCGCGGGCCGGGCCGTCGCCGATCACCAGCACCTTGTGGCCTGCGCCCATCTCGCGCAGCCGCGCGGCGGTCTCGGCGAAGACATCAAGGCCCTTTTCCATCACCAGCCGCCCGAGGAACACGATGGCCACGTCCTCGTCCGCGAGTCCAAGGCTGCGGCGCCATTCGGGATCGCGGCGCGCGCTGGAGAAGATCGTGCGGTCGACGCCCCGGCTCCACAGCCCGATGCGGGTATGCATGCCCATCGCGGCCAGTTCGTCGATCATCGACTGCGAGGGCGCCACCAGCGCGTCGCAGCGGTTGTAGAAGCGCTGCAGGCCCTTGACGATCAGCGGCTCGAGGAAGGCCATGTTGTAATAGCGCAGATAGGTTTCGAAGCGGGTGTGGACGCTGGCGAGCACCGGCAGGCCCCGCGCCCGCGCCCAGCGCAGCGCGGCATGGGCCGAAGGGTCGGGCGACGAGAGGTGGACAATGTTGGGCGCGAAGGCCTCCAGATCGCGCGTAACCGCGCGGCCAAGGTGCGTGGGAAAGCGATATTCCCCCCGGCCCTTCACCGGCATCGGCACATTGGGCACGCCGACCAGATCGCCAGTGGGTTCGAAATCGGGATCGGCGACCTTGGGCGAATAGACGCGCACCTTCGCGCCCTTGGCCAGCAGCGAACCGACCAGACGGTTGAGCGCCTGGTTCGCCCCGTCACGGGTGTAGTTGTAGTTGCCGCTGAACAGGGCAATGCGGAGGTCTGATATGTGCATGGAGCCGCCCCCTTAGGCGAGCGGGGCGGAATTTGCGAGAGGGAGGTTGCGGGTGACTTCATGACCCGACCCTTTCTTCATTGACTCCTCCCCCCGCGCCACTAAAGCCGCCCGCGGGCCACGCGGTCCCAACGCCGCGCGAGCTCTCTGCAAGGAGAGAATACATGACTGAGTATGCACGCGGGCTCGCACACGAGCCGACGCTTAAGCCTGAGCGCCCCTTCTTTTCCTCGGGCCCCACGGCGAAATTCCCCGGCTGGTCGCTGGACAAGCTCAAAACCGAATCGCTTGGCCGCTCGCATCGTTCGAGCCTCGGCAAGGCGCGCCTGAAGTACGCGCTCGATCTCAGCCGCGAACTGCTCGGCATCCCCGATGATTACCTGATCGGCATCATGCCCGCCTCCGACACCGGAGCGATCGAGGCCGCGATGTGGTCGATGCTCGATCCCGCCCGCCCCGTGACAGTCGCTGCCTGGGAGAGCTTTGGCAATGTCTGGATCCAGGACGCGGTCAAGCAGCTCAAGCTGCCCAACCTTCAGGTGCTGACCGCCGACTATGGCGAAATCCCCGACCTCACCACCATCCCCCAGCGCAACGACGTGGTGTTCACCTGGAACGGTACGACCTCGGGCGCGAAGATCCCCAACACCGACTGGCTCGAAGCCGGGCGCGAGGGCGTGACCATCAACGATGCCACCAGCGCGATCTTCGCGATGGAGATGGACTGGGCCAAGCTCGATGCCACCACCTATTCGTGGCAGAAGGTGCTCGGTTCCGAGGCGCAGCACGGCATGCTGATCCTCAGCCCCAAGGCGGTCGAGCGGATCGAAAGCTACAACCCCGCCTGGCCCCTGCCCAAGCTGTTCCGCATGAAGAAGGGCGACAAGCTCAACCGCGGGATCTTTGAAGGCGAGACGATCAACACCCCCTCGATGCTGGCGACCGAGGATTACATCGCCGCGCTCGAATGGGCCAAGGCGATCGGCGGCCGCAAGACGCTGATCGCGCGGGCTGACGCCAACGCACAGATCGTCAAGGACTGGATCGAGGTCACCCCGTGGCTGCGCAACATGGCCACCGACCCGGCGCTCCAGACCAACACCGGCGTGTGCATGGTCTTCCAGGGCGACTGGTACGACAGTCTCTCGGACGAAGACCGCGCCGCGGTGCCCAAGAAGATCGTCAAGCTGCTCGAAGAGCGCAATGTCGGCTTCGACTTCAACGGCTACCGCGATGCGCCGCCGAGCTTGCGCATCTGGTGCGGCTCGACCGTCGAGCAGGAGGACATCAAGCGCCTGCTGCCGTGGATCGAGTGGGCCTATGAAAAGGTCAAGAACGGCTGAGGCCGTCTGCCCCGCTTTAACTTATCCCGTCACCCTGAACTCGGTTGTCCTCCGGACAGCTGCGCTTCCAGGGTTCCATTTCTCCCCATCGAACTCCGTGCCCGGAGGCTCGATGGATGCTGAAACAAGTTCAGCATGACGAAGGGAATTTAAAATGACCCGACCCAAAGTTCTCATTTCCGACAAGATGGACCCCAACGCCGCGCGCATCTTCGAAGAGCGCGGCTGCGACGTTGACGTGATCACCGGCGAGACGCCCGAACAGCTGATCGCGCGCATCGGCGAGTATGAAGGCCTAGCGATCCGTTCCTCGACCAAGGTCACCAAGGCGATCCTCGATGCCGCGACCAATCTCAAGGTCATTGGCCGCGCGGGCATCGGCGTCGACAATGTCGATATCCCCTATGCCAGCGGGAAGGGCGTGGTGGTGATGAACACCCCGTTCGGCAACTCGATCACCACCGCCGAACACGCCATTGCGCTGATGTTCGCGCTCGCGCGGCAGCTGCCCGAAGCCAATGCGCAAACGCAGGCGGGCCAGTGGCCCAAGAGCGGGTTCATGGGCGTCGAAGTGACCGGCAAGACGCTCGGCCTGATCGGGGCGGGCAATATCGGCTCGATTGTCGCCAGCCGCGCGCTCGGCCTCAAGATGAAGGTGATCGCCTATGATCCCTTCCTCACCGAAGAGCGCGCGATCGAACTCGGGATCGAGAAGGTCGATCTCGACACGCTGCTCAGCCGCGCCGACTTCGTCACGCTGCACACCCCGCTGACCGACGAGACCCGCAACATCCTCAGCCGCGAGCGGCTCGAGAATGCCAAGAAGGGCATCCGCATCATCAACTGCGCCCGCGGCGGCCTGATCGACGAGGCGGCGCTGAAGGATTGTCTGGAAAGCGGCCAGGTCGCAGGCGCCGCGCTCGACGTGTTCGAGACCGAGCCGCCCGCCGCCGATCACCCGCTGTTCGGCACGCCCAACTTCATCTGCACCCCGCACTTGGGCGCGAGCACCACCGAAGCGCAGGTCAATGTCGCCCTGCAGGTCGCCGAACAGATGGCCGATTATCTGGTCAACGGCGGCGTCACCAACGCACTCAACGTGCCGTCACTGTCGGCGGAGGAAGCCCCGAAGCTCAAGCCCTACATGGCGCTTGCCGAGAAGCTGGGCTCGCTGGTGGGCCAGCTCGCCCACGGCAACCTCACCCAGATCGGGATCGAGCGCGAGGGCGCGGCGGCCGAGCTGAACGGCAAGCCGATCACCGCTGCCGTGCTCGCGGGCTTCATGCGCCGCTATTCGGACACGGTGAACATGGTCAACGCGCCGTTCCTCGCCAAGGAGCGCGGGCTCGACGTGAGCGAGATCCGGCATGACCGCGACGGGGCGTTCAACACGCTCGTGCGCGTCACCGTGGAGACCGCGCAGGGCCCGCGTTCGGTCGCCGGCACGCTGTTCGGCACCGAGGCACCGCGTCTGGTGGAAATCTTCGGCATCGGCATTGAGGCCGAGCTGTCGGGCCACATGCTCTACATCGTCAACGACGACAAGCCGGGCTTCATCGGCCGCATCGGGACGTTGCTGGGCAGCCACGGGATCAACATCGGCACCTTCAACCTCGGCCGTCGCGAAGCGGGCGGGGAAGCGGTGCTGCTGCTGAGCCTCGACGAGGCCCTGACGCCGGAAGTGATCGCCGAGGCCGAGAAGGTCGAAGGCGTGAAGCTGGTCAAGGCTTTGGCGTTCTGAGGTCGGCGCGGGCCCACCCCGCTGCGACTAGCGAGCAAGCTCGCAAGTGTCCTTCGGACAGCTTCGCTTCCTCGCTCCCCTCCCGCAAGCGGGAGGGGAAGTCACCGCCTCCAATCCCCCTCCCGCTTGCGGGAGGGGTTAGGGGTGGGCAAGAGCAAGGTGCTTCACCCCGCGCCCATACCTCGCTAAGCGCAAGCGCAATGACCCAACCCAACGACCTCCTCCCCGAAGGCCTCGAGGACCGCCTGCCGCTCGAGGCCGCGCGGATCACCGCGATGATGCGCGCCTGTCTCGATGTGCTCGAAGCTCACGGCTATGACCGCGTGCGTCCGCCGCTGCTCGAGTTCGAGGCCTCGCTCGTCGGCCGCATGGCGGGTGTCACGGTGGGCGAGACCAGCGCGATGTTCCGCTTCGTCGACCCGGCGAGCTTGCGCACCCTCGCGCTGCGTTCCGACATCACCCCTCAGGTCGGCCGCATCGCCGCCACCAGCCTCGCATCGGCCCCGCGCCCGCTCCGGCTCGCCTATTGCGGCGACACCGTGCTGATCAAGGCGAGCCAGCTCGACCCCGCCCGTGAACGTCTCCAGCTCGGGGCCGAGCTGATCGGCGCGGACTCTGTCGCGGCGGCGGGCGAGGTGGTGATGCTCGCGATCGAAGCATTGAAGGCCGCAGGGCTGACCGGCATCGCGGTCGACTTCACGCTCCCCGACCTCGTCGATACCCTCGCCGAGAAGGCCTTCCCGCTCGCCCCCGAGGCGCGCGAGGCGGTGCGCCGCGAGCTCGACACCAAAGACGCCGGCGGGCTGAAGGCCGCAGGGGGCGCCGCCTATCTGCCGCTGCTCTACGCCACCGGGCCCTTGGAGCGCGCGCTCGCTGCGCTTCGCGAAGTGGACGCGGGCGGCGCGCTCAAGTCCCGGCTCGACGGGCTCGAGGCCATCGCCGCCGCGGTCGGAGACGCTGCCAGCATCACCCTCGACCCGACCGAGCGCCACGGCTTCGAATACCAGTCATGGTTCGGCTTCACCCTCTACGCCGAGGGCCTGCGCCGCGCGGCGGGGCGCGGCGGCACCTACCGCATTGCCGGGAGCGAGGAGCCCGCGACCGGCTTCACCCTCTACCTCGATCGCCTCGCCGATATCGCCCCGCAGCCCGAGGCGGTGCGCTGTTGCTACCTGCCCCTCGGCCACGACCGTGCTGCGGCGGCACAATTGCGGTTCGAAGGCTGGCGCACCATCGCGCAGCTCGCGCAAGGCGAGGATCCGGCGAGCCTCGGCTGCGACTACATCCTGCAAGGCACCGCCCCCGTGGCGCTGGAGCACCCCCGGTGACGACCAAGCCTACCCCGATCACCCTCGCCAACGACCCGCTCGCGCCGTACCTGATCGCGCCGGGCTGGCGGGTGGGCGATCTCCTGTTCCTCTCCGGGCAGGCGAGCATCGGGCCGGACGGCAGCATCGTCGGCGCAGGGGACTTCGACGCGCAGCTTGCACAGACCTTCGCCAATATCGCAACCGTGCTGGCCGCGGTCGGCAGCGACCTCTCGAAGGTGGTCAAGGTCACCATCTACCTGACCGACATGGCGAACTTCCCCAAGATTCTCGAAGCGAGGAAGCGCTTGTTCACCCCGCCATACCCCGCCGACACGACCGTCGAGGTCAAGGGCCTCGCGCTCCCCGAACTGATGGTCGAGATCGACGTCATCGCCAGCGTGTGAGGGACTGAGGCCGCCGCTAGCCTTCTGAAATTGCTGTGGTAGGATGAGCCATGCGGTGCGGCGCCTTCATCCTTGCCCTGCCTCTGGCGGCCTGCTCCGGCGCGGGCGACAACGCTCCCGACGCGCCGCCCACCGATGCAGTCGCTGCGGTATCTGCTCCCACGCCCGCGCCAGCCGCTCCCGCGCCCGCCGCTGCTGCCGAGCGGGTCGACTGTCTGGACGAGCGCAATGGCGGCTACGGCAACGCCAAGGCGTGCTTTTACGACCAGTGCGACAAGGGCGATGCCGAGGCCTGCCGGATGGCCGAGAGCTTCAACGGCAACCTCTTCCAGGAGGGCGGCGCTGACCCTCCCGAGGGACTGCCGCTCGAGGAGATGAACTACCTCGACGCCCGCAAGATCATCCTTGGCAAGGGGTGGGTGCCGCTCGAGGGGCCATGCTCTGGCTTCACCGCCAGTGACACCTGCACCGACTTCCCCGAGACCGGCTATTGCCAGGGCACGGGGCTCGCCCATTGTGACATGAACTTCCGGCGCGGCTCGCGCTGCCTCGTCGTCATCACCACGGGCGGTTACCCCAATCCAGCCAAGCCGGAGGACTCGCGGGTCCAGTGGGTGCGCATCCATGATGCGCCGTGCAAGAAGGACCCGAACGATCCCTGAAAGCGGGCCGCGCCCCGCCCGTGATCGGAGCCACGCGTTTCCGATTACCCCCTCCCGCAGGCGGAAGGGTGATGAACCGCCGCAAGTCATCGGTGCACGTGCCGCACAGCGCGGCATCTCTGCGCCTCTCTGCTCCTCTGCGGTCCCTGCGTGAAACCCTGCAACGTTCGTAGCCGAGCCGATCCGCCGCTCAGGACCACCCACGCCCACCGAGGGGAGCGCGCCAGGCCTCACCCCAGCACTTTCCGCAGCCACGCGTCCATCGCCGGAGTGGCTGGGTAGTCGGGCTGGCCGAGCTTGCGGTTGATTTCCATGTGGCCGCGCAGCCCGTCGCCGGGGAAGCCCGCGATCTCGACCGCCGCTCCGCCCGACTTGAGCGCCTCGGCCAGCCGCTTCGACTGGTCGACCGCATCGGCGCGCTGGACGTGGAGCAGCAGGAAGGCGGGCGCATTGGGGCTGGCGGCATGGGCGACGGGGGAGAGCGCCTGCTGCCGCGCCGGGTCGGTGCCGAAGGCGTCGGTATAGACGCCGCCCATCCGCCCTCCGGCCGTCGCCACTTGCGTTGCCACGTCATAGGCTGCGCCATCATTGGGCATCACCCCGTCGATGTCGGCGAAGCTGAGGCCCGCCTTCTTCAGGTAGCGCTCGTCGGTTCCCACCAGCGCCACCAGATGCGCGCCGGCCGAGTGCCCGGTCAGCACCACCCGGCTGCGATCAATCCCGTATTCATCGGCGCGCTCCAGCAGGTGGGCGAGCGCGGCGGCGACATCGCTCGCCTGCTGCTCCACCGTGGCGGCGGGCACCAGCCGGTAGTCGATCGAGGCGAAGGCGTAGCCCTGTTCGAGCATGTGCGCGGGCATGGCGCGGCCTACGGCATTGTCCTTGGATCCACGCTTCCACCCGCCGCCATGGACGAACAAGACGAGCGGCGCCTTGCCAGCGCCCTCGGGCACCCACAGGTCGAGCGCCTGGAGGCTGTCCTTGCCGTAGGAGAGCGTGCGGGTCGGCGGGGTCTTGGCGGCATCGGCCCCTGCGCCTCCGCCTGCGCCCTGTTGGCGGCGCTGCTCGATCCGCTCGCGCAAGGCCGAGCGGCAGCCTTCGGATAGCTGGCTCGCCTTCTCGGCAAGGCAGGTGCGCATCTGCGAGCGGTCGGTGCCGCACAATTTGACGATCTCGGCGCGGCACTCCTTCGGCAGGCGTTCCCCGCCCCCGCCGCGCTGCTGGGCGAGGATCGGGGTGGCGAGCGCGGCGAGGGCTCCGGCAGCGATCAGGAGCTTGGCGGTGGTGTTCATCGGCAGGTGTCCTTGAGAGTGGCGATTCTCACCCCCAACGCAGCACCCAGCCAAACCCTTCGCGCGCCCTTGCTCTCCCACGCCCAAACGCCTAGGCCCCGCGCGGTTTTCCGAGCATCGAAGGAACAAGATGGCCAACGTCACCGTGATCGGCGCCCAGTGGGGCGATGAGGGCAAGGGCAAGATCGTCGACTGGCTCGCCAGCCGCGCCGATGCCGTGGTCCGCTTCCAGGGCGGGCACAATGCCGGCCACACGCTGGTGATCGACGGCAAGACCTACAAGCTCTCGCTGCTCCCTTCCGGCATCGTTTCGGGCACATTGTCGGTGATCGGCAATGGCGTGGTGCTCGATCCCTGGGCGCTGCGTGACGAGGTCGCCAAGGTCGAGGGGCAGGGGGTCTCGATCACCGACGACAACCTCGCCATTGCCGACAATTGCCCGCTGATCCTGCCGCTGCACCGCGATCTCGATGCCTTGCGCGAGACGGCGGCGGGCAAGGGCAAGATCGGCACCACCGGGCGCGGGATCGGCCCGGCCTATGAGGACAAGGTCGGCCGCCGCGCGATCCGGGTGTGCGACCTTGCGCATCTCGACACGCTGGAGCCCCAGCTCGATCGCCTCTGCGCGCACCATGACGCGCTGCGCGCCGGCTTCGGCCAGCCCCCGGTCGACCGCGCCGCGTTGCTGGAAGGATTGCGCGAGATCGCCCCCTTCGTGCTCAGGTTCGCCCAGCCGGTGTGGAAGCGGCTGAAGAAGGTGCGGCGCGCGGGCGCCAAGATCCTGTTCGAGGGCGCGCAGGGCGTGTTGCTCGATGTCGATCACGGCACCTATCCCTTCGTCACCTCGTCCAACACGGTGAGCGGCACGGCGGCTTCGGGCAGCGGCCTCGGCCCCAATTCGACCGGCTATGTGCTGGGGATCGTCAAGGCCTATACCACCCGCGTCGGCTCCGGCCCCTTCCCGACCGAGCTCGAGGACGCAATCGGACAGGGCCTGGGCGAGCGCGGGCATGAATTCGGCACGGTGACGGGGCGCAAGCGCCGCGTCGGCTGGTTCGATGCCGTGCTGGTGCGCCAGTCCTGTGCGATCTCTGGCGTGACCGGCATCGCGCTCACCAAGATCGACGTGCTCGACGGGCTGGAAAAGGTGAGCATCTGCACCGGCTATCGGTTGCGCGGGAAGGTGTATGATTACCTCCCCAGCCACGCCGCCGATCAGGCCGCCTGCGAGCCGATCTACGAGGACATGCCCGGCTGGCACGAAAGCACCGCGGGCGCGCGCAGCTATGCCGACCTTCCGGCGAATGCGATCAAGTATATCCAGCGCATCCAGGAGCTGATCGAATGCCCGGTCGCGCTGGTCTCGACCTCACCCGAACGCGACGACACGATCCTGATGCGCGATCCCTTTGTGGATTGATTGGCGGGATCAGAGGCGCGGGGAGAAGGTTACGCGGCTGCGCCGCGAGGTTTTCACGCAGAGATTGCAGAGGAGCAGAGATGTCGCGCCTGCGGCGAAGCCGCACTCATCCTCGGACGTTGCGACCAGCGGCAAAGACGGTGGGGAAGAAGGTGCCTTCGGCAAAGGGCAACCTCTCCGCGCCTCCCCCTTCATCTTGCGCGTCTTTGCGTGAGACCCCTCAGCGAAGCTGCGTAACCTTCTCCGCGCCCTCTGCTCCTCTGCGGTCTCTGCGTGAACCCGTCAGCAGACTGAGGGCAACCCCGATGATTGCCGCCCGCCGTGCTGCGCCGTAGTATGGCTCGGATGAAACGCGCCGCTCTCCTCCCCCTCGTCGCCCTTGCCGCCTGCACCGCGCCGCCGGCGGACGAGGCGCGTGCGCCCTCCTCGCAGCCGCCCTTGGCGCGCGAGGCCGCGCGGATCGTGCCCGAGCGGCGGTTCACCACGGTAGACTATCTCATCGTCGACAAGTCCGAACGGCTGATGGTCGCCTATGCTGGCGGCCAGCCGGTCAAGGCCTGGCGCGGCCTCCAGTTCGGCGACGCACCGCAGGGCCACAAGCAGTTCGAAGGCGACGAGCGCACGCCCGAAGGCCGCTACGTGATCGAGGGGCGCAATCCGGGCAGCGCCTATCACCTCAGCCTCAAGGTCTCCTACCCCAATGCCGAAGACCGCGCCTTCGCCCGCGCGCAGGGGCGCTCGCCCGGGGGCGACATCTTCCTCCACGGCCAGCCCAACAGCCTGCCCTTCGGCCGCGTGCCGGGCGACTGGACCGACGGCTGCATCGCCCTCTCCAACGCCGAGATCGAGGAGTTGTGGCGCATCGTGCCGGACGGGACGGTGATCGAAATCAGGCCCTAATACGCGGATTTACTTGACCTGATCGCGTTTTGTTCTATTCTCGTTCCAACATTGTTGGAGTCGAGTCGATGCTTACCAACACCAACACGCAAGCTGATTTTGCCTACGACCTCGCCGATGACGGCGCCGGGCTGCCCGCCCGGGTCGCAATTTTCGGGGCGGAGGAGGGCTTGCGCCGCCAGATCGCTGCTGACCTCGGCGGGGCGGGGTTCCGGACAATCGATGGCGGATCGCTGAGGGCGCTGCTCGAAGGGCCAATCGCCTTGCTGGGCGATGTGGTGGTGGTCGACTGCGCGGTCACCGGATCGCGCGGGATCGACGCGATGATGCTGGCAGGCCTCGCGCGGCTCGATATGCGGGTGGCGCGCTCGGGCGCGAAGCTGATCGTCGCGACCAATCTCGAAGGATTGGACGATGTCTTCGCGGTGCTCGACCAGTCCAATCCCCAGATCCTCGTCAGCCCCAGCCGCGCCGAACGCGTGATCGCGGTCGGCCGGGTGATGGGGGAGGCGGGGGCGGCGCGCCTTCGCGAAATGGGCGAGGAAGACCGCGTGACCTTGCTGCGCCTGTCGCAGCAGGTCGAGGCGATCGCCCATTCGCTCGACCGGCTGAGCCATGCGCCTGCGCCCGGAGCGACCGTCCTGGGAGAGTTCAAGCGGGACTATGCGGCACCCGAACCGTCGGCCTTCGGCAGCTTCGGTGCTGCACCTTTGGGCGGGCCGTCGCTCGCAGCGGCTGCCTCCGCCCCCGCGGCGCTCCCCGATCCGCAGGTGGTGCGGCAGATCATCGCCAACCGTCAGGCGCGCGCGCGGTTCTTCGATCCCGAACTGTTCGGCGATCCGGCATGGGACATGCTGCTCGATCTCACCGCCGCGCATGGTGAAGGCGCGCGGGTTTCGGTCTCGTCGCTGTGCATTGCCGCGGGCGTCCCGGCAACCACCGCGCTACGCTGGCTGACCCAGATGGTCGAGAGCGGGATTTTCGAGCGCGTGCCTGATTCGGCGGACAAGCGCCGCGCCTTTATCGGGCTCAGCGACAAGGCGATCGCCGCGATGTCTGGCTACTTCGCGAGTCTCAGAATGCCCGTGCTGCAAGCGGCCTAGGCGGCGCGGCCTAGGCCGCGCTGGAGGTCTCGGGCCGCCAGCGCAGGATCAGGGTGAGACCCGTCGCGGCCTCGACCTCTTGCGCGTCACCGGCAAACTGCCGCCGCGCCGCGTCGGCACGGGCGCGGGCCAGGATCGCCGCCGGCACCGCGCCGTCGAGCAGCAGCAGGTCCGCCTCGCCCAGAAGCCGGGCCTGTCGCAGGGTCAAATCCTCCGGGTCGGCGCTGGCCAGGATGATCTCCGCAAGCTGACCCGCTGAAACCGCCTCGGAGCCCTTGGCCCAACCTGCAACTCGCGCGTGCGCGGCCGGATCGAGCGGATCGAGCGGCCCGCCCTCGCGCAGCGCCGCATCGACCGCCCGCCGCCGCTCGGCCCCGTCCGGGAACCGCCGCCGCAGCACCGGCCGCGCCGCCTCGAGCGCCCGCGCCAGCGCGCCTAATGTCTCGGGCAGCACCCGCTCCAGCCGCAGCCGCGCATGTTTGGCTAGCCCAGCAGATGCTCCGCCGGTGCCGATCGCGACGAGCAGCGGATCGCGGTCGAGGATCGAGGGTGTGGTGAAATCGCACAATTCGGGCCGGTCGACGACATTGACCAGCATGCCTGCGCAGCGCGCATTGATCGCCGCGACCTCGCAGGCCCGCGCGTCCTCATAGGCGATGAAGGCGAGCCGCACCCCCTCGTCGATCGCGCGGGCGAGGTCGTCGACGATGACGCCGCCGGCGCGCTCGACCAGCCGCCGCTTGGGCTCGGCCGCAGGGCCATCGCCCAGCACCAGCACCTGTTGCCCCGAAATCTGGTGGAACAATGGCAGGCTGGTGATACGGCTCATCGCAGCGTCAGGCGAGCCATTCGGGCACGCGCTCTGCATCCATGATCGCGCCTGCCTCGATCCGGTCGGCGACCACGGCGAAGCGGTCGCCATCGACCAGCACCTCGGCCACGAAGCCACGTGAATTGTAGGACGAGGCCATCGTTGCGCCGTAAGCGCCCGCCGTGCGGAACACCGCGAGCTCGCCCGCCTCCAGCGCGTCGCATTCGCGGCCCATCGCGAAGGTATCGCCGGTCTCGCAGATCGGGCCGACGATGTTTGCGGTCATCTGCGCGCCCTTGGGTTCCACCGCCTCGAAGTGGTGATAGGCCCCGTAGAGCGCGGGCCGGGCGAGGTCGTTCATCGCCGCATCGACGATCACGAAGGGATCCTTGATCCCGCGCTTGACCCGCACAACACGGGTCAGCAGCACGCCCGCATTGCCCGCGATCACGCGGCCGGGCTCGAAGATCAGCTTGACGCCCCAGTCCTTCGTTACGCGGGCAACCATCGCGCCATATTCGGCAGGAGCAGGCAGCACCTCGCCGACGCGGTAGGGCACGCCAAGCCCGCCGCCAAGATCGACATGGGTGATGGTGTGGCCTGCGCTGCGCAAGTTGGCGACAAGCTGCCCGAGCTTGCCGAACGCGGCCTCGAGCGGCGCAAGATCAGCGAGTTGGCTGCCGATATGTACGGCCACCCCGCGCAGATTCACGCCCGGAAGGCCTGCGAGCTTGCCGAAAATCTGCCCCGCCTCGCTGATCGGCACGCCGAATTTGTTGTCGGCCTTGCCGGTCGAGATCTTGTCGTGGGTGCCCGCATCGACATCGGGGTTGATGCGCAGGGTGCACTGCGCGGTCATGCCCCGTGCGGCGGCGATTTCGGCGAGCTCGACGCCCTCTTCCTCGCTCTCGATATTGAACTGGCCGATCCCGGCATCGAGCGCGGCAGCCATCTCTGCGGCGGTCTTGCCCACGCCGGAGAAGACGATCATCTCCGGCGCCACGCCGGCCGCCAGCGCGCGGCGCATCTCGCCCACCGAGACCACGTCCGCCCCCATCCCCTGCTGCTGGAGCACGCGCAGCACGGCAAGGTTGGGGTTGGACTTGACCGCGAAGGCGATCAGCTTGTCGGGCACATCGGCCAGCGCCTCGCGGAACACCCGCGCGTGGCGTTCGAGCGTGGCGCGCGAATAGACATAGACGGGGGTTCCGACCGCGTCGGCGATGTCCGGCAGCGGCACGTCTTCGGCGTGCATCACGCCGTCCTGATAAGCGAAGTGGTCCATCGTTTCTCTATTCGGGGGGCAGGTCGAAGGGGTCATCCTGGCGCTCTTCCGAGCGGCGGCGCAGTTCGACCGAGCGTTCGGGCGCGGCGAGCGCCTCGCGGCGCAGCAGCTCTTCGGCAGACGGCGTGGCGGCCGCGCCATAGGGTGCCGTGGGCGCCGCGGCCCCCTCGGCCGGGGTCAGCGGGGAGACGGTGCCGCAACCGGCAAGCGCCAGCGTGAGGGCACAGATGGCGACAATCCGCATCATTCCTCCATTCCCAGCGCCTTGCGCGCTGCGGCGACCTGCATACGCACCTGATCAGGCGCGGTTCCCCCATAGGAGGCGCGCGCCGCGACCGAGGCATCGACCGACAGGGCAGCATAGACGCTTTCGTCGATCCGCGCATCGATCGCCTTCAAATCTTCGATCGGCAGCTGGTCGAGTGCAATCCCGCGGCTCTCCGCCAGCTTCACCGCAGCGCCGGTGATGTGATGCGCCTCGCGGAACGGGATGCCCGCCTGCCGCACCAGCCAGTCGGCGAGGTCGGTGGCGGTGGCATAGCCGAGTTCCGCCGCCGCGCGCATCCGGGCCGTGTTGAAGGTGGCGCCTGCGATCATCCCGGTCATCGCCGCGATGCTGAGCGCCATCAGGCCGGCGGCCTCGAACACCGGCGGCTTGTCGTCCTGCATGTCCTTGGAATAGGCGAGCGGCAGGCCCTTCATGGTGATCATCAGGCTGGTCAGCGCGCCGATCACCCGCCCGCTATGCCCGCGCACCAGTTCGGCGGCGTCGGGGTTCTTCTTCTGCGGCATGATCGACGAGCCGGTCGAAAGGCTGTCGGGCAGGCGGATGAAGCCGAAGGGCTGGCTCGCCCAGAGGATCAGTTCTTCGGCAAGGCGCGAGAGGTGCAGCGCGGTGGCCGAGCAGGACCACAGGAAATCGAGCGCGAAGTCGCGGTCCGACACGGCGTCCAGGGAATTGGCGGTCGGCCGGTCGAAGCCCAATGCCGCGGCGGTTGCCTCGCGGTCGATGGGAAAGCCGGTGCCCGCCAGAGCGGCGCTGCCGAGCGGGCATTCGTTCATGCGCACCCGCGCGTCGGCGATGCGCGCGCGGTCACGCCGGAACATTTCGTAATAGGCCATCAGGTGGTGGCCGAGGGTCACGGGCTGCGCGGTCTGCAAATGGGTGAAGCCGGGCATGATGCTGGCGGCGTGCTCGCCCGCGCGGGTCACCAAAGCGCGCTGGAGCGCAGCGAGCCCCTCGTCCATCTGGGCGAAGGCATCGCGCACCCACAGGCGGAAGTCGGTCGCCACCTGATCATTGCGGCTGCGTGCGGTGTGGAGGCGCCCCGCGACCGGCCCGATCAGCTCGGCGAGCCGCGCTTCGGTGGTCATATGGATGTCCTCGCGGTCCCAGTCCTCGGGCACGCCGTCGCGCTCGTACTCGGCGGCGACGGCGTCGAGACCGTTTGCGATCACCAGCGCATCATCGGCAGCGACGATTCCGGCCGCGCCCAGCATCGCGACATGCGCCTTGCTCGCGGTGATATCCTGCCGCCACAGCGCCTTGTCGAAGGGGATCGAGGCGTTGATTTCGCGCATGATGGCGCTAGGGCCGTCAGCGAAGCGCCCGCCCCACATGGCGTTGGTCGCCGTCCCCTGATCGGAGCCTGTCATGTCCCGCTCGCCGCTCATTATTGCCGTATCGCTCCTCATGCTGGCGGGATGCGATAGGGCCGCCGAGGCCCCGGCGCAACCGGTTGAAGCGACAGCTTCGGCAGGTGCTGCGGCGGGCGTGGTGGAGCACCGCTTCGCCGGAACCCCGATCCCCGATCTGCAATTGCGCGACCCGGCGGGCAAGGTGCTCGATCTGGGCAAGCAGGACGGGCCGGTGCTGCTCAACCTGTGGGCGACGTGGTGCGCGCCTTGCGTCAAGGAAATGCCCCAGCTCGACGCGCTGGCCGCCGAGCTGGAAGGCGAGGTGCGGGTGGTCACTGTCAGCCAGGATGTGCGCGGGGCCGAGCTGGTGACGCCCTTCTTCGCGAAAAACGGCTACAAGCGTTTGGAGCCGTGGCTCGATCCCGACACTGCGCTGTCGGCGCAATTCACCCCCGAGGGCGTGCTGCCGCTCACCATCCTGTTCGATGCGAGCGGGAAGGAAGTGCTGCGGGTGACGGGCGGCTATGACTGGGGCGGGCCGGAAGCGGCGGCGCTGGTGAGGGGCGCGCTCAAGACGCCATAATCGGGCGGGGCGAGGCCCAAGGGCGCGAGCGGGAAGCCGAACAGCCCGCTCATCAGCTGCGCCTGAATGCCCCTGGCGGGCCAGCGGCGCGAGAGCGGGGCGAGGATGTTGTCGCGCACCCCCGGCAGCACGCGCGAATCCGACTGGTAGAGCGGGGTGAACAGCTTCGTCACCCACTGGTAGAGCCACACATGATCGCTGCGCCAGCCGGCGGCGAGCCGCAGTTTTTCCGCCAGCGTGCGTCCCTCGGCAAGGCCGCGCGACAGGCTCCACGCATCGAGCAGCGCCATGTTCGCGCCTTGCCCCAATTGCGGGCTCGCCGAGTGCCACGCGTCGCCGATCGCGATCATTCTTTCGCCCACGGGGGCAGGGTGGGTGCGGTGAGCATAGCGCGCGAAGGTCAGTTGATCGCGGGTCTCGATCCGGGTGAGGAGGCCTGCGAGGTCGGGCCAGAGGCGCAGCACTTCGGCCTTCCAGTCATCGAGCGGGGTTGCGGCCCATGCGGCGTAATCCTCGGCCTTCAATGACCAGAAGAAGGCCACTTCCGGCCCCGCAGCGCCCGCCCGCGCGCCGATGGGCAGCACGCCCGCCATCTGGCTCGCGCGGCGGTAGCGCTGCTCGAGCAGATTGCCCGCGAAGGGATCGCCGGGGTGCAGGGGCAGGCTCGCCCATAGCGCGCCGAAGGGCAGAATGTTCTTGGGCGCGGGGTCGAAGCCGGTGCGCCAGCCGCTGGCGTCGACGACGAGATCGAAGGGGGCGCTGGGCTCGCGGCCCGCGAAGACAAGGCGGCGGCCCGCTGCGTCGCAGTGGCTGCCGGTGACCGCGTGATCGGCGCAGATCATGACCCCCGGCTGGCGCGCGGCGGCCTCGTACAGCACATCGAACAGGCTCGCGCGGTGGATGCCGAGGCCGAAGGCACCCGGCAGGCCCAGCGCGGCATAGGGCGCATCGAGCACGCAGCGGCCATGCTCCTCGATCCCCTGCAACGCGTCGACCCGCGCCCCGCGCCGGATCACTTCTCCAGCAAGTCCCAGCGCCGCCAGCACTGCCAGCCCGCTCGGCTGGATCATCAGCCCGGAACCGACCGGGCCGGGGGAGACGAAGCGGTCGAAGATCGCCACCGAATGCCCCTGCCGCGCCAGCAGCAGCGCGGCGGCCAGCCCCGCAGGCCCGCAGCCGATGATGGCGATGCTTAGCGGCTCCATCCTGTGCCCCATGCTGCGCAGCCTGCGCGCAAACTCCTGTTATCGCAGGGCTAGCCGACGACCAGTGAATTTAGTGCAAAATCCGTTCGCTCAGGCAGGCAGGCGCGTGGCAATCGCCTCGCCCATGCGCAGCGGGTCGCCGGGCTTGAGGCCCTCGCGCCATGCCACCCGGCCGGGTTCGAACAGCAGGACGACGGTCGAGCCGAGGTAGAACCGCCCCATCTCGTCGCCTGCCGCGAAGCTGCGGCCCTGCCGCGCGAAATCCTCGTGCACCGGCGCGTTTGCATGGGTGCGGAACTGGTTGGGCCAGACCGTGTCGATCCCGGCGACGATCATCGCGCCCACCATGATGCTGGCAAAATGCCCGTCCGGCCCGTCGAAGCGGCACGACAGGCGCTCGTTCCTCGCAAACAGCCGGTCTACCCCGGCGGCGGTGGCGGTGTTGACCGAGAACAGGTCGCCCGGGATGTAGCTGGTCTTTGCCAGCGTGCCGCGCGCGGGCATGTGGACGCGGTGGTAGTCCTTGGGGCTAAGATAGATGGTGATGAAGCTCCCACCCTCGAACCGCGCAGCCTCCTCTGGCCCGCAGCCGAGGATTTCGGCGACCGAATAATCGCGCCCCTTGGCCTGGATGATCCGCCCGCCGCTGACCGGGCCGACCTGGCTCACCGCGCCATCGGCGGGGGAGAGGATGAATTCCCGTGCGTCGGCCAGCGGCCTTGCGCCGGGCTTCAGCTCGCGGGTGAAGAAGTCGTTGAAGCTTTCGAATTCGCCGATCCCGCGCAGCGCCTGCGACAGATCGACACCATAGGCCGCCACGAACCGCCGGATCAGCATGTCGCGCAGCCACGGCGTCTCGCTCGAAGCGACGCTCCCGGCGAAGCGCGAGAGGGCATGCTGGGGAACGAGGTGCTGCAGCGCGATGAACAGGTCGGACATGGTGCCGCGCTAGTGCCCTTGGCGCGCAGGAGCAAGCGCAGGGCTCAGAGGGTGGGCGTTTGCCCGCCGTCGACCTTGATCGCGCTGCCCGTGATGAAGCCCGCGCGCGGGGAGGCGAGGAAGGCGGCGATGTCGCCGAATTCCTCCGGCCGTCCGAGCCGCCCGGCAGGGATCGCCGCGACCGAGCGGGCGGTGACCTGCTCCTTCTCGAGGCCCTGCGCCGCAGCCATGCCGGCGTGGAGGCTGGAAAGGCGGTCGGTCGCGATCTGGCCGGGGAGGAGGAGGTTCACCGTCACCCCGTCCGCCGCGACCTCGTTCGCCAGCGTCTTGCACCACGAAGCGAGCATCGCCCGCACAGCGTTCGACAGCACGAGGCCCGCAATCGGCGTCACGAGGCTGGTCGAGGCAACCGCGATGATCCGCCCGAACCCGCGCGCACGCATGTCCGGCAGGAATTCCTGCGCCAGCGTCAGCTGCG
Source organism: Erythrobacter sp. (assembly GCA_013822695.1). Taxonomy (GTDB): domain Bacteria; phylum Pseudomonadota; class Alphaproteobacteria; order Sphingomonadales; family Sphingomonadaceae; genus Erythrobacter. Next base: position 27,137 of record PNKW01000004.1, on the reverse strand, counting down.
CGTTGAACATCCGGGGGAGCACCGCCGCAAAGTCGGCGGGCGTGGTGCTCGCCGCACCCCCCATCGGCGGGCCGCCCGCATTGAGCACCAGAATATCGGGCGATGCCCCGCCTGCGCGCACCCGGTCGATGATCGTCTGCGGCGCTTGCGGGTCGTCGAGATCGGCGTGAATATGGAGCCGACCCGGCAGCCCCGCGCCCGAGCGCGCCACGGTGATGACGCCCGCGCCTTCGGCGGCCAGCGCCTCGGCGATCGCGCGGCCCAAGCCCTTGCTTGCGCCCAGCACCAGCGCGGTCTTGCCTTCGAGCCCAAGGTCCATCGCGTGTTCTCCGCAGCGGCCTCTGGCGCCGTGGGCGGTGACGGGCTCGAACCGCCGACCCTCTCGGTGTAAACGAGATGCTCTACCAACTGAGCTAACCGCCCCACGGCGTCGTGGGCCGGGGCGCGGTTTAGCGCAGGCCCGCGCAAATGCAATTGCCCAGTGGCATGCGCGGCGGCTGCGCGGTAGGGCGCAGGGCATGAGCAACATCCCCCCGCGCATTCTCGTCCTTGGCACTGGCGGCACGATTGCGGGCGCGGGGAGCGGCGGGACGGGCGCGGGCTATCGTCCGGGCGGATTGTCGATCGAGGTGCTGGTGGGGCACCTCGCGGCGCTCGGCCTCAGCGCGGAACTGCTGCCGCAGGAGATCGCGCGGATCGGCTCGCAGGATATCGGCTTTGCCGAGTGGCAGGCGCTCCATGCGGCTTGCATGGGGGCGCTGGCCGATCCTTCGGTGGACGCCGTCATCGCCACCCACGGCACCGATACGGCGGAGGAGACGGGGCTGCTGCTTGACCTGACCCTGCCTACGACCAAGCCCATCGTGCTGGTGGGCGCGATGCGGCCGGCCGACGCGGTGGGGGCGGACGGGATGAGGAACTTTGCCAATGCGGTGAAGGTCGCGAGCGATCCGGCGGCGGCAGGGCGCGGCGTGATGCTGGTGATGGGCGATGCGGTGCTCGCCGCGCGCGACGCGCGCAAGGCGGCGACGAGCAGCATTGATGCGTTCAAGAGCTTTCCGCGAGGGAGCCTTGCCCGCGTCACCCCATCAGGCCTCGACTGGTTCGGCCCGCCGCACCGGGTGGGAGAGGCCGCGCGCTATGCCTTCCCGACCGGGCTGCCGCGCGTAGCGATCCTCACTGCCGGGGCGGGGATGGACGAACAGCCGGTCAAGGCGCTGCTCGGCATCGGCTGCAAGGGCGTGGTGCTGGCCGGCATGGGGCAAGGCAACGCGCCCGCGAGCGTGATCACCGCGCTGGCCGAGGCGGCTGCGGCGGGCGTGCCTGTGGTCCGCTCCACCCGCGTCGACGAAGGCATCGTCGACCGCAATGTCGAGGAGGACGACGACGCGATCGGATTGGTGGCGGCCCGCGCGCTCGGCCCGGCCAAGGCGCGGATGCTGCTGATGGTGCTGATCGCGAACGGGGTGACCGATGCAGCGCGCGTGCAGGCGGGGTTTGATGGGTGAGGAGCTTCGGCTGCTTTGCCGCTGAACTTGCCAAAAGCTGCTATTCAGCAATCGACCCCGTTGCTGTCGTTCCGACCCTAGCAATCCCATGACGCATCAACATTCGTATTCATCGACCGGATGCTTGACCTGCTAGGAGGCTAAAGCGACGCTGGTCTTGTTCTGGAGAGGGACCACAACAATGCGCCATGTCACTGCGCCTCGCGCGCTTGCAATCGCAATGGCCGGTGTTGCCGCTGCGAGCTTTCATCCAGCTCCGCTGCTCGCGCAAGATGAAACATCGGTTCAACCTGAGACGGTCGATCCGCGATGGCGCGCCACGACGATCTACTTCCTGCTCACCGACCGCTTTGCCAACGGTGATCCGACTAATGACCGCTCGGTTGGCCGCGAACCGAAAGGAGGGCCGCTGCGCAGCTTCGAAGGAGGCGATCTCAAGGGTCTGACCCAGATGATCGAACAGGGCTGGTTCAACGATCTCGGCGTCGACGCGATCTGGACAACGCCGGTGATCGAGAACGTCCACGGCTTCGTCGAGGAAGGCGAGTGGGGACGCACCTACGCCTATCACGGCTATTGGCCCAAGGATTGGACCGCCGTCGATCCCAACCTCGGCACCGAGGGCGACTTCGCCGCGATGGTGAAGGCGGCGCATGGCAAGGGGCTGCGGGTGATCGTCGATGTGATCGCCAACCACGCCGGACCGGTGACCCCGCACGACCCGCGCTGGCCCGAAACATGGGTGCGTCGCAAGCCCGCCTGCGATTACCAAAGCTATGCCGGAACGGTGGACTGCGAATTGTCCTTCACCTTGCAGGACATGCGCACCGGCAGCGATGCCCCGGTAGCGCTGCCCGACTTCCTCATCGCCAAGTGGCGCAGGGAAGGGAGGCTCAAGCGTGAGCTTGCCGAGCTTGATACGTTCTTCGCTCGCACCGGCTATCCGCGTGCGCCCAAGTATTATCTGATCAAGTGGTTGACCGACTGGGTGCGCGATTATGGCATTGACGGCTTCCGGGTCGACACCGCCAAGCATGTCGATCCTGAACTGTGGGGCGTGCTCAAGAAGGAATCCGCCATTGCACTGGCCGAGTGGCGCGCGCGTAATCCTGACAGGATCGCAGGGGATCGCGCGTTTTACATGGTTGGGGAGGTGTTCAACCATGGGTTGCTGGCCAACGGTCAATCGGTCGGCGCGGCCTATGATTATGGCGACCGGATCGTCGATTTCCGCGATCACGGCTTCGACGGCACGATCAACATGGGCTTTCCCGCGCACCTCGTGATGCCGCTCCCCGCGCTTTATCGTGCATTTGACGCCGAATTGGCGACGGGCGCCTTCGCAGGACGAGCAACCTTGAACTATCTCGCGTCACACGATGACATGGCTTCGTATGATCGGCCGCGCGCAAAACATCTCGAGTCCGCCGAGGCGCTGCTTCTCGCCCCTGGCGGCGCGCAAATCTATTATGGCGACGAAATTGCGCGCTCGCTGGTGATCCCCGGCACCAAGGGCGACGCAACCCTGCGGTCAGTGTTCGATTGGCAGAAGGCCGATACCGACGCCGGGCGAGCCATGCTTCAGCACTGGCAGAAGCTCGGGCAATTCCGTAAGCGGCATCCAGCGATAGGCGCAGGCCGCCATCACGAGCTCGCCTTTAAGCCCTACACCTTCGCACGCATCCTGAACGAAGCAGCGCTCACCGACAAGGTCGTGGTGGCAATGACCGCAGGAACGACCGGCCCGCTTACCATCCGCACCGGGACGGTCTACCCCGAAGGCACATTGCTGCGCGACAGCTACAGCGGCGAGATTGCGCGCGTTTTGGCGGGGGTGGTGCATATCGCAAACCCGGGTCGCGTCGTCCTGCTCGAAGCAGTCGAATAAAATCCACCCTGGGAATTCTCAGCGAAAAGCCGACCTTCAGCATTCCATCCACTTCCGGACATTCGCGCGTTGTATCTCTTTCGTCGAAAGCGGCCATTCGGTCTGTGCACTAAGCACCCCGCAACCCGTCGCCCCGTGCTTGGCTCTCTCGTTGCAGGCGCTGACCAAAGAAGCCAAGCCCCGGATCAAGTCCGGGGAGATGGGCTGGAGGGTTGAACCCCCTCACCCCCAGGGCGTGACCAGATATTTCTCGCCGGTCTTCATCTGGCGATAGTCGCAGATCGCGTCCTTCTCCAGCATCCCCTCCAGCGTCACCTTGGCCTTGTAGTGCGAGGCGAAGGTGGTGGTGAGGTTGTCCTGCACGCGCTTGCGCATCCGGCCAGCGGTCTCGAAGCCGGCGCGCTGCAGGAACGGAGTCAGCAGCCAGCCGGCGATGCTCCACTGCAACCCGTAAGACGGCGTCAGGATCGTCGGATTCTGAAGATCCAGCCGCCCGTAGATGTACATCTTCTTCTGCTGGTTCGAGCCATAGCGCGAGAACTCGCTCATCTGCGAAACCGCGACCTGTTCCATCGCCTTCAGCACGCCATCGCTCGCCTGCCCGCCGCCGATCGGATCGAAGCCGAGGTACGCGCCGGTCTCGGCGATCGCGGCGCGCAGATCGGCCATGTAGGTGGGGGCGGAGCTATCGACCACGTAGGTCGCGCCCTGTTGCTTGAGCATCGCCACGTGCTCCGGCTTGCGGACGATGTTCACGAGCTTCATCCCGTCCTCGATGCAAATCCGGTTGAGCATCTGGCCGAGGTTCGATGCGGCGGCGAGATGGATGATCGCCGAGTGGCCCTCCATCCTGGCGGTCTCGACAAAGCCCAGCGCGGTCATCGGGTTGACGAAGCTGGAGGCGCCGACTTCCGAGGAATGCTCGCCCAGGGGCAGGCACATCATGGCATCGGCGATGGCATACTGGCTGAAGGCGTTGCCCGGCACGCAGGCGACGCGCTGGCCCATCAGCGCCTTGGCCATGTCGCTGTCACCGGTCGCGATCACCGTGCCCGCGCCTTCGTTGCCCGCCGGAAGCCGCTGGCCGTGGCGCGCCTTGCTGCCGGTGAGGAAGGGCTCGGGCATGGTCGCGACGACCTTGCCGGGGGTGTATTCCGCAGTCTCGAAATCGGCCGCGCTGGTGAGGATCGCGAGGTCCGAAGGGTTGATCGGCGCGGCTTCCATCCTGACCAGCACCTGATTGCCCTTCGGCGCGGGGAACTGGCTTTCCGCCACTTCCAGCGTCAGCTTGCCGTCGGCGGTGAGGGTGGTGAAGAGCTGCTTTCCGGTGGTCATTGGGGTGGTTCCTCGTGTTGTGTGGCTGAAGGCTTGAGGCGCGGGGTCAGTTCAAGAAACGCCACCATACTGGCCCAGACGATCAGGGTCGGCTGAAGGTAAGGGATCGGTTTGATATTGAGCTGTTCGGCCAGAATCTCGGGGATTGTAAATATGACCAGAGCGGCGGTCAGGCCGTAAAACAGGACGTATTCGGTTGATCCGAGATAAAGGATCAGGATCACCGCCACCGCGCTGACGTAAAGCACGGCCATGAAATCAAGCGGTGGCAGCCCCTCTGCGCGGGCCAGAACAAAGCCCAGAACGGCGCCGAAAACGATGTTCATGCCGTTGATATTGGCACGATATTCGCGCTCGGAGATGCGGAAGGTCGAGGGAAATTTATACCAGTTTGCCATCGCTAATCTCCGCCGTTGCCGGGATAGGTCGCTGCGACAAAGTAGAGGCCATGTGGCGGCGCGTTAAGCCCCAAAGCGCTGCGGTCGCGTGCCGCGAGCGCCTCGGCGATGCGCTGTTCCGGCCACGTCCCCGCACCGACCAACTTGAGGCAGCCGACCATCGAGCGCACCTGATGATGCAGGAAGCTGCGGGCGGCGGCGTGGATGTGGATTTCCTCGCCCACTTTCTCGACCTCCAGTAGATCGAGCGACTTCACCGGATCGGCCGCCTGGCAATGGACCGAGCGGAAGGTGGTGAAGTCATGCCGCCCCACCAAGGCCTGCGCGGCGCGGTGCATCGCCTCGGCGTCGAGCGGCTGGGGCACATGCCACGCCTTGTCGCGCATCAAGGTGAGCGGCGCGCGGCGGTTGGCGATGCGGTAAAGATAGCGCCGCCCGGTGCAGGAAAAGCGCGCGTGCCAATCGTCGGGCACCACCGCGCAGGCCGTGACCGCGATGGGATCGGGGCGCAGCTGCGCGTTGAGCGCGGCGGCGAGGCGGAAGGGATCGAAGGGCTTTTCGATATCGACATGGCTGCGCATCGCCAGCGCATGGACGCCCGCGTCGGTGCGGCCCGCCGAGTGCAAGGTCACAGTCTCTCCGGTGATCCGCCCGAGCGCGTCCTCGACCGATTGCTGCACGCTCGGCCCGTGGCTCTGGCGCTGCAGCCCGAAGAACGGCGTGCCGTCGAATTCCAGGGTGAGGGCGAAGCGGGTCAAGCGAGCTGCGTCCCCGCCGCCACTGGCCGCCCGCGCAGGAATTCCCCGCGTTCCAGCACCGGCTTGCCTGCGCGCTGGAGCCGCAAGGGACGGATCGCGCCCGTCCCGCAGGCTATGCGCAAGTCCTCGTCCAGCACCGTGCCGGGTTCGCCAGTGCCCTCGACAACCTCGGCGAGCAGCAGCTTGACCCGCTCTTCACCCAGTTCGAACCACGCACCGGGGAAGGGGGCAAGGCCGCGCACCAGACGCTCGATCGTCTCGGCGTCCGCTGCCCAGTCAATCTTCGCCTCGGCCTTGTCGATCTTGGGCGCATAGATCGCCGCAGCATCGTCCTGAACCTCGGGAGGAAAGGCGGCGATGTCGGCGAGGACCGCGACCATCGCCGCCGCACCGACCGCGCCAAGCTCGCCAAACAGTTCGCCCGTGGTCTTGCGCCCGACCGGCACGCTCACCTTGTGCAGCATCGGCCCGGTATCGAGCCCGGCTTCCATCTGCATGATCGTGACGCCCGTCTCGGCATCCCCCGCCATCACCGCGCGGTGTATCGGCGCCGCCCCGCGCCAGCGCGGCAACAGGCTCGCGTGGATGTTGAGGCAGCCGTGCTTCGGCGCATCGAGCACCGGCTGCGGCAGGATCAGGCCGTAGGCCGCGACCACCGCGACATCGGCGTGCCAGGCGGCAAACGCCTCCTGCGCCTCCGCCCCCCGCAGCGACACGGGCGAGCGAACCTCCAGTCCCAGCCGCTCGGCCTCGATCTGCACCGGGGAGGGCATCAGCTTCTTCCCCCGCCCCGCAGGCCGCGGCGGCTGGGTGTAGACGCAGGCCACCTCATGCCCGGCCTCATGCAATGCGCGCAGGGCCGGAACCGCGAAATCCGGCGTTCCCATGAAGATGATGCGCATAAGCTTTGCAGGGCACCTTTGTGAAGCGAAGCGCAGCCCCTATCTCTCCCCCCATGGCATCGCAAGAGATCGAGGCATTGAGCGCCGCGCTCGCCCGCCTGCCGGGGCTTGGCCCCCGTAGCGCACGGCGGGCGGTGCTGTGGCTGGTCAAGCACCGCGAAAGCGCGCTGCCTGCGCTGCTCGAGGCGCTGGCGGGCGTCGCCGAGACGCTGGTCGAGTGCGCAACTTGCGGCAATGTCGACACCCGCGACCCCTGCGCCATCTGCGCCGACCCGCGCCGCGACGCGCGCTCGCTGTGCGTGGTCGAGGAAGTCTCCGACGTCTGGGCACTCGACCGCGCGCGCCTCTTCCCCGGGCGCTACCATGTGCTCGGCGGCAGGCTCTCGGCTCTGGACGGCATCGGCCCCGAAGACCTCGGCATCGCCAGCCTGCTCGCCCGGGTCGAGGCGGGCGGGATCGACGAGGTGGTGCTTGCCATGAACGCCACCCTCGAAGGCCAGACCACCGCGCACTACCTCGCCGAGCGGCTGGAGGCCTTCCCGGTGAGGGTCACCCAGCTTGCCCATGGGTTGCCGGTGGGCGGCGAGCTCGATTACCTCGACGAGGGCACGCTGGCGCAGGCGCTCAGGGCGCGGCGGCCGGTGGGGTGAAGGGGTTCACGCGGAGACGCGGAGACGCGGAGGGATAGGTGCTGGCCGCAGGCCTATGGGCTGGTATCGCAGGTGAGGTGCATAGGTTGCCGCAAGCGGCTTCGCCGCAGTTTCGACTTCTCCGCGCCTCCGCGTCTCCGCGCGAATCCAATCCAGACGTTGAAGCCTAGCTCCACCCGCATTATGTGAACCCCATGGCTATCCGCGAAATTCTCGAAGTGCCGGACCCCCGGCTCAAGACCGTCTCGACCCCGGTCGAACCCCACGAGTTCGGCCCCGAGCTCAACAGCCTCGTCGAAGACATGTTCGAGACGATGTATGATGCCCCCGGCATCGGCCTCGCCGCGATCCAGATCGGCGTGCCCAAGCGGGTGCTGGTGATCGATCTCCAGCCCGACGATCCCGACGCGCCGCCGGTCGAGTGCCACCACGACGGCCACAAGCACACCCACCCCGCCACCAAGCGCGAGCCGCGGGTGTTCATCAATCCCGTGATCCTCGATCCGGCCAAGGAGTTGTCGACCTATCAGGAAGGCTGCCTCTCGGTCCCCGAGATCTACGCCGACGTCGATCGCCCCGCGACCTGCACGGTCCGCTATCAGGATCTCGAGGGCAACACCCACGAGGAAGCCCTCGAAGGCCTGCTCGCGACCTGCCTGCAGCACGAGATGGACCATCTGGAGGGCATTCTCTTCATCGACCACCTCTCGCGGCTGAAGCGCGCGATGGTGCTGAAGAAGCTCGAGAAAATTCGCAGAGCTGCCTAATTCTCATTTTTCCAACATCATAAGCGCCTTCGGTGTTGGACAGCGCGGCCCAACGTGATACGTTCACCACCTGTTCCATTGCAGGAGGTGCCTACTGATTCCCTGAAACGCCGACGGGCGAAAACGTAGTCCGGCGACCAACGGTCTTAGGCCAAGCGAACCGACGCCTAGTAACTCTTGCCTGCGGAACACCCTAAAGAAGGTGGACGTATTTGCGGAGCGAACGCCGTAGATCTTCTGCTGAAGCCCCACTGACCAGCGCGAGCCAAATCTCAAATACAGCGTATCAGAAAGGAAACCGGCATGACTTTGCCGCCCTTTGTGCTGCGTTGGTTGGATGGCCTTTGCTACTGGGTTTTGCTGTCGTTTGATGGCAAGGTCTGTGTGTGCCAGTCCGAATTCGGCTACGAAACCGAAGAAGACGCAAAGGCTGATTTTGTCTGGCGTTTCGCCAGCTAACTCATTGCCCTTTTGGGGCGTTTAACCAGCGCGGGGCGGCAAGCACACCTGTCGCCCCCATGGTTAGGAAGCCTGCATGGACCCTGCGATTCTCTCGATCATTGCCCTCGTTGTCGGCCTTGCTTTGGGCTGGTTTCTCGCCTCGCGCCCGCACGCCGATCTGCGCGCGCGGCTGGCGGCGGCTGAGGCTGGGGGCGCCGAGGGGGAAGCGAAATTCGCCCGCGCCATCGCCGAACTGGGCGAGGCGCGGATCGAGGTCGCGGGGCTGAAGGAGCGGGCGGCGCAGGCCGACGGGCTGCTCGCACGGCTCGATTCGGTGCAGGCCGACCGCGCGGCGCTCGCCGAGCGGCTGGCTGCGCTCGAAAGCGCTGCGGCCGAGCGAGAGAAAGCCTTTGCCGAGCAGAAATCCGCGCTGCTCGGCGCGCAGGAATCGCTCAGGAAGGAATTCGAGAACGCCGGCAACCGTGTGCTCGAAGCGGCGCAGAAGACGTTTCTCGAACGGGCCGATGCACGCTTCCGCCAGTCCGAGGAGGCAGGCGAGGCCAAGATCAAGGCGCTGCTCTCCCCGGTGGGCGAGAAGCTGGCGAATTACGAGCGGCAGGTCGCCGATCTCGAAGCCAAGCGCACCGATGCCTTCGGGCAGCTGGCGGGCCTGATCCAGTCGATGAAAGAGGGCCAGGAACAGGTCCGGCGCGAAGCGCAGCGGCTTGGCAATTCGCTGACCAACGCCCCCAAGGCGCGCGGCCGCTGGGGGGAGCGGGCGCTGCAGAACCTGCTCGAACAATGTGGGCTGGCGCAGCACACCGATTTCGTCATGGAGCACTCGATCGATACCGAGGATGGGCGCCTGCGCCCCGATGCGATCGTGCGCATTCCGGGCGGCAAGGTGCTGGTGATCGATTCCAAGGTTTCGCTCAACGCCTATCAGGAAGCCTTCGAAGCCACCGACGACGAGGCGCGCGCGCGGGCGCTCGCCGATCACGTGCGCTCGATGCGCAATCATGTGCAGACACTGGGGGCCAAGAGCTACCAGTCGCAATTCGAGGACGCGCCCGATTATGTGGTGATGTTCGTCCCCGGCGAACATTTCGTCGCCGCCGCGCTCGAGGCTGATCCCGATCTGTGGAATTTCGCCTTCGACAAGCGCGTGCTGCTGGCGACGCCGACCAATCTCGTGGCGATTGCACGCACCGTGGCGCAGGTCTGGCGTCAGGATGGTCTCGCCAAAGAGGCGCAGGAAATCGGGCGGATGGGGGCGGAGCTCTATGACCGCCTCGCCACCGCGGCCGAGCATTTGAAGCGCGTCGGCGGGGGGCTCGAAAGCGCGGTCAACAATTACAACAAGTTCGTCGGCTCCTTCGAACGCAACGTGCTGTCTTCGGGGCGGCGCCTTGCGGAAAAGGGGGTCGAGATCGGCAAGCGCGAGATCGACGAGGTGCCCCAGCTCGCCAGCGTCCCGCGCTACAACGCCGAGGATGTTGCAGCCCTCGAAGCATCTGATAATAATGACGAAAGCGCAAAGCGCGACGCAGCGGAGTAGGGCGAATGAGTGAAGCGGGCACCGGCTGGCATCTGGCTCAGATCAATATCGGCAAGATGCTCGCGCCCAAAGGCGATCCCGCGGTGCAGCCCTTCTTCGATGCGCTCGACCGGATCAACGCCATCGCCGACGGCTTGCCCGGGTTCGTCTGGCGGCTGCAATCGGACAGCGGCAACGCCACCGACTTCGAAGTTGCCGCCGCCGATCCGCTGCTGCTGGTCAACATGTCGGTCTGGCAGGATGCCGAGAGCCTGTTCGATTTCGTCTACCGCTCGGCCCACACCCCTGAAATGGCGCGGCGGCGCGAGTATTTCCACCGCTTCGAGGGCGCCTATCAGGCCCTGTGGTGGGTGCCCGCAGGCCACCGGCCGAGCATCGACGAGGGCCTCTCGCGCCTGTGGATGCTCGACCGCTTCGGCCCGACCCCGCAGAGCTTCACCTTCAAGGAACGCTTCCCGCAGCCCGGCCTCGCCGATCCGCCGGTCGACATGCAGCCCGATCCGTGGTGCGTCGGCAACGCGTGAGCGGTGCCTTGGAGCAGATTGGGTTTGCCGATTGGCCCCAAGGCCTTTGTGTCCCACTGTTGATGGTTCGTGACGATGCTGTCCCGCGCTTGGGGCTGACATTCGAAAGCTACGAGGAAGAGGGCCTTGGCCTCCATTTCGTAGCAATCGTGCGGACCGAGAGGGAAACCTTCGCGCTTGTGCGCGGGGTATTCGCGCCGGTCGGGGGAACCCAGATCTTGTGCATGGCAGACGCTTCGCCGACTTCGGCCCGGATGACGGCCTTTCAGGACGCCTTCAGCATTAGCGACGAAGAAATCGTCTGGCGCACATCCCTCGATCAGGCCGTCGAAAATCCATTCGCCGATTAGTCTGGTGCCAACCCCGCCAGTACCTCATAGGCCAGAACTGCCCCCGCCACGGCCGCATTCAGCGAATCCGCGCGCCCCTTCATCGGCATCGTAACGCGCAGATCGCAGGCCATTTCGTACTCCTCCGGTAGCCCCTGCGATTCGTTGCCCACCAGAATGAAGCACGGCGCCTGATAGGCTGCCCCGCGATAGGGCACCGCGTCCCGCAGCGAGGCCGCAACCAGTTGGCCGTCACCCCCGCGCAGCCAGTCCGAAAATTCCTCCCACCGCGCCTGCGCCAGCCCCACGGTGAACAGCGCGCCCATGCTCGCGCGCACGGCCTCGGCGCTGAAGGGGTCGGCGCAGTCGTCGATCAGGATCAGCCCGCCCGCGCCCACCGCGTCGCAGGTGCGCAGCATCGTGCCGAGGTTGCCGGGATCGCGCAAAGCCTGCGCCACCAGCCACAGCGGGGCGCTATTCCTGTCCAGCCGCGCCAGCCCGGTGTCCCATTCATCGAACACCCCGGCAACGATTTGCGCGTTCTCCTTGCCCGTAATCTTGGAGAGAATGTCGGGCGTGGTCGCGATCACCTCGCCGCCTTCTGCCATGACGTCGGCCTCGAGTCGTTCGAGCAGCGGGTGTTCGCGCCCCTCGGCCATCACCAGCGTTTGCGGCACGCGGCCCGAGGCGCGCGCGTCCTCGAGCAGGCGCAGGCCCTCGACCAGAAACTGGCCTGAGCGCTTGCGGTGCTTCTTGTCCCGCAGGCTCCGCAGGTATTTGACCGTCGGGTTGGAAAAGCCGGTGATGTGCTTGCGCATGAGCGTCAGGGCCGCCGCCCCTAGTCCTCGCCGAAGCCGTCGGCGATCAGTGCGATCAGATCGGCGAGCACGCGGTCCGCGCCGTCACCCTCGACCGCCACCTCAACCGTGTCGCCCTTCGCCGCGCCGAGCATCATCAGCCCGAGGATCGATCCGCCCGCGGCGCTGTGCGGCGCCTTGCTTACCGTCACCTTGACGCCTTCGGGCAGCGCAGTGACCGCGCCGACGAACTTGGCGCTCGCCCGGGCGTGAAGCCCGCGGCGGTTGACGATCTCGATGCTCTGCCTTGCTTCCCCCACGCCGCGTGCGCCCTAGGCCTTGGCCCGCGCCGGGGGAGCGGCGTCCTGCCCGAGCAATTCGCTGGCGATGGTGATGTAGTTGCGCCCTGCCATCTGCGCGGCATGGACCGCGGCGGTGACGTCCATCGCCTTGCGCGCGCCTGCAAGGCGGATCAGCATCGGCAGGTTGATCCCCGCGATCACCTCGACATGGCCCGCGTCGAGCAGCGAGATCGCGAGGTTGGAGGGGGTGCCGCCGAACAGGTCGGTGAGGATGATCACGCCCTTGCCGGTATCGACCGCGCCGATCGCATCGGCGATGTCGGCGCGGCGCTGTTCCATGTCGTCATTGGGGCCGATGCAGACCGTGACGATCGCCTTCTGCGGGCCGACGACGTGCTCCATCGCCTCGACGAATTGGTCCGCGAGGCGGCCGTGGGTTACCAGGATCAAGCCGATCATGTGTGAAAAAGGGTCCGTTAACTGCCCGCCCGTCAGGGGGTCTTACGAGATTCTATCTTAACCGGCAATGTGTGACGCATTGGCGGGCGGTTTTCCCCAAGCAGAACGCGCTAGCGGCGATCGCCTTCTATGGCGTCGGCCGTGCGCGAGCCAAGATTGCGGTGGCGGACAGTCGGCGAAAATCCCGCACCGCGCAAGGCTTCCGCCATGGACTCGGCGGTATAGACCGAACGGTGACGCCCGCCGGTGCAGCCAAAGGCGACGTGGACATAGGGCTTGCCCTGCGCCGCATAGCGCGGAAGCAGCAGCAGCAGCAGGTCGCGGATGCGTGCGAAGGCCTCGGCAAAGGCGGGGTCTTTTGCGATGTGCTCGCCCACCGGCGCATCCTGCCCGGTCTGCTCCTTGAGGCCCGGCACCCAGTGCGGGTTGTCGAGGAAGCGCATGTCGAACACGAGGTCGGCGAGCGGTGGCATGCCCCGGGCAAAGCCGAAGCTGGAGATGGTGAGGGTGAGCGCGGCCTCGGCTTGCGGAGGGGCGAAGAGCTCGCGGATGCGGGTTTGCAGGTCGTTGCTCGTCATCGCCGTGGTGTCGATCAGCACCTCGGCCCAGCGGCGCAGGGGCTCGAGCAGCTCGCGCTCGGCGTAAATGCCCTCCTGCACCGGGCGCCCATCGGCCATCGGGTGACGGCGGCGGGTCTCGTTGAAGCGGCGCTCGAGCTCGCCGCCCGCGCAGTCGAGGAAGAGCGAGGTGAGCGCGAGATCGGGACGCTGGCTGAGGTCCTTCACCAGCGCGATGATGTCGGCGGGCACGAAGCCGCGGGTGCGCGAATCGACGCCGATCGCCATCGGCCCGCGCGCGTCGTCGGGCATGGTGACGAGACGCTTCAAGAGCCGCACGGGGAAATTGTCGATGGCCTCCCAGCCGAGGTCCTCGAGCACGTCGAGCGCGGTCGATTTGCCCGCGCCAGAAAGGCCGGTGACAAGCAGCAGCGGGCGCTTTTCGGGAGGCGGGGGAGGGACGGCGGGCTCGCTCATGCGTCGCTATGTGGCGTCTGGCCCGCGCAAAGGGAAGATGGTTCGAAGGCTAGGCCGTGCAGCCGCAACGCCCATTGCGCGCGCTCGGCCGAGGCTACGGGGCCGGGATCGAAGGCGAGCACGGGCACGGCCACACCCGCGATCTCGCGAAAGGGCAGCGGAGTTTCGGGCAGGCGCCGGGGCGGCGGGCCGCCGAGGGTGAGGATCAGCGCGACCGGGGCAGGCGGGGCGACGTCAAGGCGCGCAAGGCCCACGCCGCGCACTTCGATTAGCCCGGAAATATTGGGCGGCGGAGAAGCGATCAGCACGCCGCCCGAGGGCGTCAGCGTCACCGCATCGTCCCCGATCAGCCCCGCCCCGCGCGCGATCAGTGCGAGGGCGAGGGTGGATTTGCCGCTTCCCGGCGGGCCTTCGATCAGCAGCGCGCGGCCTGCGATGGCCACCGCGCTCGCCTGCATCACAAAGCCGGTATCTGGCGCGCTCACGATGCGCCGGGCAGGGTCAGGCGCAGGCAGGCGCCGGGCGCGCCGTCGGGTCGGGCGTCGGCCACCAGCGAGCCGTCATGCGCCTCGGCGATGGCGCGGCCGATCGCGAGGCCGAGGCCGGAGTGGTTGCCGAAACTCTCGCCCTCGGGCCGGTCGGAGTGGAAGCGCCGGAACACCGCCTCGCGCGCCTCGGCGGGGATGCCGGGGCCCTCGTCGGTCACTTCGGTCACAACCATCCGCCCCGCCGGGCGCAGGGTAACGCGCACCGTGCCGCCTTCGGGCGAGAAGGAGACCGCGTTGTCGATCAGGTTTTCGGCAACCCGCTCCAGCTGCGTCGGCACGCCCATCACCCTCAGGCGCGCCCCCGGCGGCACCCGCGCGTCGAGCTCGAGCCGCCGCCCGCCGTTCATGCCCCGGTTCTCGCGGCTGGCGATGAGGTTGGTGAAGAGTTCGGCCATGTCGACCCGTTCCAATGTCGCGCGGCTGATCTCGGCATCGACGCGGCTGGCGGCGGAAATCTCGGTAACGAGGCGATCGATGCGGCGCACGTCATGCGCGGCGATCTGGGTGAGTTCGGCGCGCAGGGCCGGATCTTCCACCCGCGGCAGGGTGTCGATGGCATTGCGAAGGGAGGCGAGCGGGTTCTTGATCTCGTGCGCCACGTCCGCCGCGAAGCTGTCGACCGCGTCGATCCGGCCGCGCAAGGCACTGGTCATGTCCGAGACCGCGCGGGCGAGCAGCCCGATCTCGTCACTGCGCTGCGGCAGGCGCGGCACCTCGACCTCGCGGTCGCGGCCCTGCTTCACGCGGACGGCGGCGCGCGCGAGCAGCCGCAGCGGCGTGACGATGGTGCGCGCGAGGAACAGCGAGAGCGCAGCCGAGGCCGCCATCACCAGCAGCATCGCGAGGAACAGCGTGGTGCGCGCCGCGCGCACGCTTTCGGTAATGTCGACCGCGTTGCGCACCGTCAGCAGCGTCGCGCCTTGCAGGCCCACGGGCACCGCGGCGGTGATCACCGGGGTGCCGTCCTGCCAGTCATAGAGCCTGACCTGAGACAGCCCGAGTTCGCGCGCGCGGGCGAGCTCGGGCCAGGCATTGGCCTCCTGCGCGTCGGGCTCGACATAGTCCTGCACCGGCTCTGCCGAAACGATGGTGTCGACCGTACGGTCAAGCCAGACCGAGAAGCGCTGCTCCCAGTCATCGTCGGAGATATCGTTGAAGCGGAAGGCGGGTTCCGCGAGCGCGAAGCTGTCGGCGGTGAGCTTGCCCTTGGCATCGAAGGTGCGCAGCCGCATGCGCTGTTCCTTGCCGATCTGCACCAGCAGCGCCTCCTGCCGCGTGCGGCTCGCGCCCGCGAGCGCTTCGGCAGTGATCTGGGCCTCGATCCGGGCGAGCTTGAAGCGTTCATTGATCAGCTGGGTGCGGTAGCTGTCGAGATAGAACAGCCCGCCGCCCATGATCAGCAGCGGCAGGATGTTGACCGCAAGGATGCGCCCCGTGAGCGCGAAGCGGCCGGTGGCGCTCAGCTGCTCGGCCCCGTTCCCGGCGCGCCCCCCTGCGCTCCGACTGCCATCAGCCATCGGTGAAGCTGTAGCCCGCGCCGTAAAGCGTATCGATCGCATCGAAGCTCTGGTCGACGGCCTTGAACTTGCGGCGCATGCGCTTGATGTGGCTGTCGACCGTGCGGTCATCGACGAAGACGTCGTCGGGGTAGGCGGCGTCCATCAGCTGGTTGCGGCTCTTGATCACGCCGGGGCGGATCGCGAGCGCCTCGAGGATCAGGAATTCGGTGACGGTGAGGCTGACCGCCTGCCCGTCCCACGTCACCTGATGGCGCGCGGGGTCCATGAACAATCGCCCGCGGTTGAGTGTGGCGGGCGCGGGATCGGGCGAAGCGGAGGGGGCGCTGTCGGCCCCCAAGGGCTCGGCACGGCGCAGGATTGCGCGGATGCGGGCGATCAACAGGCGCAAGGAGAAGGGCTTGGCGATGTAGTCATCGGCCCCCAGTTCGAGACCGGCTTCCTCGTCGCTCTCGTCATCCTTGCTGGTCAGGAAGATGACGGGGATGGCGGAATTGGCGCGCAGGCGGCGCAGCAGCTCCATCCCGTCCATCTTGGGCATCTTGATGTCGAACACTGCAAGGTCGGGCGGGTTGTCGAGCAGCGCCTTCAATGCCGTCTCGCCATCGGAATAGAGCCGGGTGGCAAAGCCCTCGGCCTGCAAGGCGATCGAGACCGTGGTGAGGATGTTGCGATCATCATCGACCAGCGCGATCTGGAGCTTGCGCGTCTCGCTGCCTGCGCCTTCGGGCGGCAGCGGCGCGGTGTCGGGGGGTGTCCCGGCCTCGCTCGCCATCATCCTTGCTCCGCGTAGCTGGTCATGGCGCATGGGTAGCGCCAACGCGGCCAGCCTGCAACGCTTGCCGCGCGCCATGCAAAGCCGCGCTTTGCCGCTTGTCACAATTGCTATGCCGCACCCCTTTGACGCCCAGGCGTGCGCGATTTAAGGCGCGATGCAGGGATCGGACAGGTTTGCACGGGCGGGGCCTTGCCTGATGTTGCATACGTATGCGCAAGTGCTACGGGATGGGACGCAAGGCTGAAGGGATTCGCATGGCTGCGATCGGTCGTTTCCCTCCCATGACCCATAGATGCTGGCCCGTGCCGCTTCGCCCAGGAGACGTAAGTTGACCCCGCTCGCAACCCCGCTGGCCGCCCAGAACCTCACCACCCGCGCGGTGATCCACCCCAATCTCGGCACCTCGGCGCTGGTCGAACATGCGCTGAAGAAGGGCGAGGGCCAGCTGACCAGGCATGGCGCACTGCTGGTCGATACCGGCCGCTTCACCGGGCGCAGTGTCAAGGACAAGTATATCGTCCGCGATGCCGAGACCGAGAACACGATCAACTGGGGCACGATCAACCAGCCGATGAGCGAGGCGCATTTCGCCGCGCTGAAGGCCGATTTCCTCAAGGAACTCGAAGGGCAGGATGAGCTCTATGTCGCCGACCTGTTCGGCGGCTCGCAGCCGGAATACCGGGTGAACGTGCGCGTCATCAACCAGATGGCCTGGCACAACCTCTTCATCCGCACGCTGCTGGTGCGCCCGACCGCCGACGAACTGGCGAGCTTCGCCCCCGAATACACCATCATCAACCTGCCCAGCTTCAAGGCTGACCCGGAACGCCATGGCTGCCGCAGCGACACGGTGATCGCGGTGAGCTTCACCGAGAAGCTGATCCTGATCGGCAACACCGAATATTCGGGCGAGATGAAGAAGGGCGTGTTCGGCATCCTGAATTACTTGCTGCCCGCACAGGGCGTGATGCCGATGCACTGCAGCGCCAACATCGGCGCGGACGGCAAGAGCGCGATCTTCTTCGGCCTGTCGGGCACCGGCAAGACGACCCTGTCGGCTGACGCCAGCCGCACGCTCATTGGCGATGACGAGCACGGCTGGTCGGACACCGCGGTCTTCAACTTCGAAGGCGGCTGCTACGCCAAGATGATCAACCTCTCGGCCGAGGGCGAGCCCGAGATCTTCGCCACCACGCAGATGTTCGGCACGATCCTCGAAAACGTGACGATGGATCCGGCCACGCGCGAGCTCGATTTCACCGATGGCAGCAAGACCGAGAACACCCGCGGCGCTTACCCCATCGAGTTCATCCCCAACACCAGCGAGAAGAACCTCGGCCCCGCGCCGTCGAACGTCATCATGCTGACCGCCGATGCCTTCGGCGTGCTGCCCCCGATCGCGCGTCTGACCGCCGATCAGGCGATGTACTACTTCCTCAGCGGCTACACCGCCAAGGTCGCAGGCACCGAAATCGGCGTGACCGAGCCCGAAGCCACCTTCAGCACCTGCTTCGGCGCCGCCTTCATGCCGCGCCACCCTTCGGTCTATGGCAACCTCTTGAAGGAGCGGATCGCCAAGGGCGGCGCGGAGTGCTGGCTGGTCAACACCGGCTGGACCGGCGGCAAATATGGCACCGGCCACCGCATGCCGATCAAGGCGACCCGCGCGCTGCTCAATGCGGTGCTCGACGGCAAGATGGACGAGGTCGAGTTCCGCCGCGATCCCAATTTCGGCTTTGAAGTGCCGGTGCATGTGCCGGTGCTGGCCGAGGCCGGGATCGACCAGACGATCCTCGATCCGCGCAGCACATGGGCCGATGCGGCCGATTATGACGCGACCGCCAGGAAGCTGGTGCAGCTGTTCATCGACAACTTCGCGCAGTTCGAAGCCCATGTTGACGAAGGCGTGCGCCAGGCCGCGCCCGCCAGCGTCGCCGCCTGAGGCGCGCTCACGAGTTGGAGAGGGGGGCCCCGCCCGGCGCCAAGGCCGTAAGCGGGGCCTTTTACTTTGAATTGCCGCACGCCTGCGCCACACTCATGATCGATTCGCAGGGAGAAATGGCATGAGCATGTTGGATACGATTTTGAAGCAGGTCGCCGGGTCGCCGGATTCGATTGCCGATCTGGCCGCGAAGGTCGGGATCGATCCGAAAATGGCCGAAACCGCGCTTGCCGCGCTCGGTCAGTCGCATGCCGAACCTGGCGATACCGTCGAACTCGCTGCGCAGAAGACCGGGCTCGACGTGGGTGCGCTGGGTTCGATCCTGACGCAGTTCGGCGGCGAGGGTGCCCTTGGCGATATGGTTGGCAAGCTGCAGGGCGCAGGCGGTCTCGCCGCGCTTTCGGGCATGCTCGACCGCGATGGTGACGGCAATCCGATCGACGACATCATGGGCATGGCCTCGGGCATGCTGGGCGGCAACAAGAGCTGACCTCTGGAGCGCGCGCGTCGCTCGCCCTGCGGGCGGGGACGGCGCGCGCGCTGGCTTAGAGTCTGTTTCAGTAGGGTGGAAACACCTGCATCGCGTCAGGAAGTCCGCTGGACAGGAGTGGCGCGAAGCAGGGGCAGGTTTGCCCCTGCAAGGGCCGCGACGCAGCCAGCGGGCTTCCTGACGCGACCCCGGAGGGGCGGGCCGCTTTTGGCCCATCGCCGCGTTGATCGTCGGTCACTATGCTTGAGCATGGCTCCCTCCTCTCTCCTTGCGCTGGGCCAAAAGCGGCTCCGTGCAGGTGCCTCCACCCTACTGAAACAGACTCTAGGCGGGGTCGGGGGCTTCGACCTCGGGCACCTCGACTGGATCGGGCAGGTTGCCGAGCTGGAGCGGGGTGCCGTCGGGTGCATTGGCCATCACTGCGAGCAGTTGCTTGGCCTTCGCCGCTGCCCAGCCGCCATGGGGATTGGCCGCGACCGGCGCGAGGATGGAGCGGGCGAAGGCGATATTGCCTTCGCCCAGCAGCATGATCCCGGCCTGAATCTGCAAGCTCTTATCGAACGGCGCGAGCACCGCCGCGCGTTCCAGCGCCGCGCGCGCGTTCTCGTTCGGCGCCATGCCGCGTGCGACCTGCGCACGGTAGAAGTAGATCAGCGGTAGCGGGTGATCGTTCTCGAGCGCGTTGAGCGCAACGAACGGCTTGATCGCGGCGTTGAAGGCGGACTTGCGCGCGTCACCCTCGGCCTTGCTCGCCTGCCGGAACAGCGCATAGCCCTTCTGCACATAGGCATTGGCGCGCGACGGATCGAGCGCGATCGCCTTGTCGGCGGCGGCAATCGCTTCCGCATCGTTACCCGCGTCGAACTCGGCCTCGGCAAGCGCGGTGAGCACGCCGGGATCCTCGGGATACTTCGCCGCCACCGCCCGCGCCTCGGCCAGAAGCACCGCGGCTTCCTCTGCGTCCACCCCGCGCTGCGAGCGGATCTGGAGCGGCATCATCGCCCCTTCGCCCGCGGTCAGCTTGCGCAGCGTGACGGGGGCGATCGAGAGCTTGTCGGGCGACAGCTTGAGCGCGGCCATGCGGGACTGGCGCAGATAGGACTTGAGGTCCTTCTCGAGCCTGTCGAGATCGCCAAAAGCGCCCTCGCCCGCGGCCTTCTGTTCCATGCCATTGGCAAGGTTCGCCAAATAGGTGTTGACCTGGCTGCGGCGTTCCTCGGTGAAGAAGAGGTAGTGAAACAGCAGCCAGCTCTTGCCGTAGAAGGTGTCGTAACCCTTGACCTTCTTCTGCTCGTAGAGCGCCGGGTCGAACAATTCGCGCACATGCACCGGATCGGCAAAGGCAAGGTCGCCCGCGCGGTGCTGTGCCGGGCGGCCGACCCAGACGCTGCCGTCAATGTCGAAGCTGGCCGAGGCGAAGAATTCGGCCGCCCCCTCGTCATACCAGCGCGGCTTGGCGAAGCGCGAGGAGGACAGCAGGAAGTGGTGGGCATATTCGTGCAGCAGGATGATGGTCGAGAAATCGGGATAGCCGTTCTGCTGGTTGCGGATGTCCTGCACGAAAGCGCGGCTGCCCCCGGCGCGCGGGATGTAGAAGCCGCCGACCTTGCGGTCGCCCGAGAGCGAGCGCATCGCCCGCTGGCCGCCCACGACATAGATCACGACGCGGTTGGAGGGGCTGGGCGTGTCGGACTTGCGCCCGGTCACGAACACCATCGCGCTGTGGTAGCGCTCGAGGTTTTCGGAGAACTTGCGGATGTCGGCGGCCTTGTCGTCGGCATAGATGACGAAGTGTTCCGAGGAGGCCTCGTACCATTCGGCCGCGGCGGGCGTGGTGAGTGCGCCGAGCGCAAGGATGGCGGCGGCGAGGCGGAACAATGCGGAAATCATGGGCAGGCATCCCTCATCCGGCCTCTGCGATGGCCGTGTGACGAGCTGCAGCATATCGAGCTTTTATCGCAATGCCAGAGGCTTGTTCAGGGAAATGCGATGGGCCGTTGCCCCGGTCAGGGCCGCGTGTCCTCGAGATATTGCCAGATCCGGCTCACCACCACGGAACCCTCGCCCACTGCGCTTGCGACGCGCTTGACCGAGCCTGCGCGCACATCGCCGACCGCGAAGATGCCGGGCGCGGTGGTGGCGTAGTCATCTGCCTGCCCCGCCGCCGCACCGGTCAGCACGAAGCCCTTGGCGTCGGTCTGTGCCAGCCCCGAGAGCCAGCCGGTATTGGGCGCGGCGCCGATCATGATGAACAGCGCGCGGGTATCGATCCGGCGTTCGGCGTCGCCGGTCTTGAGCGTCAGCCCCTCAAGCCACGTCTCGCCGTGCAGCGCGGTGACTTCGGAATGGTAGTGGATGGTGACCCGCGGATCGGCCTCCAACCGCTGCGAGAGGTAGCTCGACATCGAGGCCGCAAGGCTGCCCGAGCGCACCACCAGATGCACGTGCGAAGCCGCGCGGCTGAGGAACATCGCCGCCTGCCCCGCCGAATTGCCCCCGCCGATCACCACCGCTTCGGTATTCGAACAGAACCGGGCCTCCATCTCGGTCGCCGAGTAGAAGATCCCGGCACCTTCCAGCTCTTCCAGATGGTCGAGCGGCAGGCGGCGGTATTGCACCCCGGTCGCGACCAGCACCGCGCGGGCGCACAGCTCGTCGTCGTCGTCGAGGGTCAGGCAATAGGCCCCGTCCGCGCGGCGGCTCATCGCCTCGACCCGGCGCGGCATCACAAAGCGCGTGCCGAACTTCATCGCCTGCACCTGGCCCCGCCACGTGAGGTCGGTGCCGCTGATGCCGGTGGGAAAGCCCATGTAGTTCTCGATCCGGCTCGACGTGCCCGCCTGCCCGCCGACCGCGGTGTCCTCGACGACCAGCGCCTCGATCCCCTCGCTCCCCGCATAGACCGCCGCCGCCACCCCGGCAGGGCCGCCGCCGACGATCACGAGGTCGTAAGTCCGGCGCGAGCAGATATCGAGATCGAGCCCCAGATATTGCGCCACCTTGCGCGGGGTGGGGTCTGCGAGCCGGGTGCCGTTGCCCAGCAGCACCGCCGGTTCGTGACCGATCAGGCTGCACACCTCTACGCTCTGTTCATCCTTGGCATCGAGATCGAAGCTCTTGAACGGGATGCGGTTGCGCGAGAGGAACCGCTCGACCGCCTGCACGCCCGCATCGCGGTCCGCGCCCACCACTTTGACCGCGGCATTGCCGA
Organism: Erythrobacter sp.; assembly: GCA_013822695.1. Taxonomy (GTDB): domain Bacteria; phylum Pseudomonadota; class Alphaproteobacteria; order Sphingomonadales; family Sphingomonadaceae; genus Erythrobacter. The sequence goes on along the minus strand of PNKW01000004.1, from coordinate 5,001 downwards.
GCTCGAACTGCTTGCGGCGGCGCGCGGCGAAGACGGTGATGAGATGGTCGGAGAGCTCGGGGATGCGGCTCATCAGCTCGAGCACGCCGGCGCGCGGGGCCTCGATCACGCGGGTTTCAAGGCTCGCGCGCATCCTGAGGTAATTGGTGCCGCGGTTGAGGAAAGCGATCTCGCCCATGAACTGCGTCGGGCCCAAGGCAGAGGGCAGCAGGCGTTCGCCGGTATAGGGGTTCACCACCTCGATCTCGCCTTCGAGGATGTAGACAAAGCGGTCCATCGGCTCGCCGATGTCCATGACGATCGAGCCTGCGGGATAGAACTTCTCCCCCCCGATGGCGCAGATCGCGTCGACATGGCTCTGCGCGAGCGGCACGCGGCGCATGGTCTCTAGGTCTTGTCCGAGTGTTTCCATGCGGCCCTCCTGCGCGCTGCGCATTGCAAGATGGGGTCAGCCCGACGGTTTGCAACGCGCTGCGGTGCGCGGGGATTGCTGCCTTCGTGCGAGGAGTCAGTCCTCCCCGGCGTCTTCGGCGGCGGCGGCGGCGCTGTCGGCGTCCTTCGGCATCTCGTCTCCGAAGTCGGCAGAGCGGCGCCGTCTGACAAACTCCTCAGCGGCCTTGCGGATCGCAGGGTCATTGCAGTGGTCGGGCAAGGGTGCAGAGGGATCTTCCTCGATCAGGTCCGCGCACCGCCCGGCCAGAAAATCCGGGTCCATCAGATCCACCGGTTCCGACGAGGTGTCACCCGCTGTGATTGCTTTGCGCATCATCGCGATCTGGCTGTGCAGGAAGCGGCGGCTTTCGGCGTCTCGGCGCTGTTCGTAAGGAACCGTCTCGTCGGTCGGCACAGTGACATCGAGCGCGGCGAGCGGCAGGCTGTCCAGCGCCGCGCGTGCGGCATCGAACTCGCCAAGCTCGCGCCGCGCGTTGGCGAGGCGGAAGCGCAGGAACAGGGTGTCGAGATCGCCCGCATCGGGCGCGATTTTCTCCGCCGCTTCGGCAAAGGCGCGCTGGTAGCGGGTCTTGGTCTCGGGCGCCCAGTCCACCTCCCAGGTCGCTTGCAGCAGCAGGAAGACTGCGCGCTGGGGATCGCTGGGCTCCATCCGCGCCGCCAGCCAGGATGCGCGGAAATATTGCGTCTCCGAGCGCAGCGCCTGATATTCGGGCGAGGCGACCAGCGCGGTTAGCGCGGGGATCTCTTCGGGCTTGAACTCGCGGTAGACCACCAGCGCGTTCGACGGGCATTCGGGTATGGCGAGCGGGAACATCCAGCTGCCATAGGGCTTGCCGTCGGGCCGCTGGCCGAAGATCGTGTAGCTGCCCGTGGTGGTGTAGGTGAATTTCTCGCCGCCGACCGGGCAGGTCTCCTCGCTTTCGACCGGGAATCCGGCCTGGGCCGGCGCGGCGAGCGCGGCGAGGGCCAGCGCCGCAGCCGTGCCTGCGCGCTTCATGCCTTCGCCCCCGCGATATACCGCGACACGGTGTTCGCCATCACCGAGAGCGGCGCGTTGCCGCCCAGCACCACGGCGGTGTTGAAGCCCTTGAGGTCGTATTTCGACCCGAGCTCGGCCTGCGCCCGGGCGCGGTTCTTCACGATCTCGGAGTGGCCGATCTTGTAGCCGCAGGCCTGCCCCGGCCAGGAGCAATAGCGATCGACCTCGGAGGCGACCTCCTCGACCTTCGAGCCGTTCTCCTCGACGAAGAACTGGCGCCCCTGTTCGCGCGTCCAGCGTTTGTGGTGCATGCCGGTGTCGACCACCAGACGGCAGGCGCGGAAGGCGAGGGACTGGAGGTATCCCAGCCGCCCGACCTTGAACTCGTCATAGGCCCCGAGCTCGTCCGCCAGCTGTTCGGCATAGAGCGCCCAGCCTTCGGAGAAGGCGTTGAAGGCAAGAATCGAGCGGATCAGCGGCAGGCGGTTGGAGAACTCGCCCTCCCACACGTGGCCGGGGATGCTCTCGTGGAAGGTGAGGTCGGCAAGGTCGTATTTGCGGTGGAGATCGGTGGTTCTGAGGTTGATCCAGAACCGGCCCGGGATACTGCCGTCCTTGCTGCCCGCCCCGCCATAGGCGCCGGGCGCGCCGGGCTCTTCGACCAGCGGCAGGCGCCGGACTTCCATCCTCGGATCGACCAGCTGGTTGAAGGCGCGCGGCATCTGCGACCTGATCCAGCCGAGCCGTTCGTTGATGAAGGCGAAGATCTCCTCGCGGCCCTTGTCGCCCTCGGCAAAGTGGTAGCGCGGATCGGCCGAAAGCGCGCGCATGCGGGCGCCGACCGAGCCTTCGGTATAGCCGATCTCCTTGAGGATCGGGTCCATCCGGGCGTGGAGCGTCCGCAATTCGTCGAGGCCCTGCCGGTGGATCTCGTCGGGGGTGAGCTTCGTGGTGGTCGAGGCCCGGAGCGCCCAGGCGTAATATTCCTCGCCCCCTGGCTGTGCCCACATGCCGGCCTTGTCCCTGGCCCCGGCGCGCTGCACCTTCAGTTCTGCAAGCTGGCGCTCGAGCGCGGGGACAATGCCCGAGGCCGCGATGCGCACCGCCTGCTGCGCGGCCTTCTCGCTGCCTGAGATTTTCGAGGCGGTGAGCGGCGCGGCATAGCTCTCGCCCGCGCTGGCGACGGCGGCTTCCATCTGCCGGATCGCCTTGTCGAGCAGGAAATCGGGCGGCACCACGCCTTGCCCGCGCGCATCCCTGATGCGGTCAAGCTCGCCGTCCATCAGCGCGGGGACTTCGGCGAGGCGGCTCATGTAGGGGCCGATGTCATCCGCGGTGTTGAGCGGCTGGCCCGAGCCGAAATGGCGCGGCAGATCGATATAGCCGCCCACGTTCTGGATCACGACATAGGGCGCATTGCGCCAGCTGCCGACCGCGACGTCCCCATAGGAGAGCGCCATGCCCTCCAATGCGCGGGTGAAGGCGGTTTCGACCACCTCGAAGCCGATCAGCTGGTCGCTGGTGAGGCCGTCCTTGGGGTAGGCCTGCACTTCGGCGACCAGCTCCTTGATCGTCGCCGCATAGGCCGCGCGGCCCTCAGCCCCGCCGGTGCCGAAGGTCGATCGCCACCCGGCATATTCGCCGACATCGACCCCGAGCCCGGTGGCGCGGCCCGGCTCGTGGGCGAGCATGGCATAGGCGACCCGCTCGAGCGCCGCGTCGGGCGCAAGGCCCTTTAGCGAGGTGCTCGGCACGGTGCTGGCGGTGGCCGGCGCGGGCTTCGCGGCGCAGGCTGGCAGCAGGGCGATGGTGGAAGCGGCCCCCAGACCCGCAAGGGTCTGGCGGCGGGTGATCGTGGCGGTGCTCTCTCTCATGCCCGCAAGGTAGGCGGCGCGCTTGGCCCAAGTCAATGCGCGCCGGGGGCGCTCAGTCGGCGAGCATCCCGCCGACCTTGCCGCCCTCAAGCGCCAGCAGGTTCATCACCGCATGGTGGAGCGCGATGTTCTGCTCGGCGGTGCCTTCATAGCCTTCGATGCCAAGCTCGCCCGCCAGTTCCTTGCGGTTGGCGAAGGAGGGATCGAGGCCGACCATCTTCATCAGATCGACGATCGAGGTCTGCCAGTTGAACTTGTCGGCATCGGGCAGGGCGGCAATATGGGCATGCATCTGTGCTTCGGTGAGCGGCTCAGGCTCGGCCGGGGCGACGGGAGCAGGGGTGGGGGCGGCAGCGGGCGCCGGCGCTGCGGCGGGCTTGGCTTCTTCCTTTTTCTCGCCCCAGATCGCATTCTTGATCGAACTGAAAATTCCCATCATAGCCTCCCTCATGCGGCACTGTGCCGCGATAGCCCAAAGCTAGCGGGCGTGTGTGCAAAGGGTGTGACGCTTAATTGTCCCCGTCAAGGATGATCACCTCGCCATGACTGACATCGTGCTCGCCATCGTGATGCTTGCCGCCTTTGCGCTGGTGGCGGGGGCCTTCGTGCTGTGGCGCCGCACGGGCGAGGCGAAGAACCCCGCGCTGATGGTGCTGCTGGCGGTGATCGCGGTGATCAATGTGCTGATCTGGACGGTGCCTGCGCCGGACGGCAAGGCCCCCGTGGAACAGATCAAAGAGACCGCCGGAGAGGGCTAGGGGGTAACCCTCCCCGGCGTCTGAAATCCTACTCCGGGATGCTCCACCGCACCGAGTTGGAATAGGTCCCCGCAACCGGCTTGCCATTGCCGTCACGCGCCGCATCGAAGCGCGCGCGCTTGCTGACGAGGTCGCAGGTCGCCGTGTCGAGCGCGGCATGGCCGGTCGAACGGGTGATGGTGCACCCCGTCACCTTGCCGCGCGCGTCGATCTGGAGCGTGAAGCGCGCGGTGCCCGAAAGCTCCTCGGCAACCCAGCGCGGGCGGTAGTCGTCATTGGTGACCCACTTGCCGGGATTGCCCTTGGGCTTGGCGCCGACCGGATCATAGAGCGAGGCGCTCGGAGGGAAATCCGGGATGTTGTGATAATCGGATTCGACTCGAGCGTCGCTTCCGGTGCCGAGGCCCGTGCCCACTGGTTCCCCCCGGCCGAGGTCGACGGGCAAGGGGGTAGGCGGCATCGGGGTCGGGATGGTCTCGGTCGGGTTGGACGGTGTCCTGGCGTCGCGCGGGGTTTCCGGCGTCGGGGTCGGCGGCGGGGGCGGGGGCAGCGGGATTTCCGCGATCGGGGTCGCCGTGGGGTTAGGCCGGGTGGGGACGGTCGTCACCGTCACCGCAAGGCCGACGACCAGCAGGGCGCCGACGGCCCCCGGAATGCCGAGCGCTCCGGCGAGCGCGACGGCGTTGGGACGGCGATTGGCAGACACATAAGTCATGCAGGGGCTCCTCTCTCCATCAGTGTGGGAGCGGTGGCCGGAGCACCTTTCGCAAGCTTGGCACTCCGTCCCCGCTCGACGCATAAGGTACTATGACTTTTGTTAGGCGCGAAGCACTTTCGCGTTGTTTTTCAGTACTGTATTTTTTCCAATCATTTCAGTAGAGAAATGATTGGAGTCCTTGTTTTCCGCATCGCATCCGCGATGCGAAATCCTCGCTCA